>CAXTNU010000350.1:0-4313 GCA_964245595.1 uncultured bacterium | reverse complement strand
GTCCTGCTGGCGGTCGCGCCGCGCGCGCTGGCCGGCGACCATCCCGCGGCGGCGCGTGCCGGTGAGGCGCTCGCGACCTTCCGGGTCGCGGCGGGGGCCTGGCTGATGCGCGTCACCGTGCGCCGCGCGGTCGACCGCCGCTACGATCCACTGACCGCCGACGACGCCGCCCTGCGCGACGCCGGCGCGGCGCTCGTCACCGCCCTGCGCGAGGTCCTCACGTCGTGAAGCTCCTGATCGGCATTCCCACCGGCGGCCAGCCGACCCGCCCGTTCCTGGACGCGCTGCGCGGGCTCACCACGCCCGCCTCGGTGACGGACGTCGAGCGCGTGGTGTGGACCGGCAACTTCGTCGCCGCGCAGCGCGAGATGATCGCCCGCGACGCGGTCGCCCGCGGGGCCGACCTGCTGGCGATGATCGACGACGACATCGTGGCCCCGCCCGACGCGCTCGAGAAGCTGATCGGCGCGCTCGAGGCCGACCCCCAGGCGGCGCTGGCCGCCGCGCTCTACTACAGCCGCGACGGCGCGCGCCCGATGGCGGTCTCGCGCTGGCGCTCGGGCGACACGACGTCGGCCGCGATCCCGCCCTTCGCCCAGGACCGCACCGCGCTGGTCGACGGGGTCGGGTTCGGCTTCGTGGTGATCCGGGTCGCGGCGCTGCGGGCGATGACGCCGCCCTACTTCGCCGCCCACGTCTTCGTCGACGAGCGCTCGCGCACGGTCCGCCAGTGCGACGAGGACTACCTGTTCTGCGAGCGCGCGCGGCGCGGCGGCTTCAACGTCGTGCTGCACGCCGGCGTGCGCGCCGGCCACTACGACCGCGGCACCGACAGCACCGCGCCGGAGCGCTGGGAGAGCGACGCCGAAACCGACCGCGTGCGGATGATCGTGCGCGACGGGGAGCGCACCAAACTGGTCCCGTTCGACGACGGCGTGCCGCGCGCGCAGGAGCGGCAGGAGGCGTTCGCGGCGACGCTGCTCATTCCCAGCGGCTAGCGCCGCGGGGTCAGTACTGCCCGTCGAACAGTGCGGCGGTGCGGTCGTGCCGACCGACGGTGCGCGAGAGCGCGCGCAATTGGCCGATCGCGTGCAGCCGCCGGCCGACCTCGTCGCGATACGCCTCGACCCGCTGCAACTGGTCGTCGCGGTAGCGCAGGATGCCGCGCAGTCGCGCCGCGACCCGCGCGTCGCGGGCCGGCGCCGTTTCCGGCGCCGCCGCGAACAACGCGGCGAGCTGGTCGGCCAGCTCGTGCTGGCGCGTCAGCGCGGTGCGGATGACGTCCCAGCGCCGCTCGACCAGCGCGGCGTCGGCGTCCAGGCACGAGCGCTCCAGCGCGATGATCGTCCGCACCACCGCGTCGCGCGGCGGCTCAGCAGACGAGTGCACCGAGCTGCGGTTCGGCGGCGGCGTGCTGGGTGCGGTACATCTTGATCGCCTGGACCCAGGTCTCGCGCAGCTCGGCGATCATGGGCAGGACGTCGCGCACCTTCTGCGGGTCGCCGTGCATGTTCGCCGCGACGAGCTGGTGGTGCCAGAATTCGTAGATGCGAAACAGGTTGCCCGGGATGTCGCTGTCGAGGTCGAGCTTGAGCGATCCCATCAGCAGCGCGCAGGCGCGCTGCGCGCGGCGCAGCAAGTCGTGCCGGCTCTGGATGTCGGCCGGCCGCTTCTCCATCGTCTCGATCGACTGCCGCGCGAACAGCAGCAGCGCGTCGTACACCTTGATGATGAGCTCTTCGGGGCTGGCGGAGTTGATCGACGCTTCGAGATAACGCAGGTTGACGTTGGTCATTCGGCTAGCTCTTGCTCAAGAGCGAGCTGAGGGAGGACTGTTCGGACTGCAACTGCGCGATCGTCCCTTCGGAGGCGGTGAACTGGGCGCGCAGCCGGTCGGCTTGCGCGTTGGCTTGGTCGGTCACCAGTTGGATCTGCTGCTGCAGCGAGCCGATCTGGTCGCTCGTCTCCTGGGTGTAGAGCGAGAAGAGCGACTGCGCCGGAATCGCGCCGGCGACGCCGGAGGTCAACTGCGTCGGCAGCCCGGTGGCGGAGGTCAGGTACGAGCCCAGGCCGGTGATCACGCTGGTCGTCCCGACGAAGAGCTTGCTGACCGCGTTGGGGTTCGCGGCGAGCGCGGCGGTGAGTTTGCTGACGTCGAGGTCGGCGAACCGCCCGCTCGTTCCCTGGAAGGTCTGCTGCGTGACGTTGGTCTGGTCGGTGTTGTTCGAGCTGTTGGTCGCGGTCGAGGCGGAGTTCACGCTGAACGAGTTGTCCAGCGCCAGGCCGATCGAGGCCAGCGAGTTGTACGCGCTCGAACCGGTCGGGGCGAACGAGGTCACCAGGTTGACCATCTGGTCGCGCAGCGCGAGGACGTCCTGGTCGTTGAACAGGACTCCGCCGTCGCTGATCTGGCCCGAGAGCTGCTGGCCGGTCGCGCTCGAGGTCTGCGAGCCGACGACCGGGGCTTGCGTGGCGGTGTTGATCTCGTCCATCACCGCGTTGTAGGCGGTGGAGAAGGTCGTGATCGCGCTCTGCAGGGCCGAGCTGTCCGAGCCGACGGTGATCGTGACCGGCGCCGCGGCGGTGACCGCCTGCTGCAGGTTCAGCTGCACGCCGGGGATGGCATTGGTGATCGTGTTGGAATTGCTGTAGGCGGTCTGGGTGGTGCCGCTGTTGTCGACGTACTGCACCATCGCGGCGCGACCGACGTTCTGGGTCGCCCCGGCCGCCAGCGTGCCGGGCGTCGTGGCCGACGCCAGCAGCCCGGCGGCCTGCAGGAAGTTCGACGAGTCGGTGGACTTGCCGAGCGCGATGCCTTGCGGGCCGCTGGTCTTGGCCGACAGCACGATGCCGCCGGTGCTCTGGTTGTAGGTCGCCAGCACACCGGCCGCCGAGCCGTTGATCTGGCTGAGGACGTTGTTGAGGTTGTTCTTGGTCGGGTCGACCGCGAACGTGACGCCGTTGATGGTGAACGTGCCGGCGGTGACCGCCGTCGCGAAGCCGGCATTGTGATCCTGGTTGAGCGTCGACCCGACGTTGATGCCGCCGATGTTGCCCGCGCTCGACGCGCTGTACGTGCCGGCGCCGTAGCCGATCTGCGCGGTGTCGAGCTTGAGCGCCTGGAGGATGTTGCCCTGGTCGCCGCCGCTGCCCAGCGTCAGCGGCACGGTCGACGAGACCGTCACCTGGCCGTTGGCGTAGCTCAGCGTCGCCTTGCCCGCCAGCGCCGTGTTGGCGTTGTTGATGAACGAGTTGAGCGTGTCGCCGTTGACGTTGTAGGAGATCGTCACGCCGTCGATGGTCACGCTGCCGTTGGTCGTCGTGCCGGCGGCGCTGCCGTTGCTGGGCGTGACCGAGCCGCCCGCGGTCGCCAGCGTCACCGTCGGATCGTAGGCGCCGTTGGCGGCCGGATCGTTCTGGAGCTGGGTCGCGGTGGCGAGCGTCGCGTTGGTGACGACGTACGAGCCGGGCGTGGCGGTGCCGCCGACGATCGGCGAGGCCGCGACCGCCGAGGCGTTGGTCGAGGTCGGCGACGTCGCGGTGAAGTTCTGGGGGTCGCTGACCGCGGTGAAGCTGTCTTGGAACTTCGAGAGCAGGTCCTGGATCTTGAGCAGCTCGGCCTGTTTGCTGTTGAGCGTCGTGACCTTGGTCTGCAGCGGCGTCGCCATCTGCATGGTCAGCGCGGTGTACTTCGAGATGATCGTGTTGTAGTCGATGCCCGACGCGATGCCGGGGAACGAGATCGGCGGAACGTTTGTCCCGTAGACGGTCGCCGCGCTGCTCGAGCTCGAGCTGGAACTGATACCGCTCATCTCAGGCCGTCCGGTCCAGCACCGCGCCGGCGAGCTTGTTGAAGAACTGGGCCAGCACGACCATCGTCTGAGCCGGGAACTGGGTGATCACCTCGCCGGTGTCCGCGTTCTTGAACACGGTCACGATCTGGTCGGGGTGCTCGAGCACCTGGAACGACACGCTCACGTTGGCGCCGCCGCCGGCCAGGGTCGAGAGCGCTTGGCTCAGCGTCTCGTCGGGCTTGATCCCGCTCGCAAAACCCTTCCCGAACGCGGGCAGCTCGAACGCCGGGAGCGCCTCGCCGGCCGGCTTCGCCTTCACTGCGGCGTGGGACTGATCGATCGCCTGAACGTCCATGTTCCTACGGTCCTCCTATCTGAAGCTATCGGCCGGGCGGGAAAGGCAGTTTAGGCGGGGACGCCGGTCAGCGCCGCGTAGCCGCGCACGATGGCCCGCACGGCGGCGGTCGGCGCGAGCGCGGCGACGGTCTGGGCGGCGATCCGGCCGGGCGCGCGCAGCGC
>CAXTNU010000349.1:0-4315 GCA_964245595.1 uncultured bacterium | reverse complement strand
CAGCACGTCGGTGAACGGCGTGATGTTGATCTCGGCCATCACTTCGTTGTCTTGCGCGGAGGAGACCATGCTCATGAGTCGAGCCCTTCGGTCGAGAGGTTCAGGGTACGGTTACTTCCGCACCGCGGCGGCGCCGGTCACGGGCTGGTACAGCTCGGTCGGGATCGGCGCGCCGGTGTTGTGGAAGTGGAGCATCTCGGCGAGCTGGTTGGCCGCCACGATCATCTCCTGGTTGTACGCCTTGATGCGCGTCTTGAAGTAGTTGAAGAACACGACCGAGATGACGGCCACGACCAGACCCGCGAAGGTCGTGATGAGCGCCTCGGAGACGCCGGCGGCGACGACGGCGGGGGTCGAGTTGCCCTTGAGCGCGATGTCCTGGAAGGCCCGGATGATACCGAGCACGGTACCGGCCAGACCGACGAACGGGGCGATGACGGCGATGGTGCCGATCACGCCGAGATTGCGCTCGAGCGAGTTGAGGTTCTCCATCAGCGCGATCGAGAGCGCGTCGGTGATGTCGGCGCGGTTCTTCTCACCGCGGGCGAGGCCGAACTCCAGGATGCGCGGGAGCATGCCCTTGTTCTGCTTGCACACTTTGATGGCGCCCGGTAGGTCGTCGGCGGAGATCCGCTGGCCGATGTCGCGCAGCAGGCCTTTCGTGTCGGAGTGCTGGGTGCTGAAGAACAGCAGGCGCTCGATCACGATCGCCACGGCGACGACGGAGAGGAGCAGCAGGACCCACATGGCCGGGCCGCCCTGGTTGATCGTATCCAAGAATCCTTTGATGTCCACGAAGTCTATGTAGCCCCTTCTCTATTTTCCCGAGGTGTTGAACGGCCGTGGGCCGTCGGGACAAAACGAAAGATGGCGGGACGCTGCTCCCGGCGCGGGCCTAGGTGTTGGCCGTCCCGTCATCCATTCCTACTTTGGTGCGGTCTTGCTGAGCTGCGCCAGGGCGGTGTCGATCTTGGCCGACAAGTCGGCATCCGAACCCACGTTGGCCTTGGCTTTGGTGAGGGCCGTCTTCGCGCCCGCGCCGTCCCCGGCGTTGGCGGACGCGATCCCGTCGATGAAGAGCGCGCCGGCGTCGTTCGGATTGACCGCCAGCGCCTTGTCGGCTTCGGCTTTGACCCGCTTCCAGTCGTCGGCGCTCTTGGCGCTGCCGCCCATGACGTTCGCAGCCGCCGTATAGAGTACCACCGCGCGGCTGGGAACCGCCTTGGCGCCGGCTTCCAGCGACGCGACCGCCTGATCGCGCTTTCCACCCTGAACGGCCGCGGAGGCCTGCTGGTTGTAGTAGCCGGCGATCGCGTCGTCGACCCGGGTGTTGGACGGGTCGCGCCGCTTCACCTCGGCGGCGAGCGCCGTGCCCTTGTCGGGCTGGCCGCCGAACAGGTAGGACGTCGCCAGCGACGAGTCGATCGCGTTGAGCGTGCCGGCGTCGGCCTTGCCGGCCGCGGCCTGGTTCTTGGCCTTCTCCAAGTCGGCGATCGCCTGGGGGTATTTCTGCGCGTTGGCGTACGCCGTGCCGCGCAGATAGTAGCCGTTGACGTTGGGCTGGATAGCCAGCGCCTTGTCGGCGTAGGCCACCGCCTGGTCGTTGTTCTTGGCCTTGAGGGCCTCGACCGCGGCGTCGCTGTACGCCTTGCCGGCCACGACCTTGAACTGGGCGGGGATCGTTCCGCCGGTCGCGTCGAAAGCCGCCGCCGCGCCGGCCGAGTCGTTGAGGTAGGCGTCGGACACGCCCAGCAGGGCCTCGGCGTCACGGTCGCCCGGGTGACCGGTCAGGTAGCTCTGGAGCTGGGTCTTGGCGTCGGCGTACTTGCCGGCTCGGACCAGGGCGTTGGCCTGGTTGACCTCGCCCACCGCGGAGCCGGTGTCGGTCGTGACGGCGTTGCCGTTGAACTTGAGCGAGAGCGTGTAGTAGGCGTCCTCGGGCTTGGCGTCGCGGGCGCCCGGCTTGTAGGTCGAAGTCTTGGCGATTTCCAGCGCCGCCGCGTCGTCGCCGTGGTTGGTCGATTTGACCACCGTGACCGGGCCCACGGTACCGTTCTTCTTGACGAAGACCTTGAGCGTCACCGAGCCCTTGCCGACGACCGGCGAGGTGGCGCTGCCCTGCTTGATGATCTTGGGCGGCGAGTAGAACTGCGAGGTCTGCGCGAGCGCGGCCGGCGGGAACGAGGCCAGGGCGAGCGCGCCGAGCGCGAGAGCGGCGAGCGAGCGGGAGGGGCGTGCGGCCATGGAGACGTTCAACCTCGGTGACGGCGTGGGATGGTACGGGGACTAACGTGGGGTCCGGCGCGGCGCCGTTCCACTCGCCGGATCGGGAGGCACCCGGCCCTCGCGGCACACGGTTTGACCGGGCGCGATTGGGCGTCCGCGGCCCATCACCTGCTGTCAGATCCCTGGTTACCCGCTCTTCAGGTCGGGGCGCAGGACGGTCGCACCTCCCAGGTAGACGTGCTCGATGGCCGCCTGGCCCAGTTCCGTGTTGATGTGGACCAGGATCCGGATGCAGCGTTCCAATCGCCCCGGTACCCCGATTTCGGTGAAGTTCAACAGCGGGACGAGGGTCCAGCCCATCCGGCGCGCGGCTGCGGCGGGGAATTCCGAGACCAGATCGGGCGTCACGGTGAACAGCGCCGAAGCCACGTCGTCGGGCTCGAACCCGTTGCGCTCGACGATCGTGCGCAGCAGCCGCTCGGTCGCGGCGAGGATCGCCCCCGGCTCGTCGCGCTCGACCGTGATCGCGCCCCGGATCCCGCGCACGCGCACCCTAAGCGCCGTCCTCGCCGTTCGTGCCGGCGGCCTGCGCCTCCGCGACCAGGCGGTGCAGCGCGGCCAGCTCGCGTTCGGACGGCGGGCGCACCGCGCCGACCGGTAGTTCGCCCAGACCCAGCGGGCCGAAACGCAGCCGGACCAGCGTCAGCACCGGGTGGTCGACCTCCTCGAACATCCGCCGCACCTGGCGATTGCGGCCTTCGTGGATGGTGAGGTCGACGACCGAGACGTCGCGCCGCACCGCCACCACCCGCAGCTGCGCGGGCGCGGCGCGGCCCTCGTCGAGCCGCACCCCTTTGAGGATGCGCTCGACCGCCGCGTTCTCCAGCCGCCCGCGGACCGTCGCGCGGTACGTCTTCTCGACCCCGAAGCGGGGGTGGGTCAGCACGTTGGCGGTCTCGCCGTCGTCGGTCAGCAGCAGCACGCCGCTGGTGTCGTAGTCGAGCCGGCCGACGGGCACGACGCGCGCGGTGATGCCGGCGTTTCGCACCACCTCGGCCACCGTGCGGCGGCCTTCGGGATCGCGCATGGTGGTCATCACGCCGGCCGGTTTGTGCAGCACGACGTAGGTCGGGGTCGCCGCCGGGCGCACCGGCTTGCCGTCGAACTCGACCCGCGCGCCGTCTTCCACGCTGGTGCCGAGCTCGCGCACGATCTTGCCCGCGACGCGCACGCGCCCCGCCACGATCAGCTCCTCGGCTTTGCGGCGGGACGCCACGCCCGCCGCCGCGAGGTACTTCTGCAGCCGCAGGGCGGCTAGACTTTGGCCAGGTCGAACTTGGTGACGAACTCGTCGTTCGTCTTCGTCCGCCCGAGCGCGGTGTAGATCCGCTCCGAGGCCTCGGCGCTGGGCACGCCGGCCAGCGCGCGGCGCAACGCGCCGACCTTGTGCAGCGCGATCTCGGAGAGCAGCTGCTGCTCGTACCAGTTGCCGCTGCGGATCAGGTCGACGGACGGGAAGGCGCGGCCCTCGGCCAGCTCGCGCGCGATGACGATCTCGGCGTTGGCGGCGGGCGCGAACTCTTCGAGCACCAGCGTGTCGAGCGGCGCGCCGCCGCTGCCGACCGCGCCGACGACGGTCAGCGAGCCGCCGCCCTCGACCGCGCGCGCGGCGCCGAAGAGCCGCTTGGACCGCGCCAGCACGGCCGGATCGAGCGCGGCAAGCGGGCCCTTGTGGTGGGCCGCCGTGGCGTACGCGCGCACCAGGCGGCTGAGCGAGTCGACCAGCACGACGACGTCTCGGCCGACCTCGACCAAGCGCTTCGCGCGCTCGAAGACCAGCTCGGCCGCCGTGACGCTGTTCTCGGGATGCTCTTCGAAGCTGGTCGCGACGACCTCGGTCGCCAGCGACCGCTTGAGGTGGGTGACGGCCTCGGGGCGCTCGTCGACGACCAGCACGATCACGTGCGCATCGGGCTGGTTGGCCTCGAGCGCGCGCGCCAGCGCGATCAGCAGCCCGCTCGCGCCCGGGCGGGGCGGCGCGCGCAGCAGCGCGCGCTGGGCTTTGCCCAGCGGCGCGAACAGGTCGCTA
>CAXTNU010000348.1:0-4317 GCA_964245595.1 uncultured bacterium | reverse complement strand
GGTCGCGCACGGTGCCGCCGCGGTCGGGCAGCTCGCCGCAGAACGAGACGAAGTCGTGCTCGCCCAGCAGCGGCGCGGCGGCCGCGGCGAAGCGCGCGCCGTCGATCGGGCGCGGCACGTGCCAAGCCCGCGCGCGCCACAGCGCGCTCGGAGAGCGCCGCGCGAGAATGAGATAGTCGTAGACCCGCTCGCGCGCATCGAAGCGGGCCGAGAACCCGTCGGGCACGATCTGCGCGGCGCGCACGACCACGTCGGCGGGCAGGGTGGCGTTGAGCGCCAGCACCAGCCGGTCGAACGGGAAGGGCCGCTCGGCGTGAAACGACACGACCTGCCCGGTGGCGTGGACGCCGGCATCGGTGCGGCCGGCCGCGGTGACCTTCACCGGCGTGCCGAACAGCTGCGCCAGCGCCGTTTCGAGCGCGCCCGCGGCCGTGCGCAGCGCCGGCTGGAACTGGAACCCGTGGAGCGCGGTCCCGTCGTACTCGACGACGAGGCGATACGTCGACACGCCCTGCGCTTCACGATAACGAGGTCGCGGCCTCCGTCCCGTCCAGCGTTTCGACCAGCGCCCGGACCGCGTCGGCGTCGTAGAGGTGGCGCGCCGAGCTGAGCCGTTCGAGCGCGGTATCGTGGTCGACGGGGTACGCGTAGGGCCGGCCGGAGCGCATCGCGTCGTAGGCGTCGACGACCGAGAGCAACCGGGTCGCATCGGAGATCTGCAACCCGCGCAGGCCGTCGGGATACCCGGTGCCGTCCAGGCGCTCGTGGTGACCGCGCACGATGTCGGCCAGCTCGTGCGCGTCGTAGTCGCGCAGCATGGCTTCACCGCGCTCGGAGTGCAGGCGGATCAGGCCCCATTCAGCCGCCGTCAGCGGCTGGCGCTCGTTGAGCAGCGTGCGCGAGACGTGGAGCTTGCCGACGTCGTGGAACAGGCCCGCTTGGCCGATCACGAGCGCCTGGGCATACGGAAAGCCGGCCGCCATCGCGACGCGCGCGGTCAGCGCGCCGACGCTGAGCATGTGCCGGTGGGTGTCGTAATCGTGCTCCAGCACGGCACCGAGGAATGCGGAAGTGAAGGGCTGCTCGAGCAAATGGCTCAGCACGGCCCCGGATACATCGAACAAGGCACACCGCTCCGGTTCTCGCTTGTCGCCGCATCGTCGCCTTGCCGGCTAGGACAGCGTCGCGGATAAGGAACGCGGGCGTTTTGGAGCCCGTCTCGTTCCATCCGCTCGCCTGCTCTCAGACGGTTGCCAGACAACGAAAAAAGGCCGCCTCGCGGCGGCCTCTTCCCTCGTGGAACCAGTCGGATCAGGCGTTGACGACGCGCGGAACTTCGCGCTTTTCGTCGAGATCGAGCAGATCCGGCCAGGCGGTGATGTCGGTCCGGTCGGGTGCCAGCTCGTTGCGCAGCCCCAGGAAGTACTTGTGGCCGTCGCTGCCCTCGGCCGGGCCTTGCTTGAGCCACTGCGCGTTCCACGCCTCGATCTCGGCGGGCGACTTCTTGTCGACGAACGGCTTGACGTAGGCCTCGATGTCGGCCTCGCTCTGGGCCTGCTTGATGACGCCGAGCAGCGGCTCCTCTTCCAGCCCGAGGAAGGCGAACACGGCCTTGTCCATCGGGCAGCCGTAGTGGTACTCGCCGGCGTTGCCGTGGGCAGCCGCGATGCCCTTATCGATGGTGCGTTTGAGCTGCACGAGGCCGAACAGCTTCTGCTTGACGCTGGCCGGGTACGACGTGGTGAGATCTAGGTTCTGAAGTGCCATGACGTTTGGTTCGACCACCCGAGCGGCCGGGAAGTTGCGCGGGGGCCGCGCTCAGACCAGCGCCCCCGAATCCTCGTCATCGTCGTCCCGCGTGCCGGCGGCGAGCGGACGCTGGAGCGGAAACAGCAGCACGTCGCGGATCGAGGCGTTGTTCGTCAGCATCATCACGAGCCGGTCCATGCCGATCCCGATCCCAGCGGTGGGCGGCATGCCGTACTCGAGCGCGGTGACGAAGTCCCAGTCCGGCGGGGGAATCTCTTCGTCGCCGGCCGCCTTCTCGGCGACCTGCAGCTCGAACCGGCTCCGCTGGTCGTCGGGATCGTTGAGCTCGGTGAAGGCGTTGGCCAGCTCCATGTGCGCCGCGAACAGCTCGTAGCGCTCGGTCAGCTCGGGATCGTGCGGCATCCGCTTGGCCAGCGGCGAGAGCACGACCGGGTAGCCGTACACGAAGGTCGGCTGGAGCAGCGTCGGCTCGACGATCCGCTCGAACAGCTTGTCCAGCGCGTGGGCGTGGGTCGGCGAGTCGGGGATGCCGTGCTCGCGCAGCAGCGCGAAGCACGCGTCGGGATCGAGCAGCTGCGCGCGCTCGATCCCGGCCAGATCCCGGAACGCTTCGAGGTAGTTCAGGCGCCGGAACGGGGTCGCGAACGAGATCGTGTCCTCGCCGTAGACGATCGTCTCGTCGCCGCGCGCCGAGACGGTGCGCGCGAGGTGCGCCATCAGCTCCTCGTTGAAGCGCATCATGTCGTTCACGTCCCAGAACGCCGCGTAGAGCTCCAGCATGGTGAACTCGGGGTTGTGCGTGGTGTCGATACCCTCGTTGCGCCAGATGCGGCCGATCTCGTAGACCCGCTCCATCCCGCCCACGATCAGCCGCTTGAGATACAGCTCGGTCGCGATCCGCAGCGAGAGCTGGATGTCGAGCGCGTTGGAGCGGGTCAGGAACGGCCGCGCGCTGGCGCCGCCGGCGACGTTGAGCAGCGTCGGCGTCTCGACCTCGAAGAAGCCTTGCGCATCGACGAAGCGGCGCGTCTCGGCCACGATGCGCGAGCGCGCGATCATCACACCGCGCACCTGCGGGTTGACGATCAGATCGACGTAGCGGCGCCGATAGCGCTTTTCGACGTCCTGCAGGCCGTGCCACTTGTCGGGCAGCGGCTGCAGGCTCTTGCCGAGCACTTCGAAGGTCTGCACGTAGAGCGACAGCTCGCCCAGCTTGGTGCGGAACACGAAGCCGGTCGCGCCGACGATGTCGCCCCGCTCGACCTCCTTGAACACCGCGAAGCGCTCGGCCCCGACGTCGTTGAAGCGCACGAAGAGTTGGAAGGTGCCGCTGCGGTCGGCGAGGTCGACGAAGAGCACCTTGCCCTGGCCGCGGACCGACATGACCCGCCCGGCCAGCGACCAGGTCTCGCCGACGGCCCGCGCTTCGGCGGGCAGTTCGGCATACGTCGCGGCGAGGTCTTCGGCGTGCGCGCTGACGTCGAAGCGGGTGGCGGCGAACGGGTCGACGCCAAGCTGCCGCAGCGCGGCGAGCCTGGCACGCCGTGCTGCGACGAGATCGCTCACGGCGTCAAGAGGCCTTCTTCTTCTTGTTCGGGTCTTTGTTGATCGACTCGATCTTGTATTTCATCTGGCCGCGCGGGGTGGTGACGTCGACCGTCTCGCCCTTCTTGCGGCCCATCAGCGCGCGCCCGACCGGCGACTCGTTGGAGAGCCGCGCGTTCTTGGGATCGGCCTCGGCCGAGCCGACGATGGTGAACTCGTGCGACGTCCCCGAGCTGACCTCTTTGACCTTGATCGTCGCGCCGAGGTGCACTTCGTCTGCGACGTAGTCCGACGCGTCGATGACGCGCGCGTTGCGGACCATGCTCTCGAGCTTGAGGATGCGGCCCTCGACGAACGCCTGCTCTTGCTTGGCGTCTTCGTATTCCGCGTTTTCGGAGATGTCGCCGAACTCTTTCGCCTGGCGGATGCGTTCGTTGACCTCGCGGCGATGGACGGACTTGAGCTCGTCGAGTTCTTCCTCGAGCTTGGTCAGACCGTCACGCGTCAAAACGATTTCTTTGTCGTTCAAAAGAACCGACTCCCGGACAGAGGCCGCCCCTGGTTCCGACGGCACGGCGGACGAACCTACCGCGCCAGAGCGCCAGGGGAAGCCCGATGATTGCGGAGAGGGCGATGAAACCCCTGGTCCCAGTATCGTCACCGAGCAGGGAAACGAGCAGGATCGCTCCCAAGAGCAAGCCCGCCGCGCCCGGCAGCACGACCCCCGACCAGCGCGCCCCCGGTTCGCTGCGGAACACGCGCACGGCGGCGGCGGCGCTGAGAACGAATAGTAACCCGAGAAACCACGACGTGCCCTGCAGCGCGAACGCGAACGCGGCGCCCGCACTGGGCGAGACGCCCGCCGCCAGGCAGAACGCCAGCGAGAACCCGGCGACCAGCGCGATCGCGGCGGCCGGCTCGGCGCGCCGGTCGAGCTCGCCCAGCGCGCGCGGCAGCAGCCCGTCGCGGCCCATCGCGAACAGGCTCCGGCTCAGGTACACC
>CAXTNU010000347.1:0-4320 GCA_964245595.1 uncultured bacterium | reverse complement strand
GAGCGCGACGCCGACGAGGCGCAGCTGGTCACGGTGACGATCGAGGTCACCGTGCCGCCGCGCACGCCGCCCGGCGACGACGTGTACCTGAGCACCGAGCGCAGCAGCTACGCGCCGGCCGAGGTCCGGATGGACCGGGTCGACGCGCGCCACTACCGGCTCGCGCTGCGCCTGCACCGCGACGCGCGGGTGGCCTTCCGCGTCACCCGCGGCAGCTACGGCACGATCGAGCGCGACGCGGCGCGCGCGCTGCCCCCCGCCCACATCGCCGAAGGCCGGCCCGACGCCCACGTCAGCGTGACCGTCGCCGCCTGGGCCGACATCGATTAGTGGATCTGGATCGGGATGTCGCGCGTCGTCTCGACGCCGTCGACGCTGCGCGCGATGATCTGCAGGGTGTAGCCGTGGCGCAGCCAGGGCGGCAGATACCACGGCACCTTGTAGCTCAACACGAAATGGCCGGGCGCGGTCTGCTTCATCGGCGCATTGCGGTAGTCGATGCGGGCCTCGACGTACTCCACGTTCGCGGAGGTCTCGACGCTGCCCGAGATGGTCTGGCCGGCCCGGATGTCGGTCGATTCGATCGCGTAGGACGTGATCGCCGGCAGCCCGTGCGGCGGCGGGGTCGGCCCGAGGTGCTGGTAGGGCGAGGCCGCGAGGGCGAGCAGCAGGGGCAGAGAGGTCACCATCGAGCGGGGAACGTTCGCCGCGCGCGAGACGGCTCCGGCCGCGGGCGGAAAGCCGGGCGGGAGGACGAAAGAACGTGGCCGCCATGCCGGGCTTCCTGAGCGTCGTCGCTCCGCTGTACAACGAGGAAGGCAACGTCGCGGAGCTCGTCCGGCGGCTGAGCGGCGTCGTGCGCGACATCCCCGGCCTGGACGACTACGAGCTGGTGCTGGTCAACGACGGCAGCAGCGACCGGACTCTCGCGCTGCTGCGCGAGAGCGCGCGCACCGACCCGCACTTGGTGGTGGTCGATCTGTCGCGCAACTTCGGGCACCAGCTGGCCGCGACGGCGGGCCTGGACGCCGCGCTGGGCGACGCGGTCGTGCTCATCGACGCGGACCTGCAAGACCCGCCCGAGCTGATTCCCCAGATGGTGCAGCGCTGGCGCGACGGCTACGACGTGGTGTACGCGGTGCGCCGCATCCGCAAGGGCGAGAGCGCGTTCAAGCTGTTCACCGCGCGCCTGTTCTACCGCGTCACGCGCCGCCTCACCAAAGTCGACATCCCGGTCGACACGGGCGACTTCCGCCTGATGTCGCGCCGCGTCGTCGACGCGCTCAAGGCGATCCGCGAGCGGCACCGCTTCATCCGCGGCCTGGTGTCGTGGATCGGGTACCCGCAGACCGCGGTGCAGTACGACCGCGACGTGCGCCACTCGGGCAGCACCAAGTACCCGGTCTCCAAGATGCTGCGCTTCGCGATCGACGGCATCACCTCGTTCAGCGACGTGCCGCTGCGCTTCGCCTCGTACCTAGGCTTCGTCGTCTCGGCGGTGGCCTTCGTCGTCGCGCTGGCGGAAATCCTGATCCGCATCTTCACCGGCTACAATCTGCCCGGCTACACCTCGCTGATCTTCGCGATCCTGTTCCTGGGCGGGGTGCAGCTGATCGGGATCGGCATCCT
Source organism: uncultured bacterium (assembly GCA_964245595.1). GTDB lineage: Bacteria > Vulcanimicrobiota > Vulcanimicrobiia > Vulcanimicrobiales > Vulcanimicrobiaceae > Vulcanimicrobium. The sequence continues at coordinate 2,691 of CAXTNU010000347.1, read as the reverse complement.
GGGCGAGTACCTGGGCCGCATCTACGACGAGATCAAGGGCCGGCCGCTCTACCTGCTGAGCAGCGTGGAACGCACGCCGCGCTCGGCCGTGCCGGTTTCCGCCCCCAAGGACGCCCCGCTCACCAAGTAATTGCGCACGTAGTCGTCGACCGCGCGCTCGAGCGCGGTCGCGGGCCGGTCCCAGCCCGCCGCGCGCAGCTTGGCGACCTCGGCGACGGTGCGGTACTGGTACTTGCCGCGCAGTTCCTGGGGCATGTCGACGTACTCGACCCGCGGCGGCAGGTCGAGCGCCGCGAACACCGCCGCGGCCAGGTCGTTCCAAGTCCGGTCGATGCCCGCGCCGACGTTGAACAGCCCGCTCGCGCTCGGCGTGCGGGCCAGAAAGGTAGTGATCGCGGCGGCGTCCTTGACGTAGAGGAAATCGCGCGACTGCTCGCCGTCGGCGACGCCGGCGCGGTAGCTGCGGAACAGCTCGATCGTGCCGCGCGCGCGAATCTGCTCGTAGGCCTTGGCCACGACGCTGCGCATCGCGCCCTTGTGGTCCTCGTTGGGCCCGTAGACGTTGAAGTACTTCAAGCCGACCGCGCGCTCGAGCAATCCCTCGCGGCGCAGCCAGTTGTCGAACAGGTGCTTGGAGTAGCCGTACATGTTGAGCGGGCGCAGCGCGTGCGGGTCGAGGTCCTCGCGCAGATCGGACTCGCGCGCGCCGTAGGTCGCCGCCGAAGAAGCGTACACGAAGCGCGCGCCGCGCGCGAAGGCCCAGCGCGCGAGCTCCTGCGAGCGGCGCACGTTGTTCTGGATCAGGTACGAGGCGTCACGCTCGGTGGTCGAGGAGCAAGCGCCCAAATGGAACACCGTGGCCACCTCGCCGAACGCTTCGGGCCCGCCGGCGAGCGCCGCGTAGAACTCGTCCGCGTCGAGGTAGTCGGCGAAGCGCAGCGGCACGAGGTGGCGCCACTTCTCGCTCGTGCCGAGCCGGTCGACCGCGACGATGTCCTCGGCGCCTTCGAGGTTGAGCTGGCGCACGACCGCGCTGCCGATCAGCCCCGCCGCGCCGGTGACGATGACCCGGCCCGGCGCGCGCCCGTTCACGCGCCCGCCTTCGCCGCGCCGGCGAGGTCCGCATCGCGCACGATCGCGTCGATCAGCGGGCGCGGCGGCGGCGCGCTGGATTCGATCCGGAACGCCTGCACGACCGCATCCGCCGCGAGCGACGTGCCGGCGATCTCGGCCAGCACCTCGCCGGCTCGCACCGGCGTGCCGACGCGCGTCACGATGCGAATTCCCGCGAACGGGCCGTCGGCCGCGGTCAGCTCGCGCGCCGCCTCACCGATCGCCTGCGCGTCGATCGCGCCGACATAGCCGTCGCGCGGCGCGACGGCGCTGGTCCGGCGGGGGTGGGCGGCGATCGCAGCGAGCGCCGCGCGGGTGCCGCCTTGCGCTTCGATCATGTCGACGAAACGCTCGTAAGCCGCGCCGGATTCCAGCCCGCTCCGCGTGCGCGGCACGATCTCGGCTTCGGGCACGCCGCCGACCCGCAACATTTCTCCGGCGACCGCCAGCACGGCCTCGCGCAGGCGCGCGTCGGCGCCGTCGCCGCGCAGGAAGTCGCGGGCCTCCACGGCTTCGATGCCGCTCCCGACCGCCGCCCCGAGCGGCTCCTCCATGTCGCTCACCAGCGCGCTGGCGCGCCGCCCGAAGCTCGCCGCCAGCCGCACCAGCAGCCGGGCCAGCTTGGTCGCGTCGGCGACGGTGCGCATGAACGCGCCCCGCCCGGCCTTGACGTCGAACACGATCGCGCCCGCCCCGCCCGCGATCTTCTTGGACACGATCGAAGCCGCGATCAGCCCGATCGAGGGCACGCTGCCGGTCCGGTCGCGCAGGTCGTAGAGCTTCTTGTCGGCCGGGACCAGCCGCTCGGACTGGGCGGCGATCGCGCAGCCGATCCGGTCGAGCTGGGCGGCGAACTCGGGCGGCGCGAGGTCGGTGCGCACGCCGGGTATCGCCTCGAGCTTGTCGAGCGTGCCGCCGGTGTGGCCCAGCGCCCGGCCCGAGAGCTTGGCCACCGGCACCCCGCACGCCGCCACCAGCGGCACGACGATCAGCGACACGGTATCACCGACGCCGCCGGACGAGTGTTTGTCCACCACCACCCGGTCGCCGAAGTGGAGCACGTCGCCCGAGCGGACCATGGCCTCGGTCAGCGCCTCGATCTCGCCGTCGGCCATGCCGTTGATGGTGCAGGCCATCGCCAGCGCGGCGACCGCGGCCTCGTCCACGGTGGGCTCGGGCAGGCTGTAACCTTCGATGATGCGGTGCCAGGTCGCGGGGGCGAGGCTGCCCCCGTCCCGCTTGGTCTCCAGTGCCCGCCGCAGCCAGCCGTCGTCCATCGGCCGTCGGATTCGTGCGGGGCGGTCGCGAAGCCCTGGGGGTGCTCGCTCGCCCGCCGGTCGCGGCGCTCTTGCTGGTCGCGGCCTTGGCGCTGGCCTGCGCGCTGGCCGTGCCGGTGCGGCTGTCGGCCGACGTCTGGGCGTACGCCGGCTATGGGGCGCTGCTGGCTCACGGCGCCGATCCCTGGTCGCACGCCTGGCGCGCGGCCGACGCCGCGCCCTTCCACGACCCGCTGCTCGACGCCGCGCTGCGGGCCTGGGACGGCTCGCTGCCGCGCGACGTGTACGGCCCGCTCTTCAC
>CAXTNU010000346.1:0-4336 GCA_964245595.1 uncultured bacterium | reverse complement strand
GCGCTGCCCTCCGAGCGCATCAAGCTGCTCTTCGACCTCGGGTCCGCCGACGACCGCCACATCGTCGATTCCGGCCCCGGCGCACGCGGCGAGCGCGACGTCGAGCAGCGTGCCCGCGCCGAACGGCGCGAGCGCCTTCACCGGCGTGCCGAGCGCGTCCGCGAACGGGCCGTCGACCGTGCCCCCGGCCGTGATGACGGCCCGCAGCGGCGCCGGCGAGGGTCGCCGGGCGCTAATCGTCGCGGTCCGAGTTGGAACGACGGTGCATGCGCTCGCTTTCAGCGCCGCGCGAACCGGCCCCCGGTCGGCCCGGCCGAGGACTCCGGTTTCGCTCGGCGTATCCTGGGCGGGATGTCCCGGCGTACCGTGATGGTGATCGGCTCGGGCCCGATCGTCATCGGGCAAGCCGCCGAGTTCGACTACGCCGGCGTTCAAGCGTGCCGGGCGCTGCGCGAGGAAGGCCTGCGGGTCGTCCTGGTCAACTCGAACCCGGCCACGATCATGACCGACCCGGAGATCGCCGACGCGGTCTACCTCGAGCCGCTGACCGTGGCCTCCGTCGAGCGGATCATCGCGCGCGAGCGGCCCGACGCCCTGCTCCCCACCCTGGGCGGCCAGACCGGGCTCAACCTGGCGGTCGAGCTGGCCGCGGCCGGGGTGATCGAGAAGTACGGGGTCGAGCTGCTCGGCACGCCGCTGGACACGATCCAGCTCGCCGAAGACCGCGAGCGCTTCAAGGCTAAGATGATCGAGATCGGCGAGCCGGTGCCGACCTCGCGGATCGTCACCGACCCCGAGGACGGGGTCGACTTCGCGCGCGAGTCGGGCTACCCGCTGGTCGTCCGCCCGGCCTACACGCTGGGCGGCAGCGGCGGCGGCGTGGTCTACGACGAGGCCGAGCTGCGCGCCACGCTGCAGACCGGGCTGGAGGCGTCGATCATCCACCAGTGTCTGGTCGAGACCTCGCTCTTGGGCTGGAAAGAGCTCGAGTACGAAGTCCTGCGCGACGCCAACGACAACTGCATCATCGTCTGCAACATGGAGAACATCGACCCGGTCGGCGTGCACACCGGCGACTCGATCGTCGTCGCGCCCTCGCAGACGCTCTCCGACCTCGACTACCAGATGCTGCGCACGTCCAGCATCAACGTGATCCGCGCGCTCAACGTGCAGGGCGGCTGCAACATCCAGTTCGCACTCCACCCCGACCGGCCCGAATACATGATCATCGAGGTCAACCCGCGCGTCTCGCGCAGCTCGGCCCTGGCCTCCAAAGCGACGGGCTACCCGATCGCCAAGATCTCGACCAAGATCGCGCTGGGCCAGACGCTCGACCAGATCATGAACCCGGTCACCGGCGTGACGACGGCGGCCTACGAGCCGACGCTGGACTACTGCGTGGTGAAGTTCCCGCGCTGGCCGTTCGACAAGTTTCCGCTGGCCGACACGCGCCTGGGCACGCAGATGAAGGCCACCGGCGAGGCGATGGGGATCGGGCGCACCTTCGCCGCCGCGCTGATGAAGACGGTGCGCGGTCTGGATCTCAAGTTCGAGACGCTGACCGGCGGCGCGTTCGAGCAGTGGAGCGACGACGAGCTCGAGCGGGTGCTGGTGACGCCGACCCACGAGCGGCTGTTCGCGGTCTGCGAGCTGCTGCGCCGCGGGCGCACGCCCGACGCGCTGCACGGGCTGTCGTCGATCGACTGTTTCTGGCTGTGGGAGTTCGCCGAGCTGGTCGCGCTCGAGGAGCGCTTGCGCGCGCTGCGCGGCGAGGGTGACGCGCCGCTGGACGACGATCCCGACGTGCTGGCCGCGGCCGAGGCCGGCTACTCGTCGCGCGGGATCTCCTCGCTCACCGGGCGCGAGGTGCGCCTGCCGCGGAGCGCGGCGTTCCGCATGGTCGACACGGCCGCGGCCGAGTTCCCGGCCCGGTCGCCGTACTATTACCTCTCGCGGGGCGAGAGCGACGAGATGCGCCCGCCCGGCAAGGAGGCGGTGGTCGTGGTCGGCAGCGGCCCGATCCGCATCGGCCAGGGCATCGAGTTCGACTACTCGTGCGTGCACGCGGCCTGGGCCCTGCGCGAGGCGGGCCGGGCGGCGGTCGTCATCAACAACAACCCCGAGACGGTCTCGACCGACTTCGACGTCTCCGACGTGCTGGTGTTCGAGCCGCCCGGCGCCGACGAGGTCGAGGCGGTCGCGCGGGCCACGAACGCGCGCGGCGTGATGCTGGCCTTCGGCGGCCAGACCGCGATCAATCTGGCCGGCCAGCTCGCCGCGCGCGGGATCGCGATCGTCGGCAGCGACCGCCGCTCGCTCGACCTCGCCGAGGACCGCGAGAAGTTCGAGGACGTGCTCGAGAAGCTGGGCGTCGCGCGCCCCAAGGGCTTCGCCGCCAAGACCTTCCGCGCGGCGCGCGCGATCGCGCGCGAGATCGGCTTCCCGGTGCTCGTGCGGCCCTCGTACGTGCTGGGCGGGCGCGGCATGGAGATCGTCTACAACGAGGGCCAGCTCGCGAGCTACGTCGAGTCGGCGCCGCCGATCACGCCCGGCGCGCCGCTGCTGATCGACAAGTACATGCGCGGCCGCGAGGTCGAGGTCGACGCCGTCTTCGACGGCGACGACGTGCTGATCCCCGGCATCTTCGAGCACGTCGAGCGGGCCGGCATCCACTCCGGCGACTCGATCAGCGTCTACCCGACCCAGACCGTGTCCGACGCGATGGAGGCGCGCATCGTCGAGGTCACCACCGCGATCGCGCGCGAGCTGGGCATCCGGGGCCTGATCAACATCCAGTTCGTCATCCCCGAGGGCACCGACGAGCTGCTGATCATCGAAGCCAACCCGCGCGCCAGCCGGACCGTGCCGATCATCTCCAAGGCGACCGGGATCAACCTGGTCGCGGCGGCGACCCGCATCGCGCTGGGCGAGAAGCTGCGCGAGCTGCCGTACGGCATCGGCCTGGCGCCCAAGCCCGATTACGTGGTGGTCAAAGTGCCGGTCTTCTCGTTCGCCAAGATGCGCGGCGTGGAAACGATCCTGGGCCCGGAGATGAAGTCGACCGGCGAGGTGCTGGGGATCGACGCGACATATGCGGGCGCGCTGCGCAAGGGCTTCGTCGGGGCCGGTATCCGCCTGCCGCGCGAGGGTGGCCGCGTGCTCGTGTCCGTGAGCGATGAGGAAAAGGCCGACGCGGTCGACCTGATGCGGCGGCTGGTCGCGCTCGGCCACAGTTTGGTCGCGACCCCCGGCACGTACGACCTGCTGCGTGAGAACGGCATCGCGGCGGAGCGGGTGAACAAGATCGGCGACCCGTCGCCGCACGTCCTCGACCTGATCTCCAAGCGCGACATCGACCTGGTGATCAACGACTTCCGCGCCGGCCGCGGCCCGACCGACAACTACCGCATCCGCCGCGCCGCCGTCGAAGCTTCGATCGCGTCCTTGACCTCGCTCGACACCGCGCGCGCGCTGGTGACGGCGCTCGAATCGGAAGCCGGGCCGCCGCGCTCGCTGCAAGAATACCAGGCGACCCACAGGAATGCGGCGGCGGTCACGTCCCTTCGGCGATGAGGCCGTGCTCCGCCATGCGGAGCATTCCGACGGCTTTGACCACCGACGGTTCGCCGTAGACGGTGCGGTAGACGGCGGTTCCCGGCGGCGACGCGTGCGCGGCGTCGCCGCAGCAGCACGCGTTCGCGACCAGGATCAAGGTCGCGTCGTCGGGCAGCGCGTCGATCGCGCGGTGGAGATCGCTCTTGGCGCGCGCGACCGCGAAGGTGCGGCCGATCGGATCGTCGGGCGCGTGCATCACGACACGCGCGCCAGGAGCCGGCGCCAGGCGGGCAGATAGCGGGCGTCGGCCGCCTCGAAGCGCGCCGCGCAGCGGTCGTGGTGGTAGGCCGCGATCGCGTCGGGCGGCGCCTCCGCAGCGAGGCCGCGAACGAGCCAGCAGCGCGCTGCGCCGACCACGATCGCGGCGTCGGCCCGGCTCGAGCGCAGCCCGACCCGGTCGCCTCGGATGACGACCGCGGGCGCCGACCAGACCGACGTCACCGTCGCGCCGCGGTTGCTCAGGCTGACCCGCAGCGCGATTCCGGCTCGCGCCGCGCCGACCAGCGCGGCGGCGAGCGCATGGCCCGCGAGCGGAACCGCACCGGGCCGACCGGCGGCGGCGAAAACCGGCTCGGGCGCGGCCGGTTCGCCGCGCTCGCGCTCGGGCGGTTCGTCGCAGAAGAGCCGCCAGATCAACTCGTCGACGGCCGGCTCGATCCGCTCGAGCGCGAGTGTCGCGATCGGGCTTCCGTCGGCGGCCAGCGCGTGCACGGTGCGGTCG
>CAXTNU010000345.1:0-4362 GCA_964245595.1 uncultured bacterium | reverse complement strand
GCGCAGGTCCGCGTCGAGCGCGAGCAGCGCGGCGCAGTAATACGCCGCACGGCGCGGCGAGCGCCGCAGCCGGGCCGCCGAGCCGGGATCGATCACGTGCACCGGCACGATCTCGCCGTGGCGCGCGGCGGCGGCCAGCCCGGCGTGATCGCCGAGCCGAAGGTCCCGCGTGAATGCAAACACCGCCCGGGTCACGACCCGGGCGGCGTTCAGTGGACCTGCGGCGGTGTCCTCGGCCCGCTAGAGGCTCTGGACGTAGGCGGCCACGTCCTGGACGTCTTTGTCGTTGAGGGGCGAGGGCCAGAGCTTGGGCATCGGCGGCTGCGGGTTGTGGATCCAGGCGATCGTCGCTTGGTAGTCCTTTCTGCTCTTCTCGTTGGTGAGCGAAGGGCCGACCCCGCCCTCGTGCCCGCTCGCGCCGTGGCAGCTGGCGCAGTTCGCGCCAAAGATGGTCTTGCCGTGCGCGGCGTCACCCATCGCGCTGCCGCTCGACGAATTGCTCGTGGTGCCGGAAGCGGCGGCTCCGCTGGCGGCCGCGGCCGGCGCTGACGACTCCGTCGTGGTGGTCGTAGTGGTCGACGACTGGTCGCTGCCTTTGGAACAGCCGGCGGCGACGAGGACGGCGATCGCACCGGCGGCGAGGAACGCGAACGGCTTGGACTGCATGGATCTCCTTCTCTGGAAAGACGCTGGGACCGTACCCGGGAAAGCCGGCTGTCACTCTCGACGGGAGAACCGTCTCCGGGTTTCGTACACGGCATCCAGTGAGCCGGGTCTTCATCCGTTATGCGTCACCGCGCGATGCCGACCGCCTCGTCGCCGACGGTGTCGTGAGCGGTCCCACGCCCACGGGCGAGCCGTGGGCGCAGCGCGTCGGCAAGTGGCTCGCCGAACAGCAGGCCGGACGCCGCCTGGTGCTCGTCGCCGAGGACGTGAGCGGGCTGCTCGGCACCGTTCAGCTCGTGTTCCGCTTTCCGACCGGCTACACCGATCCCGAGGCCGCCAACGGCATCGACGTCGCGATGATCGAGGCGCTTCGCACGCGGCCCGACGCTCCGCCCGGGGTTGCCACGCAGCTCGTGACCGACGTGCAGAACATCGCCCGCAAGCGCGCGGTCAAGACGCTGACCTTCCTGCTGCCGATGGCCGACAACCGCGGCATCGTGCAAGCCAAATCGTGGGGCTTCGAAGAGTTCCGCATCATGCCCGAGCAGGGCCGGATGCTGGCCTTCTTCCGCAAATCCATCGGCTGAATACCGCGCCCGACCCGTCAGGTCGTCGGCACGTAGCGCTCCCCGGCGGGCGCGCCGATCGCATCGAGCTCGGCCAGATCGCTCGCGCTCAGGCGCAGATTCGCAGCGGCGACGTTCTCTTCGAGATACGCGACGCGCTTGGTGCCCGGAATCGGAACGACGGCGGGCGCTTGCGCGAGCGTCCAGGCCAGCGCGACTTGGCCGCTCGTCGCGCCGTGGCGTTGCGCCACCGCCGCGATGCGCTCGACCAGCGCCGTATTGCGCGCGAAGTTCTCGGCTTGGAAACGCGGCAGCGTGGCGCGAAAGTCGCCCGGCTTGATGGCGGCCTGGTCCAGCTTGCCGGTCAGGAACCCGCGGCCCAGCGGCGAGAAGGCGAGGAACCCGACCTCGTGCGCGGCGCACCACGGCAGGACCTCGGCCAGCGCGTCGCGCGTCCACAGCGACAGCTCGGATTGCAGCGTCGCGAGCGGGTGGACCGCGGTCGCGCGCTCGAGCGTCGCGACGTCGACCTCGGACAGGCCGATCGCGCGCACCTTGCCGGCCGCGACCAGCTCCGCCATCGCGCCGACGCTCTCCTCGATCGGCACGGCCGGATCGGCGCGGTGTAGCTGGTAGAGGTCGATGACGTCGATGCCCAGCCGCCCGAGCGAGCCGTCGACGGCGCGCCGGATCGTCTCGGGGCGGCCGTCGCGCTTCTGCGGCAGACCCGCGGGCTGCGGCACCAGGCCGGTCTTGGTCGCGATCGTGACCCGGTCGCGCTTGCCGCGCAGCGCCTTGCCCAGCAGCAGTTCGTTGGTGAACGGGCCGTACATCTCGGCCGTGTCGAACAGCGTCACGCCGAGCTCGATGGCGCGCTGGATCAGCCCGATCGCCTGGGCTTCGTTGGCCGCCGTGACCGCCTCGCCGTAGGCCCAGGTCAGGCCCATCGCGCCGTATCCGATCTCGCCGACCGCGAGGCCGGAGCGGCCGAGTCCGCGTTCGTTCATACGGACCGCAACCGCCGCCGAAACGGCGCAGTTTCGCGCCGGTTCAGCCGCCGATTTCGCTGAACGCGCGCATCGCGCTGGCGGTCTCGCCCAGCGCGAGATGATGGCGCTCGGGTTTGACGTGCATCGCGCCGCGCAGCAGCTCGACGATCGCCGCTTCGCCCCCGCCCGCGCGCAGCGGGGTGCGCAGGTCGATCAGGTGGTCGCCGAACAGGCACAGCTTGAGCCGGCCGTCGGCCGAGAGCCGAACCCGGTTGCAGGTCTCGCAGTAGTCGTGCGCGAGCGGCGAGATCACCCCGACCGTGCCGGGCGCGCCGGCGTAGGCGAAGGTCCGGGCCGGGCCGTTGCCGTGCGGGTTGGGCACCGCGCGCAGCGCGCCCAGGCCGCCCAGCCGTTCGAGCACCTCGTCCGAGGAGATCCAGGCGTCGCGCTGCAGCTCCACGTTGTCGGTCACCGGCATGACCTCGATGAAGCGGACGTGAACCGCGCGCTCGCGGGTCAGCGCACCGAACGCCTCGAGCTCGTCGTCGTTGCGGCCGCGCATCAGCACGCAGTTGAGCTTGAGCGGGCCGATGCCCGCCGCCAGCGCGGCGTCGATGCCGGCCAGCACGCGGTCCAAACCGGGCCGGCGCGCGATCGCGGTGAAGCGGTCCTCGCGCAGCGTGTCGAGCGAGACGTTCGCGCGCGTGAGGCCGGCGGCGCGCAGCGCGGGAGCCTGCTCGGCCAGCAGCATGCCATTGGTGGAGAGGGCGATGTCGTCGATGCCCGGGATCGCGGCGATCAGCGCGACCAGCCGGTCGAGGTCGCGCCGGATCAGCGGCTCGCCGCCGGTCAGCCGGATGCTGCGCACCCCGACCTGGGCCGCCGCGCGCACGATCTCGGCGATCTCCTCGTAGCTGAGGATGTCGGGCTTGGCGATCCAGGGCAGCCCGGCTTCGGGCATGCAGTAGACGCAGCGCAGGTTGCAGCGGTCGGTGACCGAGACGCGCAGGTACGTGATCGGGCGCTTGAAAGCGTCCACCAGCGGCTCGACTCGCCCGATCAGATCGATCACGACGCTACTGATTCCCCGGACGAGGCAAAGGTTCCGGTCGAGCGGCCCGCTCGGGGCCGCCGTGCGCTCAGGACTCGAAAACCTTGTCCGGGACCGGGACGTTGATCTTGTAGTTGCTGAACGTCGAGTTGACGTCGGCGTTGTAGTGCGGGATGTCGACCTTGCCGGTCTGCGTCTTGACGACGTAGTTGCCGCCGATCTGGTCGTAGGACTGGGTGAACGAGACCGTGCCGCCCTCGTCCTTGTAGAAATACGTCATGCCGGTGACGGTCGCGGTCTTGTCGTCGACCTTGACGTCGACGTGGTCGATGCGGCCGTTCTTCTTGCGCACCAGCTTGAAGCCGGCGGTGGTGCCGTCGTCGCCGGTCGGGGTGACGTCGTAGAGCTTGGGCCACTCGGCCGGCGGCTCCATCTGGGCGACGACCTTCTTGAGCTGGCCGGCTAGCGCCGGGACGGACTGGAACTGGACCGCCGTCTTGTCGGGCTGCTTGTAGTAGGCCTTGCCCTGCAGGGTCGGGCTGATGTAGGGAAAACCGTGCGTCTCGATCGCCACGGTCAGGTCGGCCTGGTACGACTTGAGACCGGCGTTCACGCGCTGCATGCGCGCGTACAAGTCGCTGGGCGACTGCGCGGCGGCGGGTGCGGCCGGAGCGGCGGCGGCGAGCAGCGCGGCAGCGGTGAGAAAAGCGAACGAACGGCGGATCATCATAGTCCTCTTGGGCGGTTCAACGTGAAGGGCCGGCCGCCGGTTCCAGCGCGGCGGCGATCTCCTCGCGTACGCTACCACCCGATTCTTGGGACAGGGCTGAGCGCAGCGCGGCGTACGCTTGCGGCGAGCCGATGCGGCCCAGCGCCCAAGCGGCGTGCGCGCGCACCAGCGCGCTCGGATCGCCGCCCAGCGCCTGGGTCAAGGCCGGCACGCTCGCCCGGTCGAGCTCGTTCCCCAGCGCCACCGCGGCATTGCGGCGCAACACCGCAGCACCGCGCCAGCCCAGCGCGCTGGCCCGGTAGCGGCGCTCGAACTCGCCGCGGCGCAAACGCAGCAGCGCGCGCAAGTCGGGCGCGGCGG
>CAXTNU010000344.1:3877-4363 GCA_964245595.1 uncultured bacterium | reverse complement strand
GAACTGCGGCGCGTTCGTCCACGTTCCGGCCGGGGTCGTGCTCGAGGCCCCGATCCAGCTCGTCTTCGCCAACTCCGAAGCGCGGGACGAAGCGGTCTTCCCGCACGTCGTCGTGGTGCTCGGCGCGGGCGCGCGGGCCAGCGTACTGGAGCGCCACGTCGGCGCCGGCGAGCCGCTGATCTGCGGCATCGTCGAAGCTCACCTGGGCGAAGGGGCGCAGCTCGACTACGCCGCGGTCCAGCAGGCCGGCGACGACGCCCGCGTGCTGATGGCGCGCGGCGCGCGCTGCGAGCGCAATGCCGCGATCCGCTGGCACCTCGCCGACCTGGGCGGCACGCTGGTCCGCACCACGCTCGACGCCCAGCTCGACGCGCCCGGCGCGCACGCTCAGACCTCGGCCCTGTTCTTCAACACCGGCGCGCAGCACGTCGACCTGACCACCACGGTCGACCACCGCGTGCCGCCGACGACCTCCGACACGGTGGT
>CAXTNU010000344.1:0-3867 GCA_964245595.1 uncultured bacterium | reverse complement strand
GCGTTCACGGCGCCCGCCGGGTTCTCGATCATCACGACGAGCTTCCCCGAGGGCCGTCTGCGGAACCGGGCGCTCGCCGTCTACACGGCGACCGGCGCGACGGGCTTCTCGCTCGGGCTCGTGATCGGCGGAGCGCTCACCGAGCTCGGCTGGCGCTTCGTGTTCTGGTTCGGGGCGGCGGTGATGCTCGCGATGGCGATCACGCTGCGGCGAGTGTTGCCCCGCGTGCCGCCGACGACCTCCGACACGGTGGTGCGCAGCGCCGCGACCGACCGCGGCCAGGGCCGCTACTTCGGCAACATCGTGATCCGCAAGTTCGCGCACGGCAGCGACGCCTCGCTGCGCGACGACGCGCTGCTGCTCTCCAAGCGGGCCCACATCGACTCGGTGCCGGCGCTGGAGATCGCGGCCAACGACGTCAAGGCGTTCCACGGCGCGACGGTCGGCTCGCTCGACGAGACCGCGCTGTTCTACGTCGGCAGCCGCGGCATCGCGCGGCCCGAGGCCGTGCGCATGATCGCGCTGGCCTTCTTCGAGCCGGCGATTTCCCGCTTCCCGGGTGAGGCGCTGCGCGACGAAGTCCGCACCGCGCTCGACCGCAAAATCGACGACGCCACGGAGATCGACGCATGATCGCAGCCCCCGACGCAAAGCAAGCCCGCATCGCCGCCGACTTCCCGATCCTCAGCACGAAGACGTCGCGCGGCAAACGGCTGGTGTACCTCGACTCGGCGGCCAGCTCGCAGAAGCCGCGCGCCGTGATCCAGTGCCTGGTCGACTACTACGAGAACTACAACGCCAACATCCATCGCGGCGTGTACGAGATCGCGGCCCGCGCGACCGACGCCTTCGAGGAAGCGCGCGCCAAGCTCGCGCGCCTGGTCAACGCGCGCGAGAGCGCCGAGATCATCTGGACCCGCAACACGACCGAGTCGCTCAACCTGGTCTCGTTCTCGTGGGGCCTGCAGAACCTGCACCCCGGCGACGCGATCCTGACCAGCCAGCTCGAGCACCACTCGAACCTCGTGCCCTGGCAGCTGCTGGCTGCGAAGACGGGCGCGGAGCTGCGCTTCATCCCCGCGCGCGAGGACGGCACGCTGATCCTGGACGGCCTCGACGCGCTCCTGCGCGGCGTGAAGATGGTCGCGCTCACCCACGTCTCCAACGCCGTCGGCACGATCGTGCCGCTGGAGCAGATCGTCCCCCGCGCGCACGCGGCCGGCGCGATCGTGGTCGTCGACGCGGCGCAGTCGGTCCCGCACATGCCGGTCGACGTGCAGGCGCTCGACGTCGACTTCCTCGCCGCCAGCGGCCACAAGATGTGCGCCCCGACCGGGATCGGCTTCCTGTACGGCAAGCGCGCGCTGCTCGAAGCGATGCCGCCGTTCCTGACCGGCGGCGACATGATCAAGAAAGTCTCGTACGAGTCGACCACCTACAACGAGCTGCCGTGGAAGTTCGAGGCCGGGACCTCGAACATCGGCGACGCGATCGCGATGGGCGCCGCGGTGGACTATTTGAGCGAAGTCGGGCTGGATTGGATCCGGGCCCACGACATGCGCCTGACCGCTTACGCGCTCGAGCGCCTCGCTCCGCTGGAAGCCCGCGGCCTCAAGATCTACGGGCCCAAGAACCAGGCCGAGCGCGGCGGCGTGATCCCGTTCAACTTCGCCGACATCCACGCCCACGACATCGCCTCGATCCTCGACACCGAGGGCGTCTGCGTGCGCGCCGGTCACCACTGCTCGATGCCGCTGATGGAGCGGATGGGCTGGACCGCCACCGCCCGCGCGTCGTTCTATCTCTACAGCACCGAGGACGACGTCGACGCGCTCGTTCACGCCCTCGAGAAAGCCGCCGACGTCTTCAAGCTCGGCTGAATGACAAAGCACATGGTGATGGACCGAGCACAGCGGAACCCCGCTCGTAGGATCAGGTCGCAGCGAGGTCGGACCGGGGGCCCCACGCAGCGCGTGGGGGGCGCGCAGCCCGGGGCGAAGCGCCTTTAAAATGGACGACTTCTACAAAGAATACATTCTCGACCACTATCGCAACCCGCGCAACTTCGGGCACCTCGAGCACGCCGACGCGTCGTTCGAGGACTTGAACCCCCTGTGCGGCGACACGATTCGGATGGAGCTCGCGCTCGACGACCACAACGTGGTCACCGACGTGAAGTTCAGCGGCAAGGGCTGCGCGATCTCGCAAGCTTCGGCCTCGATGCTGACCGGCTCGATCGTGGGCATGAAGCTCGAGGACGTCGCCAAGCTGCCGCAGGACGCGGTGCTCGAGAACGTCGGCATCGGAATCAGCCCGACGCGGATGAAGTGCGCCATGCTCGGCCTCAAAGTGCTCAAGAGCGCGGCCCTCGGAGAGATCGCCTCCTGGCCTGACCAGGAACCCTAGAGGCGACTGCCCGCGGCGGCGGCACCGGAGTGGCCCAAATCACACCTCGCCGGGCGGTAATGTTAAGAAGGTGTTCGATCCGGTAGCACGAAGGGCGGTCACCTGCGCTCGTGAGTACCCCATACGAGCGCTCAGTTCTGGCAATATCGGATACTCGCATCGGTTCCTTAACAGGGACTCATTTCTGGGGTGTGTCAGGAGTTACATGCGAAGCTTACCACGCTTGGTGGCGTCAGCTTTGGGGCTGACGTTATCCCTTGCTGCGTGCGGTGGTCATACGTCGTCCCTTCCGACGACGCTCACCGACGCCAGCAAGGGCAGCGATTCCGCCGCGCGCAGCACGGCGTCCGTTACCCCGCTGATCTCGGTTCCCCGAACGTTCGGGGCGCTCGCCTACACCGATAGCGGAAGGCGTTCGGCAACCGCACCGGTCAATGTCTCGCTCACGCTGCGCTACAACAATCAAGCGCAGCTCGATCAGTTCGTCGCGAACGTCAGCGACCCGCACTCGGGCTCGTACCGCCAGTTCCTCACGACGGCGCAGTTCAACAACCTCTACGCGCCGACGGTCCAGCAGGAAGCCAGCGTCGTGCAGGCCCTGCAGAACGCAGGGTTCACGGTCACGCAGCGCTTTTCGAACCGGACGATCGTCGATGCGACGGCGCCGAGCGCGACGGTCGAGCGGTTCTTCGCGACCGAGATGCACACCGTGCGGCAAGCGAAGTACGGCGACCGGTTCGCCAACCTCAAGCCGGCGACCGTGCCGTCCGCCATCGCGTCGTACGTGAGCTCCGCGTCGCTCAGCAACGTGGTCGTGGTCCGCACGAAGGTCGATCAGGCCAGCGCGCCGGCGCCCGACAACGGCCGGGTGATCAAGACCGGGGTGCACCAGGTCCAACCCGGGATGAAGCAACAGCTCCGCCCCGACGCCACGAACGTCCTCTCCGACCCGGGCTTCGAATCGGGCGGCTTCACGTACTGGCCGCAGTGCGGCGACGTGAACGCCTCGATCACGACCGCGAAGCCCCACACCGGCTCGTACTCCGAGCGCTCGGGAACCACGACCACGGAGCCCAACGGCGACGCGGGCGTGTGCCAGCAGGTCACCATTCCGACCAACGGCCAGCTCTC
This sequence comes from uncultured bacterium, assembly GCA_964245595.1. Classification (GTDB taxonomy): domain Bacteria; phylum Vulcanimicrobiota; class Vulcanimicrobiia; order Vulcanimicrobiales; family Vulcanimicrobiaceae; genus Vulcanimicrobium. Next base: position 330 of record CAXTNU010000344.1, on the reverse strand, counting down.
GTTCTACGTGTGGCAGTCGACCAACGAGACGAGCACCACGTACTCCTACCAGGAAGCCGACCTGCTCAATTCGAGCGGCGCGGTGATCGACAACCTCTACACCTCGGTCGGCAACGGCCAGGCGTGGATCCAGAAGAGCTACAACCTCTCGTCGTACGCGGGCCAGTCGGTCTACCTGTACTTCGGCGTCCACGGCGACGGCACGAGCGGTTACCACAACCTGCAGTACGTCGACGACGTCTCGCTGACCGGCGGCTCCGCGACGCCGACCCCGGTGCCGACGGCGACTCCCAAGCCGACCCCGACCCCGACCGGCGGCCCGACGGCGAA
>CAXTNU010000343.1:0-4365 GCA_964245595.1 uncultured bacterium | reverse complement strand
AGCCTGTGGGACGCGCGCCCGAGGCGTGCAGCCGGCGCGCGATCGCCAGGCCGATCCCCGACGCGCCGCCGGTCACCGCCGCGACCCGTCCCCGAACATCGAGTTGGTTCATACCGCCTTACTTCACCGTGGAGGGAATCGATGACTGCGGACTCGACGACTGCGAGCGTTCCCAACGGCCGCTGGCTGCGGCTGATCCCGATCGCGATGATCATCTACATCATCTCGTTCATGGACCGCACGAACTTCGGCTACGCGCTGGCGGGCCTGGGCACCGACCTCGGCCTGGACAAGACGACGCAAGGGTTCATCACCGGGATCTTCTTCGTCGGCTACGTCTTCTTGCAGATTCCGGGCGGCATCCTGGCCACGCGCTGGAGCGCCAAGCGCTTCATCGGGATCATGATCCTGGTCTGGGGCGTGTTCGCGATCCTCGAGGGCCTGGTGCAGAACGTCACCCAGCTCATCGTCGTGCGCTTCCTGCTCGGCGTCGCCGAGGGCGGCGTGTGGCCCGCGATGCTGGTGCTGCTCAGCCGGTGGTTCCCGGTCAGCGAGCGCGCCCGCGCCTACGGGTTCTGGATGGTCAACCTCGCGATCTCGAGCATCATCACGCAGCCGCTCTCGGGCGCGATCGTGCAAGCCAACGGCTGGCGCGGGCTGTTCGTGATCGAAGGCTTGCTGCCGTTCGTGATCGCCGCGCCGCTGTGGTGGCTGTTCGTCGCCGACCGGCCGTCCGAGGCGAAGTGGATCGACCCCGCCGAGCGCGACTACATCGAGCGCAGCATCGCCGCGGACAAGCGCGGCGAACCGGCCCGGATGTCGACCGCGCAGTCGCTCACCAACGGCCGGGTCTGGGGTCTGGTGCTCGTGTACTTCCTGATCCAAGTCGGCTTCTACGGGCTCAACACGTGGATTCCGACGCTGATCAAGACGCTGACCGGGCAGGGCTTCGCCGCGGTCGGCCTGATCGCCGCGCTGCCGTACCTCGTCGCGATCGTCACCCTGGTCGCCAACGGCATCTGGGCCGACCGCACCAAGCTCTACGCATACCACGTCTTCGGCGCGACGATCGTCGCCGCGGTCGGCTTGATGATCTCGGTCTGGGTCGGACCGGGCGCGATCGTCGCCTCGATCGGCGCGGTGTGTCTGGCGATGGGCGGCGCGCTGGCCTACGACGGCCCGTTCTGGGCCGCCACTTCGCGCGCGATCCCGGCCGCGGTGGTCGGCGGTTCGATGGGTCTGGTCAACGCGCTGGGCAACCTGGGCGGGTTCCTCGGACCGTATCTGGGCGGTTACCTGCAGCAGCGGAGCGGCAGCTTCGCCTCGACCGCGATCGCCTACGCGATCGCGCTGGTGCTGGCCGGTGTCGTCATGCTGCTGCTCCCGCTGCGCCGGCCCAGCGCCACGCCCGAACGAGCCGTCGCGTGAGCCCGCGCAATGGTGCGGCCGCGCCGGCGAAGCTGCGCAGTGCGGAGTGGTTCGGCAAGCGCGACCGCGACGGGTTCATCCACCGCAGCTGGATGCGCGCCGAGGGCTTCGCGCCCGACGTGTTCGACGGCCGCCCGGTGATCGGCATCTGCAACTCGTGGTCGGAGCTGACCTCGTGCAACGTCCACCTGCGGCGGGTGGCCGAGTCGGTCAAGCGCGGGGTGTGGGAGGCGGGCGGGTTTCCGCTCGAGTTCCCGACGATCTCGCTGGGCGAGACCTACATGCGCCCCACGACGATGATGTTCCGCAACCTGATGAGCATGGACGTCGAGGAGTCGATCCGCGCCAACCCGGTCGACGGCGTGGTGCTGCTGAGCGGCTGCGACAAGACCACGCCCGCCCAGCTCATGGGCGCGGCCAGCGTCGACCTGCCCGCGCTCATGGTCACCGGCGGCCCGATGCTCAACGGCAAGTACCGCGGGGGCGACATCGGCTCGGGCACCATGGTCTGGCAGTTCTCCGAAGAGGTGCGGGGCGGCAAGAAGACCTGGGACGACTTCTTCGACGCCGAGGCGGGGCAGTCGCGCAGCAACGGCCACTGCATGACGATGGGCACCGCCTCGACCATGGCCAGCATGGCCGAAGCGCTGGGCATCGCGCCGACCGGCAACGCCGCGATTCCGGCGGTCGACTCGCGCCGCTACGCGCTCGCGCAGCTCGCCGGGCGGCGCATCGTCGCGATGGTGCGCGAGGACCTGCGCATGTCGAAGATCCTCACCCGGGAAGCGTTCGAGAACGCGATCCGGGTCAACGCCGCGATCGGCGGCTCGACCAACGCGGTGGTGCACCTGCTGGCGATCGCGGGCCGGGCCGGCGTGCCGCTCGCGCTCGACGACTTCGACCGCTTGGGGCACGACCTGCCGCTGCTGGTCGACCTCCAGCCCTCGGGCCGCTTTCTGATGGAGGACTTCTACTACGCGGGCGGCGTGCCGGCGGTGGTGCGCGAGCTGGGCGACCTGCTGCACCGCGATGCGCTCACCGTCGCGGGCAAGACCGTGGGCGAGCTGACCGCCGACGCGCCGTGCTGGAACCGCGAGGTGATCCGCCCGCTCGGCGCGCCGCTCAAGCCGCAAGCCGGCATCGCGGTCCTGCGCGGCAACCTCGCGCCCGACGGCGCGGTGATCAAGCCCTCCGCCGCGACGCCGAGCCTGCTCGTCCACCGCGGCCGCGCCGTCGTGTTCGAGAGCATCGAGGATTTCAAAGCGCGCATCGACGACCCGGAGCTCGACGTCGACGAGACCTGCGTGATGGTGCTCAAGGGCGCGGGGCCGCGTGGCTACCCGGGCATGCCCGAGACCGGCAACCTCCCGCTGCCGCCGAAGCTGCTCGCGAGAGGCGTGACCGACATGGTGCGCATCTCCGACGCCCGCATGAGCGGCACCGCGTACGGCACCGTCGTGCTGCACACCTCGCCCGAAGCCGCCGTGGGCGGTGCGCTGGCCCTGGTGCAGGACGGGGACGAGATCGAGCTCGACGTGCCGGCGCGCCGCCTGCACCTCGCGGTGGGCGACGCCGAGCTGGCGCGCCGGCGGGCGGCCTGGCGGCCGGAACCGCCCGCGTTCGAGCGCGGCTACGCGAAGCTCTACACCGAGCACGTCCTGGGCGCCGAGCGCGGGGCGGACTTCGACTTCCTGGTCGGCGGCAGCGGCGCGGCCGTCGCCCGCGAGATGCACTAACCATGCAACGCCGCCGCTCCACCTCGTGTTATTCCGGCACCTCGAACCCGAATGCCGGAGAATCCCATGCTCATCTTCATCGTCATGTCGACGGTCATCGTCGTCGGGCTGGCCGCCACGATGCTCGCCGAACCCGGCCGGCCGCAGTTCTCGGTCTGGAACGACGAGACCGAACGCCGCCTCCTGCGTGAGCGAAAGATCGGCTCCGGCTGGTGGTGAGATGGCCGCCCTCGCCTGCGCCCCCGCGCCGCCGGACCAGGACGCGCTGCTCGCCCGGGCGCTCGCGCAGGACGTCGATCGCGCCTTCGAGCGCGTGGTGATCGCCTACCGCGAGCGCATCGTGTCGTTCGCGGCGCGCATGCTGAGCGACGACGCGCGCGCCGAGGACGTCGCCCAGGACGTGTTCGTGCGCGCCTACCGCGCCTTGCGCTCGTATCCCGCCGAGCGGCGCGCCGCGCTGCGGCTGCGGTCGTGGCTGTACGCGATCGCCCACAACCTCACCCGCAACGCGTTTCGCGACGCGCCGCCCGCGACCGACCCGCTCGACTACGACGACGCGAGCCCGCGCGCGGCGCTCGCGGACGAGCGCCCCGGGCCCGAAACGCTCGTGCTGCGAGCCGAAACGTGGGCCTCGCTCGGCCGCGCGATCGCGCGCCTCTCGCCCGCGCTGCGGCCGGCGTTCGTCATGCGCTACGTCGACGATCTCTCCTACGACGAGATCGCCGCGACCTTGGAACAGCCGGTCGGCACCGTCAAAGCCTCGGCCCACCGCGGGCTGCTTGCCGTGCGGGCATACGTGGAGAAGAACGATGAGTGACGACGCCCGGCGCGCCTATGCCGATGCCGCCCGAAGCGTCGAGCCGAATTTCACCACGAGGATTTTCGCGGAGATCGGCGTCGACCGCTACACGGCCGCCGCGAGCGCCTTGGGCCCGGTCTACGTTGCCTGGCACGCCGCGGGCGTGCGCGGCGTGCGGCCGGCGAACGGCGAGCGCGCGTTCGAAGCCTGGTATGCCGAGCGCTTCGGGCGCCGCGTCGTGCCCGCAATCGAAGACGACCCGATCGCCTCGGCGGCGCGCGCGAAGCTGCGCGGCGAAGAGGTCGACGTGCCGCTCGACCTGCACGGCTGCTCGCCGTTCGAGCAGCGCGTGCTGCACGCGGCCGCCGGCATCGCGCGCGGCAGCGCGCGGCCGTACGACTG
>CAXTNU010000342.1:0-4369 GCA_964245595.1 uncultured bacterium | reverse complement strand
TCCACTGTGGCGGATTATCGCTGCTTCCCGGCCACACGAAGTCCCGATGACCCACAATATCTACGACAAGATACTGTTGTCGAACACAGACGCAATCGTATCGTGTTTCGGCAGCGGGACTGGCGGCTATCGTTCGATCCAAGCGACGTTCAAGAGGTATATCGTTTGACCAATGGGCATCAGTCGTCAGTGCGCCCTATCGAAGTCCCTACTGCATCACCGGCCGAATCGCGGCCCAACGTCGTTTGCGTCTATGCCGCTCCGGGCGGACCGTATCATATCCCAATAGTTGCAAGTGGCTGCTGTGATTCGCCGGAATGCTCCGGGGATTCGCCCGGTATGCAATGTTTCATTGGACCGTGTGGGTCTGATGGCAGCGGCAACCCTTATGGCGATATTGCGGTATTCTTCGTCGACGGCGAGACATGCGACATCAATTTTGCCACAGGCGAGATCGATTGTGCGGGGTCGAATCTCAATCCACCCGGCAATTTCTTACCGCCTAACGTAACAACTGACTTCACTTGGTCTGCCAGCACCGGCATAGCACGATTGCTTTGCGGGCCGGGAAGCGACACCCAGACGACTACACTAATAGCAACCTTCGAGGCCATGTCGCCCAACGAACGCCTCAAAGCGGAGAAGAGGTTCTCCGAGGCATCCCACCGGGAGCAAGCGCGGCTGCGACGACTGGCATCATCTCACCCAATGTATCCGCAAGCAGCTATTTCCTCGGTAGCCCACTTCCATTGATCACGGCAACGTGCAACGCCAACAATGCCAGGTTCACGTATTGAACTGCGACGCATGCTTCACGCAAATCCAAATCATCTCCCACTCGTCTGGTGCTCGTTCGACCGCGATGCATTCCGTCAAGGCGCGAAAGACGGTGACGTTGCCAAGATAAGTCCCATAGGTCTCCGGGCGGCAGGGCATTCATACGGGTTTGTACATCTAAAATAACAGCGTCGAGCCCATAGCAATCCCAGCGCGCGTACCTCGTCCGAGGGTCTAACGCTGGACTTTGAGGCGTGACGCTCGCATCTGATGTTGCTCCGGTCGTCACTGGTGTACCGAGCAAGCGTTCTAGGGCATCGAATCGATAAGCTGGTTTGTTATCCTCGTTCACGCCGCACGCTCCATTCGAGAAGCGATGACCGGCTTCGTGCCGATCAGTCGATTCTAAACTTTACTAAGTGACTCGGAGGTGTACCCGCCTGAGGAACACGCTCCATCTCGCTCAGTTTAGCAGTCAAGCCTTGAGATACGCATCAAGGAGCTTGGCCGAGTCTTGGGCGTCACTTAGGCGAACCAGGAGCAGGGTGATGCCGCGCGGGATCAGGCGCAATCGTGCTCTTGACCGAACTCATCCCGCGCGACGTGCTCTTCGGCTACCCGGAGCGAACCGCGCCCGCGCTCTCGCCCGACGGAACGCGGATCGCGTACCTCGCCCCGTCGGAGGGCGTTCTCGCCGTCTGGGTGCGGACGATCGGTCAGGACGACGACCGGGTCGTCGCCGCCGACCCGAAACGGCCGATCCGCCACGCGGTCTGGTCGCCCGACGGCGCGCGCGTACTGTACCTGCAGGACGCGGGCGGCGACGAGAACTTCCACCTCTTCGCGGCCGACCCGCAGGGCGGCGGCGCGCCGGTCGATCTGACCCCGAGCGAGAACACCCGGGTCGAGCTGCTCGCGCTCGACCCGCAGCGGCCCGAGCGCGTCCTGATCGCGACCAACCAGCGCGATCCGCGCGTGTTCGACGTCTACGGGCTCGACCCGCGCAGCGGCGAGGCGGTGCTCGACACCGAGAACCCCGGCAACTTCGCCTCCTTCTGCGAAGACGCGCACCTGGTCGTGCGCGCGGGCGTGGTGCAGAACGCCGATGCATCCACCGAGCTGCTGGTGCGCGACGATGCCGGCGCGCCGTGGCGCACGCTGGCCCGCTTCGCCGCCGACGACGGTCTACCCGAGCCGGTCGGCTTCACCCCCAACGGCACGGCCGTGCTGGTGATCACCAGCGCCGGCGCCAACGCGGCGCGGCTGGCGCGCTACGAGCTGGCCGACGGCGCGCGGTACGACGTGGCCGCCGATCCCGAGTACGACGTCACCCACGTCGTCTTCTCGCCCAAGACGAAGGCCGCGATCGCGGCCTCGGTCGTGCGCGACCGCACCGCCTGGCTCGTGCTCGATGCCGCTTACGAAGCCGACTTCGCCGCGCTCGCCGCGCAGGTGCCGGGCGACCTCGGGATCGACTCGATCGACCGCGACGACCGCGTCTGGCTCGTCTCGTCCAACGTCGACGCGGGCTCGCCGTCGTACTGGTCCTACGACCGCGCGGCGAAGACCGCCACCCGGCTGTTCGCGACCCGGCCCGCGCTCGAGCGCTACACGCTCGCGCCGATGAAGCCGATCGCCTACGCCGCGCGCGACGGGCGCACGATCCACGGCTACCTCACCGTGCCGGCCGGGGCCGGGCCGGCGAACCTGCCGGCGGTCGTGCTGGTGCACGGCGGCCCCTGGGCGCGCGACACCTGGGGCTACAACGGGACCGTGCAGTGGCTGGCCAACCGCGGCTACGCCGTGCTGCAGCCGAACTTTCGCGGCTCGACGGGCTTCGGCAAGGCCCACCTCAACGCGGGCGACCGCGAGTGGGCCGGCGCGATGCACACCGACCTGCTCGACGCCAAGGCGTGGCTCGTGCAGCAGCGCATCGCCGACCCGCTGCGGGTCGCGATCATGGGCGGCTCGTACGGCGGCTACGCGACGCTCGCCGCGCTGGCGTTCTCGCCGCTGGCCTTCGCCTGCGGGGTCGACATCGTCGGCCCGTCCAACCTCAACACCTTGCTCGCCTCCATCCCGCCGTACTGGGAGACGCAGCGCGCCACGTTCACCCAGCGCATGGGCGACAGCGAGGAATTCTTGAGCGCGCAGTCGCCGCTCCACAAGGCCAACGAGATTCGCGCCCCGCTGCTGATCGGCCAAGGCGCGAACGACCCGCGCGTCGCGATCGCCGAGTCCGACCAGATCGTCGCCGCCATGCGCGAGCGCGGCCTGCCGGTCACCTACGTCGTGTTCGAGGACGAAGGCCACGGCTGGGCCCGGCCCGAGAACGCCAAGCGCTTCAACGCCGCGGTCGAGGCGTTCTTGCGCGACAACCTGCACGGCCGGGCCGAGCCCGCGCGCGCCGAAGAGTCGATCGAGCCGTTCCTGCGCTGACCGTGCCGACCGCGCAGCAAGCTCTCCAACGCATCCGCCGGCTGTGCCTGGCGCTGCCCGAAGCGACGGAGCGGCTCAGCCACGGGGCGCCGTGCTTCTTCGTGCGCGACAAGCCGACGTTCGTGATGTTCCTGAACGACCACCACGGCGACGGCCGGCTGGCCCTGTGGTGCGCGGCGCCGCCCGGGGTGCAGGAGATCCTGATCGGTGCCGAGCCGGAGCAGTTTTTCCGCCCGCCGTACGTCGGGCACCGCGGCTGGATCGGGGTTCGGCTCGACCGCCGTCCCGACTGGGATCGCGTCGCCGGCCTGATCGAGGACGCGTACCGCGCGGTCGCACCGGCCAAGCTCCTCGCCGCGCTCGACGCCAGCCGCGAGCGCGCGTGACGGAGCTCTTCTTCGAGCTGCACCGCGACCTGCCGCGCGAAGGCCCCGGCGACGATGCCTCCACGCTGTGCGCGCTGAACCTGCTGAACGCGCTCCCGGTGCGGCCGGACGTGCTCGACGTCGGCTGCGGACCCGGTGCGCAGACGCTGGCCCTGGCCCGCGCGACGGGCGGACGCGTGACCGCCGTGGACCTGCACCAGCCGTTCCTCGACGAACTCGGGCGGCGCGCCGGGGAGGCGGGTCTCACGGCGCGCATCACGCCGCTGCGCGCCTCGATGAGCGCGCTGCCGCTCGCGCCGGCGTCGTTCGATCTCGTGTGGTCGGAAGGCGCGATCTCCCTGATGGGCTTCGATGCCGGGCTGCGCGCCTGGCACGAACTGCTGCGCCCCGGCGGGTACCTGGTGGTGTCCGAGCTCACCTGGCTGGTCGATGCGCCGCCCGCGCCGGCCCGCGCTTTCTGGGCCCAAGCGTATCCGGCGATGCGCGACCGCGCGGCCAACCGCGCGGCGGTCGCGCGCGCCGGGTACGCCGCCGTGGCGGACTTCGTGCTGCCGCGGGCCGCCTGGTTCGAGACCTACTACGATCCGCTCGAACGGCGGCTCGACGCGCTCGCGCGACGCTACGCCGGCGACGCCGCGGCGCTGCGCTGGCTGGCCGGCGAACGGGCGGAGATTGCCCTCGCTCGCGAGCACGGCCACAGCTTCGGGTACGTGTTCCACTGCATGCGCAAAGGTGGGTCGTGAGCGGCGAGTTCGAGATCGTCCCCA
>CAXTNU010000341.1:0-4375 GCA_964245595.1 uncultured bacterium | reverse complement strand
CACGCCAGCTGCTATACTGAGCGAACTGTTGCGCTGATAGGTTGAACTCGCCGTTGCTTTCGCCTTGATCACCGCCATCTTTGACATCTTCGAATACGGGCCGCGTCCACTCAAGCAATAGCCACGGGTTCTTTTGCTCATCTTCGGTTTTTTGGGGCTGTCGTAATGATTTCGGCCAGATATTTTCTCGCCCGATGAAACCTTGGTTCGAGTGCTCGATGACGACTAATGAGGCATCACCCTCATCTTTATTTAGCACAAACTCATTTAGATTAGCAATCTTTTTCTTACGGTCGATTCCAAATTTTTGCTTGACACGCCAGACGACCTCCTTACCGTCCTTTTTCGGGTACTGTGCGCAGATGACGTATGCGTGCCAATAGGGATTCAAATAGTTTATGGACTCTCGACCCATGAATGAGGCACGATCAAGTATGACCGCTTCGGGCTTTGGAACTCCCGGCCAGATTGAAGGCAATCCTATAAGAGACCTATTGATGATTGCACCGACGGACATGGCTCCCACGGGTTTGAAATAAACTTCCATATAGTTGTAAGGGTCGTAGAGACCATCATTGTCAATTTGGTTTCGGATCGCGCTCTCAGCGAATCGCCATTCGTAATGGACGTCGCCACTTACAACAACCTTTTTGCGTGAGTCTTGCTCTTGATCCATAGCACCCATCCTGTGGACTCCGATGCAATGATCCTAAGTTGAACTTGCATCGAGAGGCTTACCCTGCTCACCATTCCAGGCAAGTAATTAGTGATCCTACTGCGCTTCTACCGACTATTCGGATCCAGAGCATCCCGCAACCCGTCGCCAAGCAAGTTCACGCCCATCACAGCGGTCATGATGGCCAGGCCCGGGAACAAGGCCACCCACCAGGCAGTGTCCAGATACTGGCGGCCGTCCGCCAGCATGCCGCCCCACGACGGCGTCGTAGGCGGAACACCCAGGCCCAGGAACGAGAGCGACGACTCCAGCACCACCGCGCGTGCGATCTCGAACGTCGCCAGCACGATCGAGGCCGAGGCGACGTTGGGCAGCAGGTGGCGCAACACGATCCGGCCGCTGGTGGCGCCCGACGCGACCGCCGAGGCGACGAACTCGCGCTCGCGCAGGGACAGCGTCTCGGCCCGGATCACGCGCACGTACTGCACCCATGACGTCAGCCCGATCGCCGCGATCACCGTGCCCAGACCCGCGCCGACCACCGCGACGATCGCGACCGCCAGCAGCACCAGCGGGAAGGCCAACTGCACGTCGGTGATGCGCGCGATCAGGGCGTCGACCCAGCCCCGCTTGTAGCCCGCCAGCAGCCCCAGCCCGATCCCGAGCGAGCCGCCGATCGCGACCACCGCCAGGCCGACGATGGCCGAGATGCGCGCGCCCCAGACGATCCGGGTCAGCAGGTCGCGGCCGAGGTTGTCGGTGCCCAGCGGGTGGGCGTGCGTGCCGCCGGCCAGCCAGGCCGGGGGCTGGAGCGTCGCGGTGAGGTTCTGAGCGTTGGGGTCGGTGTGGACGATCAGCGGCGCGAACAGCGCGCAGACCGCCACGATCACCACGATCACCGCGCCGAGCACCGCGCCCGGGTCGCGCCCGATCCGGCGCAGGGCGACGCGCCAGGGCGAGTTCGCCCCGACCGTGTCCACCGGCACCGCACCGGGGGCGGTGATGGTCGCGGCCATCAGGCGTACCGGATGCGCGGGTCGAGCACCGCGTAGAGCAGGTCGACCACCAGGTTGAGCCCGACGAAGATCGTGGCGGCGAGCAGCACGACGGCCTCGACGACCGGGAAGTCGCGCTCGAACACGGCCTGCACCGCCAGCCGCCCGACGCCCGGCCAGGCGAACACGGTCTCGGTGATGATCGCACCCGAGAGCAGCGTGCCCAGCTCGACCCCGAGCTGGGTCACGATCGGCAGCCAGGCGTTGCGCAGCGCGTGGCCGATGACGACGTGTCCCGCGTCCAGCCCCTTGGCGCGCGCCGTGCGCAGGTAGTCGGCGGCCAGTACGTCGAGCATCGCCGAGCGGGTCAGGCGCATGATCTTCGCGGTCGAGAAGAAGCCCAGCGTCGCCGCCGGCAGGATCAGATTGTGCCAATCGCCGATGCCGCCGGACGGAAACCAGCCGAGAAACACCGCGAAGAGCAGGATCAGCATCAAGCCGATCCAGTAGGTCGGCGCACTCTGGCCGATCAGCGCGACGACGCGCGCACCGTAGTCGATCGCGGTCCGCGGGCGCAAGGCCGAGGCGACCCCGGCCGGCACGCCGACCAGGATCACGACCAGCATCGCGGCCGCCGACAGCAGCACGGTGGCCGGCAGGCGCTGGAGCGCCAAGCCCATCGCCGGCTGCTGGTGGCGCAGCGACAGGCCCAGGTCGCCGTGCGCGGCGGCGGCGACGAACGAGCCGAACTGCACGATCAGCGGCCGGTCGAAGCCCTCCGCGTGGCGGAACGCCGCCAGCTCCGCGGCGGTGGACTCCGGCGGCATCATCACCGTCGCCGGGTCACCGCTGAGGTGCAGGATCAGGAACACCACGATCGCCACGCCGACGAGCGCCCACAGCGCGCCCAGCGCGCGCCGCACGAGAAACGCCAGCACTCAGCTCAGCGACATCTCGTAGGCACGGATGTACTCGTCGCCGCGCGGCTGAAAGTGCAGGCGCTTGGACGTGCCGTAGAGATCCTCGTACTGGAAGAGCGTGATCCAAGGCGCGTCCTCGTGCAGGATCGTGACGATCCGGTCGTAGAGCGCCTTGCGCTTGCCCGTGTCGAGCTCGCCGCGGGCCTGGTCGGTGAGCTTGTCGATCTCGGGGTTGCTGTAGCACGACAGCGGTGAGCTGGACATGAAGAGCGGCGTGATGATGCCGTCCGCGTCGGCCGACGGAGCGTTCCAGCCCAGCTCGTACATCGGCGTCAGCGCGCGCCGGTTGACCTCGTTGGAATACGAGACCCACTCCTGCGGCTTCACCGTCGTCGCGATGCCGGCCGCCTGGAGCTGCCCGGCGATCGCCTCGGCAACCTCGCGGTCGCGGTTGTAGCGGCCCTGCGGCGCGTTGAGGATCAGCGACAGCCCCTTGCCGTCGGGATAACCGGCCTTGGCCAGCAGTTCCTTGACCTTGGCGGGATCGTGCTTGTAGCCGATCATCTTGGCGTCGTGGTTGGTGTAGTTCGGCGGGATCGGCGAGTTGAGGTCGTAGCCGTGGCCGCCCAGGACGTTCTTCACGATGGCCGGCACGTCGACCGCGTAGTTGATCGCCTGGCGCACGAGCTTGTTCTGCTGCGGCCCGGGCTGGAGCGTGTTGAAGCCGATGAAGAGCTGGCGCAGGCTGCGCGTGCTCTCGAGCTTGGTGTTCGCGCCGCCGGTGATCTGCGGCTGGTACTGCGGCGGCACGTTGGTGATCAGGTCGGTCGCGCCGGTTTTGAGCGCGGCGATGCGGGCGCCGGCCTCGGGGATCGGCTTGAAGACGACGTGGTCGATCTTGGGCTTGCCGTTCCACCACTTGGGGTTGGCGTCGAAGCTGATCTGGTCGTCGCGCTTCCACTCGCGCAGCGTATAGGCGCCGGTCCCGACCGGGTGCTCGCCGACGTACGCGTTGCCCTTGGACTCGAAGTACTTCGCGTCGACGATGTAGACCGGCTGCTGGAGGCCGGGCGGCACGGCGGTCGGGGTCTTGGAGATAAAGCGTACGGTGTAGGGATCGGGCGTCTCGACCCGGTCGATGTCGCGCACGTACGGCGTCTGCTTGGACGCGTTGGCCGGGTTCTTGATCCAGTCGATCGTGTACTTGACGTCGGCCGACGTGAACGGGTCGCCGTTGGAGAACTTCACGCCTTTACGAAGCTTGTACTCTTCGGTAGTCGGGTTGGTGCGCCGCCACGACACCGCCAGGCGGGCCTCGTAGTCGCCGGGCTTGTCGCCGTAATCGGCGAGCCGCTCGTAGACCTGCTGCACGACGTTGAAGGTCGGCGTGATCGTCGTCGCGAGCGGGTTGAGGGTGTCGGCGTCGACCCCCTGCGAGATCGTGACGGTCGTGTCGGCGGCGCGGAGCGGTCCGGCGCCGGCGGTCAGCGCCAACGCGGCGCCGAGGAACGTGATGAGGGCGCGCTTCATGGCCCGCGCATACGCCTTTCGTGGCATGGCCCCTTCAGCCGCTGGGAGAACCGGCCTCCGATGAGCCGACCCTCCCGCGCCGTCGCGCGCTCCGCCCGCGCGATGATCGCGACGCCGCACGCCCAGGCGACCGCGGCGGGCGCCGACGTGCTGCGCCGCGGCGGCAACGCGGTCGACGCGGCGATCGCCGCCAACGCCGTCCTGCCCGTGATCTACCCGGCGAGCTGCGGGATCGGCGGCGACGCGATCGCGCT
>CAXTNU010000340.1:0-4385 GCA_964245595.1 uncultured bacterium | reverse complement strand
CCAATGCCGTGAGCACAGACTTCATCGAAGGAATCTCCCGAGGCGCGCGAGGCGCCCGACGCGTGTCGTTCTAGGCCGGCGTCGGGAGAAATGGCGGCGCGCGGCCGCCGATCTGGCGCACGTGCGGCGCCTGGGCGCGCACGCACGGGGCAGCGGCGAGGCGCCCGAAACGGGGGCGGCCGGCGCGGTCGCCCAGCGCCAGCACGAGCTCGAGCACGATGCGGACCAGCACCGTTCCGGCGACCAGGATCGCGCGCGCGAGGTAGCTGAGCACCAACGTGCAAGCGGCGGAGGTCGCGGCGTAGACGAGCAGCGCGAACGCAAGCGGACCACCCAGCCAGCCCAGGCCGCCGACCGGCATGCCGCCGGCCGCCAGCTGCTCGGCGTTCTGCATCGCGAACACCGCCGCGAGCTGCAAGCCGAACACCAGCGGCAGGTCGCGCAGCGGCGAGCGGGTGGAGAAGCGGGCCGCCGCGTCGATCAGCCGGTCGTGCCGGGCCGCGGGAGCAGTGCCGCGCAGCAGCGCCGCGAGGCGCAGTGCCGCGACCTCGAAGACCAGCGCCAACCCGGCGATCAGGACCGGGATCACGCTGAGGCGATCGTGGTCGAAGTAGGCGCTCCCGAACGCGCCGGTGTTGGACACGCTCTCGACCACGACGTCGCCCACCGCCCCGGCGACGAGCGCGGCGGCCAGCAGGAACGGGAAACGATACGCGGACGTGGAGGACACGCTGATCTCGAACCGGTTCGGGCTTCCGCGGGCGGGACCTCGCGGAAGCATTGCCGGGAGAAACCTCCCATGGCATCCCAGCCCCAGCTAGACCACGATGGAAGGGCCCGGCTTGCCGGATCGTCGTCGGTCCGCCGGACACGACGTTCCCTCCCCGCACGATCGGAGACTCATGGTGCCCCAGTCGGGCGTGGCGATACGGCGGCTGACCCCGCACCGCCGCGAGTTGCTGCTTCGGCTCTTCGCCGGCGAGACGCCGGCGCAGATCGCGACCGACCTGGGCCGCAGCCGGTCCACCATCGCCAACCAGATCGCCCGAGCGCGAGCGCGGTTGAACGTGACGCGCGACGTCGATGCGCTGGTTGAGTGCCTAGCCTTGGGAATAGTTACGCTGGACGAAATTCTAGAGCGAAGGCGATCTAGAAACACTAACAACAAGAGAGTCGACATTGGGCCGTAGCTACTAGCATCGGTCCATTTTTATATGAGCCCGGTATGTTAATCTGCGATCCCCAGTCTGTCCGCCCGATTCTTTCGCTGGTAATCTACGGCTGATCGTGGTCGTTGTGACCACGACGACACAACCAACCATCGAAAGAGATTTGCATGATCGTCACGTTGCTAGCCGCCTTGATTGCCGCGTTCGCTCTAACTCCCGTCTCGCTCACCGCCGGTGCGTCCGGTGCCGTTGTGTTGCCGAGCGATACGCATTCGGGAGGTCCCACCGGGTCGCCGGTGCCGATCCGCATGCCGGCTCCAAGCGACACGCACTCCGGAGGTCCTACCGGCTAGTTCCCGGTGCTTCAACGGTTTTGGTAGGAAGGACGTTGGCGCACCGGTCCTAGAACGGCGTAAACGTGCATTCGGGTAGCATGATTTCGACGGCCTCGGGACCGCGCGCCGACGTACTTCGATTGCAGCTGAGTGCGGCGCGGATCGCATGGCGCCGCGGGGATTACGACGACTGCTTATCGGCGATCGAGATCATCCCCGAGCGCCTCAGACCAGAAAACGAGCTGATCGCCGACGGATTGCTTCTTCGATCTCGTGCGCGGCTCCGAACGAATCGCGCGCATGCGGTCGTCGACGAGTTAGGCCCCATCCTCGAAGCGTTCACTGGGCTCAATGAGGTTTGTACCGCAAGGATGCTCTACGGCGCTGCGGTTGCTCGTGCTGTTGACGCGTACCACGGCATTGCACTTCTCGATGCTGTATATGATGCGGCCCGTAAGGCGCGCCCGTCTATTCGCGCGGAAACCTGTTATTACAAAGCGCTAACTTTTTGGACAGTGTGCCGATATGACGAGGCCGACGCGCTAGCGCAAACGACAGAAGGCGCTCGCGCTGATATTCTTTCCGTTCGAGCAACCGAGCTACGCGCATATTGTGCAATTGCTCTCGGGCGAGGCCCTGAGGCACTCGAGCTATTTCGCTCGGCCCATGCAACCTATAACAGATGCCATGACCGCGACACGCTCCTCGTTGCGAAGATTATTTTGCAGATCGCTAACCTCGAACAGTCCTTGCGCTCTTCAAAAGTCCTGGGTTCTCACGCGGCGCCGTCGTCCCGAACGTTCGTGGGTGATCGTTTCTGGCGCACGAAACCATCGTTCGAGCGTATGAGGACGCTTCAAATGGATGGGTGGCTATACGCCCTGGACGGCGATGGACCAGAAGCATTTCGTTGTTTACGCGAGGCTGAGGAACTCGCGCCGTCGTCCCCGTGGAAGGTCGGCGCGATTGCCAATCGTGGGCTGTTGGCAGCATGGTTCGATGAGGGCCTGAGCGCCGCGCAGCACGTTGCGGTCGCTGAGGCCGAGGCCCGGTCGGTCCATTGGCTCGAAATCCGATCGCGAGAAGAACTCGTATGTCTCTTCGCGCTGATCGAAGCCATGTGCGCCGTCGGTGCGCCGCCGCTGGAGATGATGAAGATCTACGATCGAGCTGCCGCGGCGATACCCATGGACGCTCTCAGCGCGGAATCCATCAATGCGTCATTCGAAGCGCGCGTGGATTATCTGCGCGGCCTCGTTCGCCGTTCGCTTGGTGATGCGGTCGAAGCGCGCGACCTGCTCGCGAACGCGTACCGGCGATTCCACTCAGCGGGTTACCTATGGCGAGCGGCCCTGGCACTGATCGAACTCGACGCGACGTCGGCGCCCGTGACGGCGCGCGGCGAGTTTCACCTCGAGACCGCCGCGCTGCTCGTCAGGGAACACTTTCCGCACTCGTTCCTGGCCAACCGGCTGGGCCGCTGGGGAAACGTCTACCGAGACCCCGTCGCGCGCAAGCTGACGCCGGCCCAGCGCGAGGTGCTCCGATACGCGCTCGATGGCCGTGGGGCGATGGAGATCGCGAGCCTGTGCGGGCGGGCCGAAAAGACGGTTCGCAAGCATTTGACCGCCCTGCACGAGGCGTTCGGCGTCGATACGACGCTGCGGCTGGTCGCAGTCTGCCATGCGCGTGGGCTGGGATCGCCGGCCTGGCGGTCCGCAGTCGCCACCCCGCACGCGGAGACCGGCTAGCCGGGGGCGATACGGCGGCTGACCCCGCACCGCCGCGAGTGCTGCTTCGGCTCTTCGCCGGCGGAACGCCCCGCGCAAGATCGCGACCGACCTGGATTGCAGCCGGTCCAAACGTTAATTGGCGGTATATTCGGCGCACCGCGACGCGAAAAAATAAAGGATTTCAACGGAGACGCTTAGTCCGATCAGCGACTCTACGAGACACGTTGCGCGCGTAAATTACAAAAAATGCCACCATGCAAATGATCGAAAAGCTGTTCAGATCAGCACTATAGCGGCGCATAACGCTTAATTGAGCGGCAGCAGACGCTACGATAAGTCCAAACATAATCAGACCTTGCCGCAACGGTATATCGCGATCGTAGAACACTTTAATAAGTAGGCCAACAATCGCCAGTACAGCAAACGCGATAATCATAGTTTAGATCGTTTGTGCCTTGACTTGTAAGTCAGGCATTTTGGCTTGCCACACACTTGATTAGCGAGCCGGCCTCATAGCTGACCAAGCCGATCGACGCAAGCAGAAGTACCCAATCACCAATGGTCAAAACCGCTCCGACTGCGCAGATCAATTCAAAACTTGACGCGCCTCCAATCAGATAGACTCCGACATACGTACGAAGGTCGGAACTGGCAGAAACCAAAGAAGCAGCGTTGTCCCGGATATAGGTGGCCATCGCGTACGCTGTCGCAGCGAGCTCCGCCGTTCGGTCTGCGCTGCATACGGCAAGTTTATTCGTAAATCGGTGCAGAGATCCAAAATAATCAGGATCCGACCCGTCGCCCGAAACGGACCAGCCCGTCTGCACCGAATAGGAAGCAGTGCGTGCTTGTACCGATCCAATCACATACAAATTAGATGCAAGGTCCACGCAGTTGATCTGCGTCGACGAGGTACAGTATCCTGGCCCATCCGGCGGCGCCACAGGAGTTGACAAGGACGGCTGGCGTTTTGATGATTGTGCCGGCAGCAGAGCACTCCGCCCACCACAGGCACTAAGGAGGCAAGCGCTTCCGGCGAAAAGAAATTTCGCGCGATCGTATGACAAAGACCCGACCTCGTCAAAACCATAGAGGGTCATCGGGACTTCGTGTGGCCGGGAAGCAGCGATAATCCGCCACAGTGGAAG
>CAXTNU010000339.1:4100-4402 GCA_964245595.1 uncultured bacterium | reverse complement strand
GAGCTAGACCCCCTCCCCTCCACGGGAGGCGCGGGTGGCCGAGGCGACGACGAGCGAGCATCACGGCGGCGGCCTGGCGCGCGCTGGCAGGGCGCCGCTTGGGCTCGTGCTGGTGCTGGGCGCGCTGCCGGCCACCAGCGAGCAGCTCGCCGCCGCGCACGGCGCGCTGGTCGTGGCCGATCCCGACGGCGAGCGGCTGCGCGAGTCGCTGCTGAGCATGCTCGCCGCGGGCGCGCAGCAGCCCGACTGCCGGCGGGTTCGGCCCGCCGACCTGCGGCTCGCCCTGACCCGCCTGGCGCGCG
>CAXTNU010000339.1:3115-4090 GCA_964245595.1 uncultured bacterium | reverse complement strand
CTGGGACACGCTCCAGCCGGCGACGCTGGACGACGCCGAGGCGCTGTTCGCCGCGGCCGAGCGGCGCGCGAGCGACACCCCGGCGATCGCCGAGCAGTCCTTCGCGGTGGTGTACTGCGCCGACCCGCGGGGCCTGGCGCCGACCCTGGAACGCCAGGCGAAGGTGCTGCGCGAGGTGTTCCGCGTGCTGGCCCGCGGCGGCGTCGCGCGCTTCACCGTCGAGCTGGCCGACGAGCCGGCGGACGGGCTGACCTCCTTCACCGAAACCGGCTTCCTCGACGAGCTGGCCGCGAGCGGGTTCTACGGCATCCGCATCGCGCAGCGCAGCGCGCCGGTCGCGGTTCGCGACGGGCTGGAGTTCCGCACCTTCGTCGTCGAGGCGAACCGCGGCAAAGAGGGACCGTGCCTGGAGCGCTTCCAGGCCGCCGTCTACCTCGGCCCGTGGAAGAAGGTCTACGACGACGACGGTCACGTCTACGAGCGCGGCGTTCGCACCGCGGTGTGCGACAAGACCTACACCATCCTGACCAGCGAACCGTACCGCGCGCAGATCGCGGGTGTGCAGCCTTACGTCGAGGTCCCGCTCGATGAAGCCGGGTCGTTCGACTGCGCGCCCGGCGCGCGCTCGCCGGCCCAGACCAAGAGCACCACCCGCGTGGCGAGCGGCGGCTGCTGCGAACCATCGGCGAGCGAGGACTGCTGCGAGCCGTCGTCCGGCGGCGGCTGCTGTTAGCGCGGCTCCGACGCCCAGACACGCGCCGGCCCGCGAGGTGAGCGGCCAAACCAAGGCGCCGTGGGTCGACGACGGCCAGCCGTTCCCGCCGACCACGCTAGCGCACGGCGCCGCCCGCGGGGCGCCGGGGCGGCGGGGCGGGGGTAATTGTGCAGGTCGTGGAGGTCGCCCACGCCGGCGCGGTCGGTCCAGCCGCTGGCGGCGTCGACGAGCCGGGTCGGGTCGTACTGCTTGGTCCAGGC
>CAXTNU010000339.1:0-3105 GCA_964245595.1 uncultured bacterium | reverse complement strand
CCCGCGGCCCCCGCCCCCGGGGGGCGCGGGCGCCGCCCCCCGCGTGGCGCGGGGACTGCTGGCGGTCGGCGGCACGCTCAGCGCCGCGCGCTTGGAAGAAGCCGCGCGCCACGGCGTCTTCCCCCTCTACAACACCGACACGCCCGTCATGTGGTGGGCGCCCGCGGAGCGGATGGTGATCCCGGTCGCCGAGGTCCGGCTCTCGCACACCATGCGCCCGACCCTGCGCCGCTTCATCCGCAAGCCGGACTGCGAAGTGCGGGTCGACACGGCGTTCGAGCGCGTGCTCGCGAGCTGCGCGACGACCAGGCGCAAGGGCCAGGACGGGCCGACGTGGATCCTACCCGAGCTGGAACGCGCCTACCTCGACCTGTGGCGCGCGGGCAGCGCGCACAGTTTCGAGACCTGGCTGGACGGTGAGCTGGTCGGCGGTCTGTTCGGCATCGAGCTGGGCCGCACGTTCTCGATCGAGTCGATGTTCTCGCAGCGCAGCGACGCCTCGAAGATCGCGTTCGCCGCGCTGGTGGCGTTCGGCCGCGAGCACGAGATCGAGCTGCTCGACTGCCAGCTCTACTCGCCGCACCTCGCCTCGCTCGGCGGCCGGCTGGTACCACGCGCGGAGTTCGAGCGCCATCTCGCGCGCGGTTTGCGGCAGCCGGCGATCGAGAGCTGGCGCTTCGACCCCGGCTGGTGGGAGCTGCTCGACCTCCACGCGCCGCAGCCGGCGCAGGACGCGCCCCCGCCCCCGTAACGTCGCCCGTTAGCGGTGGACGAAGCGCAGGTCCCGCAGCCGCGCGCCGGCGGTGGCGCCGGGCGGAATCAGCGCATCGATCCGGGCCAGCGCCGCCGCGTCGAGCGCGATGCCGGCAGCGGCGGCGTTCTCCTCGGCCTGCGCGACGTGCTGGCAGCCGGGCAGCGCGATCACGTCGTCGCCCTGCGCGACGATCCACGCCAGCGCGAGCTGCGCGGTGCTGCAGCCCAGCTCGGCGGCCAGCGCGGCGAGCGCGTCGACCAGCGCGACGTTGCGGGCGAGGTTATCGGCGCCGAAGCGCGGCAGCGCGCGGCGCAGATCGCCGGGCGCCAGCGCGTCGGCCGAGCGCACGGTGCCGGTGAGCAGTCCGCGGCCGAGTGGCGAGTAGGCGACGAAGGTCAGGCCCAGCTCGCGCGCGGTCGCCAGCACGCCGTTGCGCTCGACGTCGCGAGTGAAGAGGGAGAACTCGCTCTGCAGGGCGGCGAGAGGTGCGACCGCGGCGGCGCGGCGCAGCGTGTCGGGCGCGGCTTCCGAGAGCCCGATCGTGCGCACCTTGCCGGCCGTCATCAGCTCGGCCAGGGCCCCGGCGGTCTCCTCGATCGGCACCTTGGGATCGACCCGGTGCAGGTAGTACAGATCGATTGCGTCGACGCCGAGCCGTTGCAGCGAGGCGTCGCAGGCCGCGCGCACGTACTCCGGGCGGCCGTCGACTGCGCGGTACTTCGGGTCGTCGTCGCGCCGCACGATGCCGGTCTTGGTCGCCACGACCGCGCGTTCGCGCCGCCCGCGCAGCGCGCGCCCGACCAGCCGCTCGTTGGCCCCGCGCCCGTACATATCCGACGTGTCGAGCAGCGTCATGCCGAGGTCGAGCGCGCGCTGGATCGTGCGGATCGCGTCCGCCTCGGCGACCGGCGCGTAGAACTCTGACAACCCCATGCAGCCTAGCGCGATCGGGCCGACCTGTAGGCCCGTGCGGCCGATGCGGCGCTGCTGCTCTTCGCTCACGTCACGCCCTTCGTGCGGCCGGGCTTCGCGCGTTCGCGCTCCGACCGCGCGCGCTCGGCAAGCAGGTCGAGCGCGTCGAGATAGGAGTCGACCCCGCGCCCGGCGCGCACCGCGACGCACACGTCGCGCACGACCGAGATGCGGCGGAACTCCTCGCGCGCGTCCACGTCGGAGAGGTGGACCTCGACGGCCGGCAGCGCGACCGCGCTGAGCGCGTCGCGCAGCGCGTACGAGTAGTGGGTGAAGGCGGCCGGGTTGATCACGACCGCGTCGGCCCAGCGGCGCCGGCGGTGCAGCTCGTCGACGATGGCGCCTTCGTGGTTGGACTGGAAGAAGCGCACCCGCTGGCGCCGCTTGCGGGCGTGCGCGGCGACCTTGCGCTCCAGCTCGCGCAGGGTGGTATGGCCGTAGATCTCCGGCTCGCGCTCGCCCAGCAGGTTCAGGTTCGGGCCGTTCACGACGAGCACGTTCATCGTAGACCGAGCTCCGCGAGCGCGGAGTGCAGGTCGTGCTCGCCGACGCCGTCGTCGAGCCGCGCGCTCCCGAGCGCATCGAGCAGCACGAAGCGCGTGCCGCCGGCGTGGCGCTTCTTGTCGCCGTGCGTCGCCGCGGCGACCGCGTTCGCGTCCAGCTCGCGCCAGAGCGGCGGCACGGGCAGCCCGGCGAGGTGCGCGTCGGCCTCGGCCCGCACGGCGCCTGCCAGCAGGCCGCGCGCGGTCGAGAGCGCGAGCGCGGCGCGCATGCCGACGATCACCGCCTCGCCGTGGCGCAGCGCGCCGTAGCCGGCGACCCGCTCGAGCGCGTGGCCGACGGTGTGGCCGAAGTTGAGCACCGCGCGCACGCCGGTCAGGTCGTGCTCGTCGCGCGCGACGATGTCGGCCTTGAGCTCCGCGCAGCGGGCGATCGCGTCCAGTGCCGTCGCCGGGTCGGCCAGCAGGTCCGCCTCGCCGGCGCGCAGTGCGCGGTACAGCTCGGCGTCCAGGGCCAGCCCGTACTTGAGCATCTCGCCGTAGCCCGAGACGACGTCGCGCCGATCGAGCGAGCGCAGCGCGTGGGGCGCGATCGCGACGTGGGCGGGCTGGGTGACGCTGCCGACCAGGTTCTTGCCGGCGGGCAGGTTGATCCCGGTCTTGCCGCCGATCGCCGCGTCGACCGCGGCCAGCAGCGTGGTCGGCACGGCGACGTACGGCACGCCGCGCTGGAACGTGGCGGCGGCCTGGGTAATACAGGAAGAAGGTGGACAGAACGGGGCACCACTCCTCCAGGACGCGGATCAGTGCGCCGCTGGCGATGTGGTCGGCGACCAGCATCTCGTGGACGAACGTGATGAGGTCGTTGGTCGACGTCTC
>CAXTNU010000338.1:3511-4431 GCA_964245595.1 uncultured bacterium | reverse complement strand
ACGCTGCGCGCGTCGCCGCCCTGGTCGAACGGCAGCGGCGTGGGATCGAAGGCGCGAAAGAGGTTGTCGGTCGGGCTCGTCTGCAGCATCGGTCGTCTCCTGGAAGAGGGTGGTCGCCTTCTCCATCACGACGCGCGTCGACGCTGACTAGGGGCCGGCTTCGAGCCCGCTTACCGAGCCGGCCCTCCGCTTACCGCTTGCTCGGCGCTCGGGCGCCGACCAGGGCCGCGCAGACGCCGGGCCGAGTGTCGCGCTTGATCATCGCGATCACGTCGTCGCCGCGCTGCAGCACGGTGTCGCCGTTGGCGATCAGCACGTCGCCGCCGCCGCGGTCGACCGCGACCACCACGCTTCCGCGCGGCAGCGTGACCTCGGCGATGCGCTTGCCGCAGGCCGGCGAGTCGTCCGCGATCCGCAGCTGCACCAGTTCCAGGTTGCCGTGGCCGACCTTCGCCAGCGGCTCGAGCTGGGTCGCGTTGACCCGCTCGTCGATCATGTCCAGGATCAGCTCGGTCGAGGAGATCACCGTCACCGGGCGGTCCGTGTCGAGCGACTCGAAGATCAGCTTGTTCTTGGGGTTGTTGACGCGCGCGATGCAGCGCGCGCTGCTGTGCTTCTTGGTGATGATGGTGACGACCAGGTTGTCCTCGTCGTCGCCGGTGTCGGCCACCACCACGTCGGCGCGCTGCACCCCGGCTTGCAGCAGCACGTTGGGATCGCAGCCGTCGCCGACGACCGCGACGTCGCCTTCGAGCAGGTTGGTCATGAGCTGCGCCTTGCGGGCGTCCTTCTCGATGACCACGACCTCGTGGCTCTGCTTGATGAGCCCGCGGGCGAGATACGTCCCCACCTTGCCGCCGCCCACGATCAACACGAACATGCTTCGAGCTCCGGTCTACGTGCTCAGCGCCGCTTCGGGG
>CAXTNU010000338.1:0-3501 GCA_964245595.1 uncultured bacterium | reverse complement strand
AAGTCGGAGAGGGCGTCGGGGGCGACGATGGCGTTGATCTCGTCGCCTTCGGTCAAGCGGTCGGCGGGGGCGGGGATGCTCACGCTGCCCAGGCGGCGGATCGCGGCGATGCGCACCTTGCCGTCGATCTCGACCTCGGCCACGCGCTTGCCGGCCTGCCCCGGCGGAACGGTCGCCACCAGCGAGCTGAGCTTGCCGAAGTCGAACGACGGCATGCTCGCGTACGCGACGTCCTGCAGCCGGTCGCGGATGAGCTGCGCGCCGATCGTGGTCGGCGAGAACGTCTCGATGCCCAGCTCCCGGTAGAGCTGGCCGCGCGGCGGGTCGTAGATGCGCGTCACGATCTTGGGGATGCGGAACATGCGCTGCGCGATCAGCGCCGCCATCACGTTGCGGTTGTCGCCGTCGGTCACCGCCACGAAGCCGTCGGCGCGCTCGGCGCCGGCCCGCTTGAGCACGTCGTAGTCGATTCCCGTCCCGACCTCGACCTGGCCGCCGAAGCGGTTGCCCAGCCGCTTGAAGGCGGACGGGTTCTCGTCCACCACGACGACGTCGTGCTTGTCGGCGACGAGCAGCTTGGCGAGGGTCGAGCCCACGCGCCCGCAGCCGACGATCAAGTATCTCATGGAGCGACCTCCCGGATTCGAGGCGTCCAAGATCGTTCCCCCAACGGCAGGAGCGGCTTCGTTCTTTCAGAATTCGGAGGATTTGGTCCAAGCCGGTTACGGGGCGTAGCTCAGCTTGGTAGAGCGCTGCGTTCGGGACGCAGAGGTCACAGGTTCAAATCCTGCCGCCCCGACCATTTCTTCCGACTCCACGGGCCGCCGTTGTTCTCTCGATTCAGCCCAGCCGCCCGACGCGTGCTCCGAGTAGCGGAGCAAGAGTGCCGGAACCACAACCACTACTACGTGGGTGCCGAGCACGTGCTCTACGCCTTGCTCGAGGAGCACGACGGCGCGATCGACGCCCTCCTCCAGCAGACGCGAGTGGAACCGGCCCGGGTGCACGCCGAGGTCAAGCGCGCGCTGGGCACCGGCGACGACCGGACGTGGGAGGGCATCCTGGTGACACCTCGCGTCCGCAAGATAGTACAACTCGCGGAAACGCGAGCGGGCGATCGTGAGATCGAACCGATCGATCTCTTCGAGGCGATCCGTGCCGAGGGCGGCGGGCTCGCCGCCGACATCCTGAGGCGCGCATGGCACACCTGACCCAGATCTTCCACGACCTCGTCGTCCACTTCGGCTACGCCGGGCTGTTCGTCGTCGTCCTGCTGGGCAATCTGGGTTTCCCGGCGGGGCTCGAGATCGTGATGCCGACCGCCGGCGGCCTGGCCGCGCAAGGCCACTTGCCGGCCCTGGGCGGCATTCCCGGCTGGGTCGTCGTGGCCATCGTCGCCACCGTCGGCGAGATCCTGGGCACCGGCATCCTCTATGCGGTCGGCTGGTACGGCGGGCTCCCGTTCGTGCGGCGCTACGGCAAGTACGTCCACCTCGACGAGACCGGGCTCAAGCGGGTGCACGGGTTCTACGAGCGCTACGGCACGGCGACCGTGTTCTGGTGCCGGTTCATCCCGTTCGTGCGCGGCGTCGGCTCGCTGCCGGCCGGTGTCTCGCGCATGCAGAAGCGCTATTTCTTCACCTACACCGCGTTCGGCTCGGCGATCTTCTGCTTCGGGCTGGCGTACCTGGGCAACGTCGCGGGCCGCAACCTCGAGCCGATCCTGGGCGCGCTGCACAAGGTCGCGCTGTTGCTGGTCGTGCTCGTCGTGCTGGCGCTCGTCGCCGGGTTCCTGATCTGGCGGGCGCGCAAGGGCAAGGCCGGAGCTTCCGACCTCGCCGCCTGAGACGGCGCCGGCGCTGCGCCGGCCGGGCACGGGGCGCAAGGGTGGGCCGCTGATCCTGCTGCTGCACGGCCACGGCGCCGACGAGCACGACATCTTTCCGCTGGCCGAGGCCTTTCCGCCGGCCGCCACGGTGGCCGCGCTGCGCGGCCCGCTCCCGTCCGAGGGCGGCTACCGCTGGTACGCTCACCATACCGTCGGCCGGCCGATCGCCTCGTCGCTGGCCGAGGGCGTCGCCTACGCCGAGGACTGGCTCGATGCGAACGCGCGCGCCGCGCGCCGCATCTGGCTGGCCGGCTTCTCGGGCGGCGCCCTGCTCGCGAGCGCCTTGCTGCTGCACGATCCGGCGCGCTACGCCGGGGCGGCGCTGCTGCACGGCACGCTGCCGTTCGACGCCGGGCTCGCGCTCGAACCGGGCCGGCTGGCCGGCTGCGAGGTCTTCTACGGCTACGGGGAGGCCGACGCCGTCATCCCGCCCGCGCTGGTCGCGCGCTCGCGCGACTACCTGCGCGGCGCGAGCGGTGCGCGCGCCGAAATCCACGGCTACCGCGCCGGACACGAGATCCCGGCCGCCGAGCAGCGCGACATCGCCCGCTGGTACGCCGCGCTGACCTGAGCACCCGCGCGCGCCATCCCACACCCGTGCGCGCACGACGGAACTCCGCCTTCTCGAACCGTATCATGGAGCGTTGATGGCTTCCGAGCCGAGCCGCCTCGAACGCACCCTCTCGCAGCTTCCCGACCAGCCCGGCGTCTACCAGATGATCGGGGAAGACGGGCGCATCCTGTACATCGGCAAGGCCGTGTCCCTGCGCAACCGGGTGCGCTCGTACTTCCAGGACTCGGCCGCGCACGCGTTCCGCACGGTCAAGATGGTCGAGCGGGTGGCCGACGTGCGCACGATCGTGGTCACCAACGAAGTCGAGGCGCTGATCCTCGAAGCGAACCTGATCAAGCGCCACCAGCCGCCCTTCAACGTGCGCCTGCGCGACGACAAGCGCTTTCCGTACCTGAAGGTGACCAACGAAGGCTTTCCGCGGGTCGTGTTCACCCGCACGCTCAAGGACGACGGCGCGCGCTACTTCGGGCCCTACACCAACGCCGCCGGTCTGCGCGAGCTGATCGACCTGATCCGGATCGTGTTCCCGCTGCGCACCTGCCGCGAGCCGATCGACGGCAAGCGCAAGCGGCCATGCCTGCAGTACCACATCAAGCGCTGCCTGGCGCCGTGCGTGGGCTATCAGTCCGAGGACGACTACGACCGCCTGGTCGACGAGGTGACGCTGTTCCTCGAGGGCCACTACGACCCGCTGATGCGCCGCCTGCAGCACGAGATGAGCGACGCCGCCGAGCACTTCAACTTCGAGGCCGCGGCGCGGCTGCGCGACCGGATCATCGCGGTGCGCCGCACGACCGAGGCGCAGAAGGTGGTCTGGCGCTCGCGCATCGACGTCGACCTGATGGCGCTCGCGCGCGCGCAGGGCCAAGCCTGCGTGCAAGTCTTCATGGTCCGCGACGGCAAGCTGCTCGGCCAGGAGCACTTCATCCTCGAGGGCGCGAGCGAGACCAGCGACGCCGAGCTGTTCTCGGAGTTCCTCAAGCAGTTCTACACCGCGCGGACCGGCAATTTCGGCCTGGGCGGCGGCCTGGACGCCGAC
>CAXTNU010000337.1:0-4433 GCA_964245595.1 uncultured bacterium | reverse complement strand
TGGCCGGTGTTGGCCAACAGCGCCGCGCGCGCCGCGGGTGTGCGCGAGCCGCCCAGCACCTCCGCGACCTCGTGCGCCACGCCGTGGAACGGATCGTGTGCCAGCGCGCGCGCGAGCGCCTCGCGCGCGGCCCGGCCGCCGTCCTTCGCCAGCGCCTTGGCGGCGCGGATGCGCGCCAGCGGCGCGGGATCGGAGCGCAAGATCGCGGCGTGCATGTCGGTGCCCAGCGACGACGTCCAGGCGCTCAGAATCCAGCCCGACGGATCGACCCGCACCAGCGCCGGCTCGCACTCGAGCGGCACGGCGAACGTGCGCGCCGCACCGTCCACGGTCAGCCGCACGCGCGTCTCGCCCGGCAGCGGCCCGGGGCCGAAGTCGGCTTCGATCGCGGCCGGCGCGGCGAGCACGAAGCCCACCTCCACGTCGAACGCGTAGGCGGGATGGTGCTCGTCGATCGTCTGCTTCTGCGCGATCGTGACGGATGCGGTCTTGCGCTCGGCGTCCCAGGCGTACGACACGTCCAAATCCGGGTGTCCGCCGCGCTCGACCCACTGGGCGAAGAACCGGCGCGTGTTGCGCCCGGTCTCGGCCTCGATCGCACGGATCAGGTCGATCGTCTCGACGTTGCGCCCCGCGTTGTCGCTCACGTAGCGCTTGAGCGAGCGCTTCATGCGCTCCCAGCCCAGCTCGCCGCGCAGCATGTGCAGCACCGCGCCGCCCTTCTCGTAGAGGTGGCGGTCGAACAGTTCGATCGGGTCGCGGAACAGGTTGCACACGATCGGGCGCCGGTAGCGCTCGTCGTCTTCCTCGAGATAGCGCTGCACGCTGCCGAACACGTCGTAAACGTACTCGTCCCAGCCCAGGTCGTGCTCCAGCCAAACGGATTCGAAGTAGGTCGCGAAGCCCTCGTTGAGCCAGGCCTGGGCCCAGTCGCGGCAGGTGACGAGGTCGCCGAACCATTGGTGGGCCAGCTCGTGCGAGGCCAGGAAGTCGGCCGAGTAGTCGAGGTGCGCGCGCTCGTCGTGCAGCACGCGGTCGGTCTGGGTCGTCGCCGAGGTGTTCTCCATCCCGCCGAAGATGAAGTCCACGACCGCGATCTGCGAGTAGCGCTCGTACGCGTACGGCACGCCGATCACGTTCTCGAAGTGGTCGATCATGCGCGGCGTCTGGCCGAACGCGCGCTCGGCATCGGCCTCGCGCCCGGGCACGACGTAGACCCACATCGGCAGGCGCGGGTGCGCCTGCGGGATCTCGCTGAACGTGCCGGCGACCATCGTCACCAGGTAGGTCGCGTGCGGCACGCGCTGCTCGTAGCGGAAGACCGTCGTGTCGCCCTCGTCGCGGCGCTCGGTCAGGGCCCCGTTGGCGAGCGCGAACTGGCCTTTGGGCACGACCACCGTCGCCGAGGTCGTCTGCTTCTCCGCCGGGTAGTCGAAGCACGGGAACCAGAAGCGCGCGTCCGAGTCTTGGCTCTGCGTCCAGACGTGCTTGGGCTCGCGCTCGATGAAGTACAGCCCGCGGCGCGGGTTCTCGACCGCGTACTCGACCGCGAAGACCAGTTCCTCGCCGCGCGCCAGCGGCGGCTCGACCGTCAGCTCCAGCCGCTCGCTGGTGCTGCGGAACGGCAGCGCCGTGCCGTCGGCGCGCCGCACCGCGCGCACGTCGAGATCGACCGCGTCGAGCACCAGCCGCGCGATGCCGTCCTCGATCGCGCGCACGGTCGTGGTGGCGATCCCGGCGAGGCGTTTGGCGTCTAGATCCGGGCGCAAGTGGAGGTCGATGTGCAGCACGTCGACGAGCTTGTCGGGCCCGTACTGCGGGCGCGCGCCGGGCAGCGGAAAGGGTCGGTGTTCGCTCAAATACCAGCTCCGTCGGTGAAGGTGGGATCGTCGGTGGGCAGCGCGCGGGCGAACGCGATCGCTTCGAGGATCGCGCACCAGTGCGCGTCGTCGACCGCGTCGCGCAGGCGGCGCGCGGGCTTGGACGCGCGCAGGGCGTCGTCGGGGCGGACCAGGAAGCCGTAGCGCCGGTTCGCGAGCATCTTCTCGAGCGCCGGGTGGCCGTACTCGATCAGCCCGATGTCGCGGTCGAGCTCCCAGCGCTGGATCGCGCCGGCCGGCGCGACGAACGCGAAGTGCGTCGCATACGGCAAGTACGATTCCCACTTCGCGTCGGCCAGGAAGTCGGCCCGCGACGACTTGACCTCGTAGATGCGGACTTGGCGGGTGTAGCGGCCCAGGCCGATCACGTCGACCCGGCAGCCGCTCGCGCTGGGAGAGAACTCGGTCGCGACATACGGATAGCCCAGCCGGCGCATCCGCTCGCGAGCCAGCGCGCGCAGTTCCGCCGTCGTGCGGCGCTTTCCCGCCAGTGCCGTGAGCGGAATGTAGTCCAGCACTACTGGGCCGCCGTCCGGGTCGGCGCGTCTTCCCAGCGCAGGATGCTCAGCGCGTTCGAGCGCGGGCCGTCGCACCAGGTCAGGAAGTACGTGCGGGCCGGCACCGTGTGGCCGGTCGGGTCGGTGTAGGAGTATTCCAGGTCGGGTCCGGGGCGGACGCCGCCGCACGCCAGGCCCAGCCGGCGCTGGAAGTCGGGCCGGCCCTGCTTGTCGTCGGGATGGCCGGGGCGCGGCACCAGCGGCTCCTTGTCGACGAACAGCAGCCGCCGGGGCTGCATCGCCGCGTCGTACCAGTGGCGCGCTTCCTGGCCTTGGTGGTCGTAGCCGATGACCACGGGCGGGATGCCGGCCTCGTAATCCATTTGCGAGGAGAAACCGTAGCCGTCGGTCACCACCACCGCGTCGTTGGCGTCGGCCATCCGGCGCACGTCCTGGGCCAGCGACCAGTAAGTGAAGATCTCGAACGGGCCGCTGTTGCGCAGGGTCGAGCCGGTCGCCCGGAACTGCGTGTAGAGCTGGCCCGGGAAGCTGGCCGCGGCGAACAGGAACGGGATCAGCACCGCTGCCGGCACCGCGCCGGCGGTCGCCCAGAGCACGCGCGAGCGGTGCGGAAGGCGCACGAACGCCACGCCTATCCCGACGCACAGCGCGACGTAGGGGCCGAAGATCCAGTGCAGCTCGATCCGCTCGTGGAAGTTGAGCGCGATCAGCAGCAGCGCCAGCGGCAGCGAGGTCCAGGCGATCAGCGCGTTGCGCGGCCGGACCAGCACCAGCAGCGCGGCGATCCACAGCCCCGGCGAATAGGCCGCCGCGTTGGCGGCGAGATAGGCCAGCGGGCGGATCAGCGAGGGCTCCGAGACGTGGCGCTGCTGGAAGGCGAACGCGAAGGTGACCCAGTGGTGCTCGGCGTTCCAGATCACGAACGGCGCGCAGAGCACCGCCGCCACGGTGAAGGACAGCGTCAGCCCCGCGCGCCAGAGCGCGCGCCGGGCCGGGAACAGCGCCCAGGCGACGATCCCGGCGACCAGCGCCCAGGCGAACATCTTGCTCAGCAGGGCGCAGGCCAGCGCCACCCCGAGCAGCACGAAGTCGCGCCGCGACCGGGTCTGCGCTGCGCGCACGACGAGGTACAGGCAGACCGCCCAGCCGGCCATCAGCGGCCCGTCGGGCGTGGCCAGCACGAACCCGACCGAGAGCATCGGGGTGAGCGTCATCGCCAGCGCCGTGACCATCCCGGCCCGCTCGTCGCCGGTGATGCGCTTGGCGGCGCCGGCCGCGGCCAGGGTCGCGACCACCCCGCAGATCAGGAAGCCGAGCCGCACCAGGAGCGGGTTCTGGGTCGCCCAGGTGAACGGCAGGATGAGATAGGCGACCATCGGCGGGTGGTCGGCGTAGCCGAGCGCGACGTGCTTGGCCCACTCCCAGTAGTAGGCTTCGTCGCCGGTGAGCGGGAGCTTGGCGGCCGCGATCCCGCGCGCCAGCGTCACGAGCGCGACGACGGCCCAGGTCGCGTATCTCATTCGTGCGGCTCCGTCAGCCCGCCGTTCACTCCCAGCACCATCCCGTTG
Organism: uncultured bacterium; assembly: GCA_964245595.1. Taxonomy (GTDB): domain Bacteria; phylum Vulcanimicrobiota; class Vulcanimicrobiia; order Vulcanimicrobiales; family Vulcanimicrobiaceae; genus Vulcanimicrobium. The sequence continues at coordinate 467 of CAXTNU010000337.1, read as the reverse complement.
CAGTAACCGTTGTCGTCGGCGATCGCGAACCGCACCGCGGCCGCGACGTCCTCCCAGGACCCCGCGTGGCCGGTCGGGTTGTTCGCCGCGAGCGCGCGCGCGGCCGCACGATCCGCGTCTTTGACCCGGATGTCGCCCGGCTCGATTACGTTGACGGAGATGCCGCTCGCGGCCTCCTCCAGCGCAAGCGCGCGGGCAAAGGTCACCACCCCCGCCTTGGCCGCGCCGTAGAGCGCCATCCCGCGCGCCGGCTGGGTGGCGTGCGAGCCGTTCATGCCGAAATAGACGAGCCGCCCGAAGCGGCGCGCGCGCATGGACGGCAGCACGGCGAAGGCCAGCGCCACCGCCGAGCCGAGGTTGCTCTCGAGCAGGTCGCGGTACTCGGCCGGGGTGCAGCGCGCGAAGCGCTTGACCACGATCGGCCCGACCGCGTGGACGAGCACCTCGACCGGCCCGCGCGCCTGGGC
>CAXTNU010000336.1:0-4453 GCA_964245595.1 uncultured bacterium | reverse complement strand
CTATCAGTCCCCGCGGCTGACCCCGGCGACCCCGCGCCCCACCGCAGCGGCCCCGCTTCCCACCACCAGTCCCGGCGTACCGGGCAGGCGGTGGCGCGACGTCAGCCCCGGCGGGCCGGTCTGAGCAACGAATACGGTTCGCACCGGTAGAGAGGACGAGCGGGCCCGCGGCGAACGGGCGCAATAGGACTGCAAGGGCTCCACGGGGCCGGCATTTCGTCTTGGGGGGTGTGTCTCGGAATCACTGCAGCACGCCCGGTTACCAGGCCGCGCAACGTTCAGCGACGCGATGCGGGCCTGGTTCGCCGGCGACTACGAACACTGTTTGGCGCTGTGCGCCTTGGTCGAACGGCGGCTGGCCCCGCTGGCCGTCGACGTGTGCCTGCTGCGCGCGCGCGTGCTGCTCCGGCTGGGCCGGGCCGGCGACGCCTTGCGCGCGGTCGAGCGCGCGCTCGGGCCGGTCGGCCTGCTCGACGCGTCGCTGACCGCGCGCATGCTGCAGGGCACCGCGCTGATCCGGCTCGGCAAGATCGACGACGGCCTGGTGATCCTCGACGCGGCCCAGGCCGACGCGGCGGCCGGCGGCGCGCACCCCACGATCCGCTCGGAGATCGCGCTCAACCGCGGCCTGGCGTACTACGGCCTGCGCGACCTGGACGCCGCCGAGGCCGCGCTGCGCGACGTCGCCGGCAACGCCGACATCATCCGCGCCACCGCGCTGAGCTACGAGGGCTGGATCGCCGCCGCGCGCGGCGAGTACCCGGCCGCGATCGAGCGCTTCGTGAGCTCGCTGCGCCACCTCGACACCTGCCGCCGCTACGACCGCGGGCTGGAGGCGAACTGCCTGCAAACGCTCAGCGCGTTCGCGGTCGAGCGGCTCGACCGCGCGCTGTGGCAGTTCGTCGCGGGGCGCGCGGAGCGCATGAAGTGGGGCGGCGCCGGGCTGGCCGAGGCGCACTTCTGGATCACCATGGCGTCGGGCTACATGGAGGAGCTCGAAGGGCGCGGCGCCGCCGCGGTGCGGGCCGGGCGGCTGGCCGAGGAGCTCGCGCCGTCCGAGGCCTACCGGGTGCAGGCGCGCTTGCGGCGGGCCGCGTTGTGCCGGCTGCTGGGCGAGCACGCGACCCAGTCCGATCACGTCACCAGCGCGCGCGACCTGTTCGCGCGGCTGCAGCCCGACGCGCTGACCGGCGACGAGCGCAACGTGGCGCTGAGCCTGGCCGAGGAGCTGGCCCACGTCGGCGCGGTGGCCGAAGCGCGCGTGGCGCTCGCGACGTACCGCACGCACCCCGTCTCGCCCATGCTCTCCTCCAAGAACGACCGCCGCATGCAGGCCTACGAACGGCTCGTCGAAGCCCACATCGCCGAGGCGGCCGGCGACCGGGTCGAGGCCCACCACGCCTACCGCGACGCCTTCCAAGTCTTCCGCTCCACCGGCTACCGGCGCCGGGCGCTGGTCGCCGCGCTGCGGCTGGCCGAAATCGCGGAGCAGCCGTACCTCTACGACTACGTCGCCACCGAGCTGACCGACTTCTCGCCCGCGTCCTGGCTGCGGCGCAGCGCCGAGCGCGCTCAGGGCGTGGGGACGACCTCGGTGCCGATTCCGGCCAGGGCCGCCTCGATCGCGCCGTAGCCCGCCCCGGCGATCACCGCCCGCTTCGCGCCCGCCCGCACCGCGCCGATCGCGGCCCGCATCTTGGGGATCATCCCCTCGGTCAGGGTGCCGTCGGCCAGCAGTTCCTCGGCCTCGCTCACGCTCAGCCGCGGAATCACGGAGCTGGGGTCGTTCAGATCGCGCCGGACGCCGGCCACGTTGGTGATGACCACGTAGGCATCGGCGCGCAGCGCGCCGGCGATCGCCCCGGCGGCAGTGTCGGCATTGACGTTGAGCGCGCCGCCGCTCGCCACGTCGATCGCGAGCGGGGCGACGACCGCCACGAAGCCGGCCTCGAGCAGCGCCCGCGGCAGGGACGGATCGACCCCCTCGACCTGCCCGACGTAGCCCAGGTCGACCCCGTTCACCGTCCCGATCCGGCGCGCGCCCAGCAGCCGGCCGTCCTCGCCCGAGATGCCGGCCGCGCGCACCCCGCGCGCCGCCAGCGCCCGGACCAGCGCCTTGTTGACCGTGCCGCACAGCACGTACTCGACCACGTCGCGCGTGTCGGCGCCGGTCACCCGCAGGCCGCCCACCCGAACCTCGTCGATCCGCTTGGCGTCGAGCTCGGCGTCGATCTGCGGCCCGCCGCCGTGGACCAGGACCACCCGCTCGCCGCGCTCGGCCAGCGCCGCCAGCTCGTCGAGGACCGGATCGGCGCCGTCGTCGGCCGCCATCGCGTTCCCGCCGTACTTGAGGACGATCAGCATGCCCCTGCATGGTTCGCCCCGGCTTGCACGTGACCCGCAAGCGAGCGCCGCAAGCGACGGTGCGTTTGAATATGGACAAGGAAGCGGAGCCCGCTTATACTGTCGGCCTGGACGACGACCATCACTCGGGTGCGGGCGAACGACCATCATCGAGCGATCGTCCGCTCGCAGCACAAGGACGAGAACATGCTCAATTCGGAACTGGTCCCGAGCACCAGCGATCGCGTGTGGCGCGCCTTCGCGCTGCGCACGCAGGCCGCGGGTGCCGACGCCTTCGTCCCCGCCCCGGCGCAGATCGACAACGGCGACGAGGCGCGCTATGCCGACAAGTCGGGGACGTACACGAAGGGTCTGCTGCAAGCGGGCATCGGCCTGGTCGATCTCGCCGCGTACGCCTCGTTCCAAGCACGCGCTGAGCAGCGGCGACCCGGCGGATTTCGAGCAGATCGTCATCGGCGGGACGCGCACCTTGAACGGCCCGCGAGGCGGCTTGGCCTTCTATCTGGATTGCCGAGACGCGAGCCAGTTCGCCGTGCCGCCCGCGCCGGCGCTGGCGAGCGAAGCCTACGCGGCGGAGCTGATCGAACTGTACTGGGGCTCGCTGCTGCGGGACGTCGCGTTCACGCGCTACGAGAGCAACGCCGTCGCCGCGCAGGCGGCGGCCGAGCTGTCGGCGCTGCCGGAGTACGCCGGTCCGCGGGAGGGCGGCCAAGTCACCCCGCGGGTGCTGTTCCGCGGCCCGTTCGCGGGCGAGACGGACGGACCGTACGTGTCGCAGTTCCTGCTCGGGCCGACGGCGCTGGGCTCGCTGCCGATCGTCCAGCAGTACGTCACCAACAAGAAGCACGCCGACTTCGTGACCACGCCGGCCGATTTCCTCGCGGTGCAGAACGGCGTCTCGACCGGAAAGACCCTGACGCCGGGCGCGCCGCTGTACCTGCACGACGGGCGCGGGTTCGCGGCTACACGCACGACGACGTGCTGTACCAGGCATACTTCACCGCCTACCTCGTGCTGAACACGATCTCGGCCCCGCTCAGCCCAGGCAACCCGTACGTGCACTCGCGCACGCAGAACGGCTTCGCGACGCTGGGCCAGCCCGACATCGCCGCGACCCTGGCGGCCGTGGCGAACGTGGCGCTCAAGGCGGTGTGGTACCAGAAGTGGTTCGTGCACCTGCGCCACCGCCCCGATCCGGCGGCGGAATCGTGCACCTGCAGAAGACCGGCCAAGGCGGAACGATCGACGGCCACGTGGCGACACCGTGCTGAACTCGCAGGCCGTGCAAGAATGCTTCAGCGCGAACGACAGTTATTTTCTGTCGCAAGCCTTCCCGGAAGGCTCGCCCACGCACCCGGCATATCCGACCGGCCACGGCGCGGTCGCCGGAGCGTGCATCACCGCGCTGAAGTTCTTCTTCGACGGCACGTTCCCAATCGCAAACCCGCTCGTGCCGGCGCACGACGGGAAGGCGACCCACACCTACACGCCGCCCGCGGGCGAAGCGCCGCTGACCGTGAACGGCGAGCTACACAAGCTCGCCCACAACATCAGCTTCGGCCACGGCATCCACGCCGGGATCCACTGGCGCAGCGACACCGACAGCTCGATCGAGCTCGGAGAAGCGGTCGCGCTGAGCTACCTGCGCGACCTCGCGCGCACGTACAACGAGCGCTTCAGCATCTCGCTGACCAAAGTCGACGGCACGACCGCGACCATCTCCAACCCCTAACCGGGCCGGGACGGCTGGACGAGATCCTGGAACGAGCGCGCTTCGGCGTACCCGGCCGGGATCTCGAAGCGCGCGAGCGGGGGCGCGGTGCGGGTGAGCTGGTCGACCGCGTAGACGAGCTTGACGCCGAACGGCGCGCTGCCGGGATCGAGCGAGACGTCGAACGCCATCGGGAAGAACGGGAACTCGTCGGCGAGCTGGGTGTTCGCGGTGACGTGCGCCGCGGCGGCGTCGCCGCGCCGGCGCACCTGGAGATCGAAGGCCAGCCCGGTCGTCGGCAGCCCGGCCGTCGTGCCGTGCTCGGTCAGCCGCAGCGACAGCGCCACCGCCATCACGTCGAACCCCGGCCCGAGGTTG
>CAXTNU010000335.1:0-4511 GCA_964245595.1 uncultured bacterium | reverse complement strand
AACCGCGCCCGCGCCCTGCCGAATCTGACGCCGGTGCAGCAGGCGCGGCTCGCGGAAGCGGCGCGCACCGCCGCATTCGACGCCGAGCGCCTCGCCGCGACCGACGGCGCGGTCCGGCGCGTGCGCGCGGTCGAACACGACGTCGTGCGCTTGCGCGCGCTCGTCGCGCGGGTGGACGACATCCAGGGCTCGGGGCCCCGGCACGCAGCCGCGCTCGCGGCGATCGGGGATCGTCTGCCCAGCGACGCCTGGCTCTCGGCCATTCGCGCCGAGCACGGCGCCTTCGCGCTCGAAGGCCACGGCGCGCGCTTGAGCGCGGTCGGCGCGGCGCTGGGTGCTCTGGCCACGCTGCCGGCCGCCGGCGGAGCCCGGTTACTCGCCGTACACGGCGACCGCGACCAAGCCGGCGTCAGCTACGCCATCACCCTGGAGATACACCCGTGAACGCGCTGCGTGCGCCCGGCGGCGATGCCAAGGCCGTCACCTTCGCCGCCGTGCTCGTCCTGTTGAGCGGCTGCGTCGTCATCTTCCGCGCGGACGAAGCGCGCATCGGCGAACGTGTCGCGGACGACCGGTCGATCCTCTCCCGGCTGGCGAGCGCGGAGCGAACGCTGCGCGCGCGCTCCGCGCTCGAGCGAGAGCGCGGCGCGCTGCAAGCGCGGCTGCGAACGGTCGATCTCGACGACGACCGCACCGCGCTCGCCGCCCGCTTCGTGCGCGACGGGGCGAGCATAGCCGCGCGGCATCGTACCAGGATCGCGGCCATCGCCGCGGTGGGACCGGCTTCCGGTGCGATTGCTGCACCGGCCCCAGCGGCGAGCTCAGCGCTGACCGCGCCGACGGCAAGCGTCTCGTCACGAGCCGTCATGCCGACCGCCGGCGTGCTACCTGCGCCCGGACCGACGCCACCGGCCGCCGACGCGTTCGAACCGATCCCGCTCGACGTCACCGTCGAAGGCCGCTACGCCGACGTGCTCGCCACGATCGCCGCGCTTTCGGCAGCGCGCGTGCCGACCGTCGTCGACGTCGCGTCGCTCGCCCGCAAGCAGGCCGGCTCGTCCGACGCGACGGTCAGCGCGCAACTGCACGTGGTGATCCAACACCTCATTCCGACGACGCCGGCCGATGCTGCGACTCGGCCCGCGTAGCCGCGGCGCGCTGGCCGTCGCCGGGCTGACCGCGTTCGCGTCGGCCTACGCCGCCACGCCGCTGGTCGCCGGCGAGGTCGTCGCGCCGCTCGCTATCGACCCGCCCGTATCGCTATCGCTCAAGCCGGCGCCCGCACGATCGATCGCCGCCGCCATCACGCCGCGCCGCGACCCGTTCGCCGGAATTCCGGAAGCGCTCGGTGCGAGCCCGGTGCCGAACGCCGCTCCAGGCGCGGGTCAACCGGCAGCGGTCCCCACGTTGCCGCCGCTACCGTCGTTGCCCGCGCTTCCGGACGCCATCGGCGCCATCGGCGTGCTGCCGGCGAATGCCGGGGCAGGCCTGGGGCTACCGCCCAGCGAGCCCCTGCGCGTCACCGCGGTGATCACCGGCGCTCACCCGTCCGCCATCGTCGAGGATCGCAACGGCACGCGCCTCGTCACCGTCGGCGACGCGGTCGGCGACGACCACGTCGACGCGATCGATGCCGCCGGCGTGCACGCCGCACACGGCACGGTCTATCCCGTCTCGCCCGCCGGCCAACCGCCGCTTTCGCCGGTACGGACACGTCCCATGCCCGCCCGTCCCGTACCCGCGAATCCAGCCTCATCACCGCAGCCGATTCCGTCCGGAGGTCTCCCGTGAAACGCTTTGCCGCAGCGCTGCTGGCCTGTCTCGCGCTCGCGGCGCCGGCCGGCGCGCAGGGGGACCGCTTCAGCCTCGAAGCCCGCGACACCGAGCTGGCGGACGTGATCCGCCTGCTGGGCGCGCAGTCCGGTCAGAACGTCGTCGCCGACGGCTCGATCCGCCCGCAGCGGCTGACCATCCGGCTCAAGGACGTCAGCTTCGATCAAGCGCTGGCGACGCTCGTCTCGGCCTATGGTTTGCAGACGCACCGTGACGGCCGGATCGTGATCGTCGGCGATGCCGCCTCGATGAACCGGCGCTTTCCCGACGACGCGACCCCGGGCGGCACGCAGACGCAAGTGTTCACCCTGCACCACGCGCAGCCGGCCGAGCTGGTCGCCTCGCTGCAGAACGCGCTCGCGCAAGGGACGGTGGTGGTCGGCGACAAGCGCACCGGGGCGCTGGTCGTCACCGGCAGCCCGCAGACGATCGCCCGCGCCCGCCGGCTGGTCGCCGCGCTCGACGCCCCGGCCTTCGGCGTCGGCGGAGCGAACGCGACGGCGACGATCCAGCTCCACAACCTCAAAGCGAGCGAGGCCGTGAAAGCGCTCAAGAGCGCCGTTCCGGACGGCGCGCTGTTCTCCGACGAGCGCCAGAACGTGGTGCTGGTGAGCGGCAACAGCGAGCTGCAGTCGACCGTGCGAACCCTGCTCGGCGGCCTGGACGCGCCCGGCCGCCAGGTGATGTTCGAGGTCCGCGTCGCCGACGTCGAGCCGATCAACGACAGCAGCAACGTCGGGGTCGAGCTCGGCGGCCAGGGCTTCGGCACCGGCGCGCTGGCGCAGTTCCCGTACACGCTGACCAAGAGCTCGCTGGTCGTCAACGCGCAGATCAACGCCCTCGTCCAGCGCGGCCGCGCCTCGATCCTCGCCCAGCCGCGCGTCGCGACGCTGAACAACCGCGAAGCCTCGCTGCTGGTCGGCGAGCAGTATCCGGTCGTCACGGTCAACCAGCAGACCGGCTTTCCCAGCGTGCAGACGATCGACGTCGGCGTCCGCCTGCGCCTCACCCCCACCATCGGGGGCGACGGCTCGATCACGGCGGAGCTGCATCCGGAGTACTCGCAGATCGTCGGTTTCAACAACAGCTTCCCGATCGTCGCCAACCGCAAGCTCGACGCGACGCTGCGCGTCCGCGACGGCGAGACCATCGTGCTCGGCGGCTTGTTCCAAGACGTCGACTCCGACACGGTCACGAAACTCCCGGTCTTGGGTGATCTCCCCGTCCTCGGCGGCTTCTTCCGCAACCGCCAGCGCACCCACAACCGCGACGAGGTCGTCTTCTTCATCACCCCTCACATCCTGACCGCCGACGGTCGCCCGCAGACGGACCACTGAACGAGACGGAGATCCACCGCGCGTGGAAGAACCGCATGAAGACGCAGTTCGTCGCCACCACTAGGAACGATATGCTAAAGAAACTGGCACCGATTCATCCCGGCGAAATACTAGCCAAAGATTTCATGGCGCCTCGCGGCCTCACGGCGAAGCGGCTTGCGCTCGAGCTGCGCGTACCGCCGAACCGGTTGAGCGAGATCATTCGCGGTCGCCGTTCGATCGCAGCCGAAACCGCATTGCGCTTGGCACGCTATTTCGACACCTCGCCTGACCTCTGGCTCGGACTGCAGGCAGAGTTCGACTTGCGGACCGCCCGGGATGAAGTCGGTAAGCAGATCGAGCGAGAATTTCGGGTCGCCGTGTCGCTGTAGCGCACGGCGACTCGACGCCCGCGAGCAACTCGCTCGAGATCAGTCGCCCGGGGTGCCAGCCTGGGGCTGGTACGTGCCGAAATTCCACGGATAGCCCTCGAGGTCGAGGGCGCTGAAGTCGTGCGAACCGTAGTCGGTGTCGTGCGGCGCCTGGAGGATCTGGGCGCCGGCTTCTTTCGCGCGCGCGTGGAGCGCATCGATGGCCGCGGCATCGGGTAGCGCGACGTAGATGCCGCCCGTCACGCCGCCGACTTCGCGCGGCGAGCGCACGGGGTAGATGTCGTCGCGGGACGTGCCCAGCATGACGACATTTCCCGCGACGAGGATCTGCGCGTGCGCGACCGTGCCGTCCGGCCCGTCGTACACGACCTGCGCGGCGAAGCCGAATGCTCGCTCCAACCAACTCAGCGCCGCGCGAGCGTCGATGTAACGGAGCCCGGGGTAGACCGCTTGTTTGACCGCAACGTTCGTCTGATCCATGGCACGACCGTACACCGCGGCCCGCCACCGGTCAAGCTGCGGGGAGACTCTAACCCGGTGTGCGCGGGACGGTGAGAGCGAAACGAGCGCCCCCCAGCGGCGAATCTTCGATGGTGACCCGGCCGCCGACGCGCTCCAGCATGAGCCGAACCAGCGCCAAACCGATCCCCGTTCCGCTTGCGCCGGTGGAGCCGCGTTCGCCCAGCGCGAAGACGCGCTCGCGGTCGGCAACGCAAACACCGAGGCCGTCGTCGTCGACGGTCAACCTGGCATGGCGCGGCTCGTCGAGGTCGACGCCCACCTCTACCCTCCCGCCGGGACGGCCGTGCTGGACCGCGTTGCCGATCAGGTTGATCAGCACCAGCGTCAGCCGGTCGGCATCCATTGCAACGCTCACCGCCGGGCTCGGTGCGACGTCGAGCGTCACGCCGCGCGCCGCGGCGAGCGCGACGCAGGCGTCGGCCGCGGCCTCGAGCGCCCGGCCCAGCGA
>CAXTNU010000334.1:0-4537 GCA_964245595.1 uncultured bacterium | reverse complement strand
GCATGAAGCCCAGCCGGTCGGGCGGGTACATCGGGTCGAGCGGCAGGTACACCAGGCCGGCGCGCCAGATGCCGAGCATCGCGGCGACGGCGTACGCCGAGCGCTCCAGCAGCACGCCGACGACGCTTTCGGGCGGGCAGGCGCGCAGCGCGGTCGCGATCCGCGCCGAGGCCGACGCCAGCTCGCCGTAGGACAGCGTCGTTCCGGCGCATCCGACCGCGGCCGCCTTGGGCTGCGCGGCGCACTGCTCCAAGATCACCTCGTGCACGAACGGCACCGGCGCCAGCGGCCGAAAACCGGCCGGCGGCGCCGTGAGCCGCCCGCGCTCAGCCTGCATCGGCGAGGTCGACCCGCTTGGTGCGCAAGAGCGCGGTCGTGCCGCCGACGACCACCCGCTCGGGCTCGACCCGGACGAGCAGTTCGCTCGGCGAGGGCTCGGGCCCGATCGCGCCCTGCTCGACGCGGTACTCGCCCCGCGGCGCGGCGCCCGCGAGCAGCGCGCCGAACGAACCGGCCCCCAGACCCGTCGCGGCCTCCTCCGGGATGCCGTAGCCGGCGCCGAACATCCGGGCCGTCGCCGCGTACCCGTCCTCGCCGGGCGCGGTGACGTAGAGGCCGATCGCATCGGGCGGGTCGGTAAACGCGGCGATGGCAGCGTGGTCGGGCGCGATGCGCGCCAGCGCCGCGCGCGAGGTCGAGACGTGGACGAAGCGGACCGAGTTCTCGGTCAGCACCGGCGGCGCCAGCACGTCGGCCGGCGCGAGCCCCAGCAGCGGCGCCACCTCCTCGGCCGAGGCGTAGGGCCGCACCGTCGCGCGAGCCTGCTCCATGAAGACGTGCTCGCCCTCGATCCGCATCGCTTGGTCGCCGCCCGGCAGTCGCTTGACGGCATGGCCGCCCGGAATCGCGCCGCGCCGGGCCAGCAGCCCGAAGGTCGCCACGGTGGCGTGGCCGCAGTCGGCGATCCGCCGGTTGCGGGTGTAGAAGGCGACCGCGAACACTCCCGCGCCCTTGGCCTCGACGAAGGCCGTCTCGGACAGGTCGACCGCGGTGGCGACGCGCTGGCGCTCCTCGTGTTCGAGCGACTCGGCGTCGAGGACCACCCCGGCCAGGTTGCCGCCGGCCCCGTCACGGGTGAACGCGGCGACGATCTCGACCTCGACGGTACGGAAACCTACGGAGACTTTCACCGCCTCATGAAACCACGCCGGCGACCCGCAGGGAAGGGGCGTTCGTGGCGTTCCACTCGTTCGGGAGCGTGTGCGCGAAAGCACCGGGAGCCGAGGCCGAGCTCGACCTGAGCGGCGAAGGCATGACGTTCGACGCCGGCGACGTGCCGGTCGAGGAGAGCCCGGCCGATTTGAGGCTGATCGAGCGCGCGGTTGCGGCGCTGCTCGAGCGGGCCACCGCGTCGTCTCGCTGGGGCTGCCGCCGCGCTGCCCGACGGCCCGGTCTGCGTGACGATCGACATGGACGCGCTCGACCCGGCGTTCGCGCCAGGCGTGTCGCACGCGAGCGGGCGGGCTGACCGTGCGCGAGGTGCTCGGCCTGATCGCGCGCATCCCGGGCCGCGTGGTCGGCGCCGACGTCGAGCTCAAGCCCGACCAAGACTTCCGCGGCAACACCGCAACCGTCGCGGCGAAGTTCGCCATGGAGCTGACCGGCCGTATCTGGACCGACGCGCGAACGTAGACGTCCACGCGCCGCAGCGTCACGGTCGTCGAACGCTCGCCGGCGCGCCGGGCGCTCCGCCGCGGCGAGGCGGTGACGCGCAGGGGCCGCCATCAACCGAAGACGACGTTTTTGCCGCACGTTTCCTGGTTGGACTGCAGCCGGCTGCCACCACCGGCATAGGCGACTAGAACGTCGTACTTGCATTGATCGTTCAACCGAACGCTCAACGTATAACCCGGTCTCAGTTGACTGCCGCGGAGACGGTCCTCACCCCAATCGTTGCGTCCTGGAACAGATAGGAATACTGAGGTGATCGGCCTGGTTCCGGCGTTGGTGATACCGACCGTATGATCCGCCTCGGCCGGCCTGTTCGCCGCTACGATGAACGCTCCGGCCAAGCCGAATGCCAGCAGTCTTCTGCCTTTTTCAACCATGGAGATCCCCTGTCTTTCGACTCATCGCCGCAGCCGTCAGCGTACTTACCTCAATTGTCTCCGTATCAGCGGGCGGTCCGGCCGGTGTCCATAACGGACAAATGAACTTCGAGGAAACAAGACCGAGGCCGTTCTTCGTCATGATAGCGGGCTGGCTTTGATATTGGTCGAGCTGCAGGAACTGGCAAGCGACATTGCGCCAGTTATCGTAAGAAATGCGCAGCGACCCGGTGAAGGGGTGATCGAAGACGAGTGTCTCGGTAAACAAGATGCCCATCATGGACGATAGCACCGCCGCATGCACTGCTCGATTCGATGGGCTTCCCGAGAACAGAAAGGTGAACGCCAGGAGCACCACCGCGCCGAAAATGAGGGACGCCCACATGAGTGCCGGTAGCTGCTCGCCGCTGAGCCGAAGTCGCTGTGCCCGGTTATCCGTGAAGCGCTCCAATGCGGCAATGGCTGCAGCGTAGTCCGCTTGATCTTTCGGTCCGCGCAGCTTCCAAGCGCCGAGATCCTTAGCAAGGCAGTGAGCCCACAGCTCGCCTCGATCGAGGTCCACCTCGTTGTCTTCTTCGGCAGCCTTGCCGTCGGCCGCCCAGGCCCCGCCTCTGACTTTGCAGCTCCGTGTGTATAGCCCGGAGTCTCTTGCTTGGTTGAGACTCTTACCTCTATCTGCAATATACCATTCGGCCCACATGCTATATGCATAGCGGCGGAGGTAGAGCCGCGCGTTGGACGCCCCTTCGTAACCTCGCCTGTCGAGGATGGTGAACATGTCCGAAGCCGCGTTCTGTTCCTCTTGAACGACCTCTCCGGCATGATCGTACCTCTGCCAGGCCGTGACCACCACGAATGCGAGTACGACCGCGTATACGACACCGCATACGCCAAAAACGTAGCCGACGGGATGATTGCCTTCCGGCGCTTCGATCCGCAGGTGGATTTTTTTGTTAACCCGCTGAAAGACTCGGCGCAAGAGTTCGGCCACCAAGACCGAGAACAACACGGCCACCAAGAAAAGTCCCGCCGACGGCAGGTGCAGCAATGATACGATCGGCTCGTGCATGGACAGAGGCTCGTGCTCGCTAACGATTTTCAAGTCCAAGCCGCGGACGAGGAAAAGTGCCGAAACGAGCGCTAGTACGGATGCGAGAAAGGCCGACCAGTACCGCTGCCCAGTTGTCGTATCTTTCTTGTTCGCCCAGATGATCGCGGCGATGAACAGTGCGTTTATGACGAGCACGATAAATACCCATGGGACCGCGCGCTGGGAAGCAGCGCGCCAAGCGCAGGAGCACAACTTTCGTTCTGCAAGAGAGAACTGAGGGCCGAGGGACATCCTCGAAGTGCAAGTTTCTCATCACGGAAGCAGAAGTTTAGCACGCTTGGTCAGCTAGGTAAATAGTCGAGCAGGCCATTGCTTCATACAGCTTCGGCGGTGAGTGTGCTTGCTCGAATCTCAAGGCCATGGACCGCCATCGACACCCTTGCCGTGCGAGCGCCGCGTCGCAGAGTGCGAGCGCCATGAACTTGCACACCACGCTCCAACTCGGGATCTACCGCGACGGCGAGAACAACCTCGACTCCCTCCAGGCGCCGCTCATCGACCAGGCCTTCGCGGCCAGCGCGCGCGACCCGCGCCTCGCCGTCACCGTCGAGGACTTCACCGCCCGGCACGACTTCGCGCTCCCCGCGCACCTTCTGCGCAGCGAGACCTACGCCATCCGCGACGGCCAGGTCAGCGGCAACGTGCACGCCGCGCCGGCGCGCGACCCGTCCTCGCGCGCCGAACTGGCGCGCTTCGTCGCCCACACGCTCGACGACGCCGAAGCGAACGGCGCGCGCACGACCTGGATCGACTTGGTCGACCACGGCGGCGGCGACGGCGGCGGGCTGGAAAGCCCGTACGGCCGCATGCGCAGCGACGACATGGCGCGCGCGGTCGGCGACGGCGCCGCACTGCACGCCCGCGCGCACCCCGAGGACGCGGACCGGCGCGTCGACGGCGTGCTGGCCGACCAGTGCCTGATGGCGACGCTCGGGTTCGCGAGCGCGCTCTCGCACAACGGCGTGCGTTACCTGGCCGCGTCGCCCGAGGCGCTCCTCGCGCCGGGCGTCCCGACCACCGCCGCCGAGGCGATCGTGCGCCACGCCGACGACCCGGACGCGCTGGCGCACGAGCTGGTCGGCAGCGCCATGCGCGCCCGCTACCAAGCCGGCGACGAGGTCTACGCACCGGCCGCGGCGTTCGACGTGATCGACTGCGACCCGGCCAAGATCGGCGCGTTGGAACGCTCCGTGAATCGCCTCGACGGCGCGCTCGCGCGCGCGGCGAGCGCGCAGCCGGCGGTCGCGCGGGCGATTCGCGCCGACGCGCACGCCGTGCCCGGCATGGCGCGCTTCACCCGCCACGCGCTGCCTTGGCG
>CAXTNU010000333.1:0-4539 GCA_964245595.1 uncultured bacterium | reverse complement strand
GACCTACACTCAGGACGAGGTGCTGGTCCACAAGGGCTACGACTACTCGCGGACGGTCAACCCGACCCGTAACGCGCTGCAGGAGCAGCTCGCCGCGCTGGAGGGCGCCGACCACGGCTTCGCCTTCGCGTCCGGTCTGGCCGCGACGTCGGCGCTGATGGCCCTGCTCTCGCCCGGCGACCACGCGATCGTCTGCGACGACCTCTACGGGGGCACGTACCGCCTGTTCTCCAAAGTCTACGCCCGCTACGGGATCGAGTTCAGCTACGTCGACCTGGGCGACCTCGAGGCCGCGCGCGCCGCGCTCAAGCCGAACACGAAGATGTTCTGGATCGAGACCCCGACCAACCCGCTGATGAAGCTGGTCGACATCCCGGCCATCGTCGCGCTGCGCAAGCCCGGCGGGATCGTCGTGGTCGACAACACCTTCGCCTCGCCGTACTTCCAGTCGCCGCTGGCGCTGGGCGCCGACGTCGTGGTCCATTCCACCACCAAGTACATCGGCGGCCACAGCGACGTCATCGGCGGCGCGGTGCTGACCAGCGACGCGGCGATCGCCGAGTCGGTCAAGTTCCACCAGAACGCCATGGGCGGCGTTCCCGGCCCGTTCGACGCCTTTCTGACGCTGCGCGGCGCCAAGACGCTCGCCGTGCGCATGAAGGAGCACGAGCGCAACGCGCACGCCGTCGCGACCTTCCTCGAAGAGCACGACGACATCGCGAACGTCTACTACCCGGGCCTGCCCTCGCACCCCCAGCACGAGCTGGCCAAGCGCCAGATGCACGGCTTCGGCGGAATGGTCTCGTTCAAGCTGCGCGGGCCCGAGGCGCGCGCCTTCGAGTTCGTCAAGCACACCAAGCTGTTCTCGCTGGCGGAGTCGCTGGGCGGCGTCGAGTCGCTGATCTGCCACCCCGGCAAGATGACCCACGCCTCGATCCCCAAGGAGGAGCGCGACCGGCGCGGCTTCACCGACTCGCTGCTGCGCCTCTCGGTCGGCATCGAGAGCGCGCGCGACCTGATCGCCGACCTGCGCCAAGCGCTCGAGGCGACGCACGAGCTGGCCGGCGTCGGCGCGAGCGCGAACGGCAGTGCGGACGTCACCGCGCTGCCCGATGCGGAGCGCATCCCGGTCACCCAGGCGGCGGGCGCGCCGACCTACTGACCGCCGACCGGCCGTAAGGCACCATGAGATGAGACTGGGCGCAAGCCTGGTCTCATCGCTTTTCAGGCCGTTCTTAACCTGCGCTCAAGCGCGCCCAAAGCCGGGCACCAGCTTCGCGGGGTACACTGAGCCCATGAAATTATCTCCCTCATTGCTCGTGCTGGCACTGGCGGCCGCCATGCCGCTGAGCGCTTGCGCGCAAACCGCTCAAGCCCAGTCCCAAGACGGGCCGCCGCCCGCCGCCCGCGCGCAGATGCAGCAAGCGCGCGACAGCGCCAAGACCGCGGCGCTCAATGACCTCTCGGCCGACCACCGCGCGCGCGTGCAGTCGATCGTCGACGGCATCAACAACGGCACGCAGACCGACATGCGCGCGGCCGCGACGCAGATCGACGCCGTCCTCAACCCCGCCGAGCAGAAAGCCGTGCTCGCCGAGCGCGACAAGATGATGACGGCCATGCGCGCCAACATGCCCCAGGGCGGCCCGAACGGCGGTCCCAACGGCGCCGGCGGACCGGGTCGCGGTCCGGGCGGCCCCGATGGTCAGGGCAACCCCAACGGCATGCGCCGCGCGAACGACGCGGGCCGCTTCCTGCTCCAGCTCTCGGTCA
This sequence comes from uncultured bacterium, assembly GCA_964245595.1. GTDB lineage: Bacteria > Vulcanimicrobiota > Vulcanimicrobiia > Vulcanimicrobiales > Vulcanimicrobiaceae > Vulcanimicrobium. The sequence goes on along the minus strand of CAXTNU010000333.1, from coordinate 2,766 downwards.
GCCGCGAGAAGATGCGCGAGCTGCGCCAGAAGCAGCAGCAGCAGAGCCAGTAGCGCTCAGCCGGTAACGCTCGGCCGGCAAACCCGGACGCGCCGCGGAAACCTCCCCGGCGCGTTCGTTTCATTCCCGGTCGAGCACCTCGGCCAGGGCCGGTAGCGAGATCTCGTAGCGGTAGCCGACGTTGCGGTGGTCGTCGTCGAACTCTTCGTGCCGCACCTCGAGACCGAGGTCGCGCACGCGCCGGGCGAAGACGCGCGCGCCGACGTCGAGACCGTACTCGTCGCGCCGGCCGCAATCGAGATAGCGCAGGCGCAAGCGGGCCAGCGCATCTTTGCCCGCCGCGACGCGCTCGCACGGGTCGTAGGCGAGCCAGCGCGCGAACACGTCGTCTCGGATCTCGCCGGTCGCGCCGTCCCAGGGCAGGTCGATCGCCCAGCGTTCGGGCGCGCGCGGCGAGTACGCCGCGGCGTAGCCGAGCATCTCGATCGTCTCGTAGAAGTGCTGCGGGCGCTTGGGCCGGCGCTCGAACTCGGTCACGAACGCTTCGATCGAGCCGAGCTCCTCGAGCACCCGCTGCGCGGTGGGAAAGCTGCGCAGCGCCGCGTAGCGGAAGTACGCGTCGCCGCTGTGCGAGGCGAACGCGGCGAACGTGCCCGGGTGCGCGAGCGTGAGGTGGAGCGCGCCGAAGCCGCCCGACGACTTGCCGAACACCGCCCGCCCGCCCTCGCGCGCGATCGTGCGGTAATGTGCGTCGACGTGCCCGAGCGCGTCGCGCACGGTGTAGGTCGCGTAGTCGCCGTTGTGCACCGAGTCGACGTACTGCGAGCCGCCCAAGCGCGTGAAACCGTCGACGACCGCCAGCAGCGCGGGCGGCATGCGCCCTTGCGCGATCAGCCGATCCGCCCACTGCACGACGTTGGTCTCCCAGGCCCGGGTCGCGATCAGCGCGGAGACGTCGCCGGTGTAGCCGTGCAGGCAGTACAGCACCGGGTAGCGGCGCGAGCCCTGCGGGTCGTAGCCGGGCGGGGTGTAGACCGCTAGCGGGCGCGTCGCGGGGTCGCCCAGGGGATTGTTCGCCAGCGCCGGGCTGGCGACGAAATCGAGGTCGAGCGTGCCTTCGAGGCGCAGCAGGCGCGAGAGGTCGTTCGCGTTCACGGCGAAGGCGCTTCGGATGATTCCAAGCGCGGGCCTGCGTTCGCTCGTGTCGCTGCTCGCGGCGTGCACGGCGCTGGTCCTGCCGGCCAGGGCGGACGCGGCTCGCACACTACCGCCGGCCGGCCTCACGCTCGCGCCGAATGCGGCGAACGCACCGACGTTCGGTCACGCGGTGGTGGTGCAGCGCGAAGGCGAGCCGGAGCTGCGGGTCGACGGCAAGCCGTTCTTCTTCTTCGGCGGCGCGTTCTTCTACGAGCGCATCCCGCCCTCGCGCTGGCGCCGGTCGATGCTCGCGATGCGCACGCTGGGCGCCAACACGCTCGACCTCTACATCCCCTGGAACTGGCACGAAATCGCCGACGGCGAGTTCGACTTCGACGGCCACACCAACCCGCGCCGCAACCTGCGCGAGGTGTTGCGGCTGGGCCGCGAGCTGGGCTTTCACTTCACGATCCGGCCCGGCCCGGTGATCCGCAACGAGTGGCGCAACGGCGGCTATCCCGCCTGGCTGCTGATCCGGCCCGAATACGCCATGCCGCTGCACGACGTGCTCGAAGGCCGCTATCCCGCCACCGCGACGCTGCAGAACGCGCGCGCCGACGACGCCGCGGGGGAGTGGCTGCGCAACGCCACGCATCTGCGCTACGCGGCGCGCTGGCTGCACCGCGCGCTCGCCGAGCTGCGCCCGGTCGCCGACCGGGTGCTGGCGGTGCAGCTCGACGACGACCAGGCCGCGTACTCCGACAACCAGACCTATCCGGCGCCGAACCTGCAAGCGTACCTGGGCTGGCTCGAAGCGCAGGCGCGCGAGGTCGTCGGCCCGCTCACGCCGGCGTTCATCAACACCTACCAGATGCGCGTGCCGGCCGCGGCGCCGGTCTGGACGATGGGGAACTGGTACCAGAGCGACGCCGACGCGATCGGCGAGCACGACCGCGGCGAGCTCGCCTTTTCGACCCTGCTGCTCGGCACGAACCAGCGCGGGCCGCTGGCGGTGAGCGAGTTCCAAGCCGGCTGGCTGGCCGCGGCGGAAAATCCCGTTCCGCGCGCCGCCGACCCGACCAACACGAGCCTGGCGCTGGGCGAGCTCATCGCGCTGGGCGCCAAGGGCGTGATCGACTTTCCGCTCCAGGACACGCTCGCGCCGTTCGGCTGGGAAGCGCCCTGGAGCAACGCGCTCTACGCCTGGGGCGCGGCGCTCCCGCTCGACGGCGCGAGCCTGAGCACGCGCGGCGCCGCCACCGCGCGCATGGGACGTACGCTCGCGCAGCTCGGCCCGCTGCTGGCGAGCGCGCGGCGCGAAGCCGACACGGCGATCGTCTACGCGCCCGAAGGCTACGCGCGCCCGCTCGTCGCGCAGGAGTACGGCGCGCTGTTCGCCCGCGTGCGCGAGGCGCTCGCCGCCTGCCGGGCCGCGAACCGTGACTGCGACATCGTGGACCCGGTGGCAGCGCCCAACCGCCTGCGCCGCCATCACCAGGGTCTGCGGCGGCTCCCCGCCCAGGACCGCCGCGATCCTGGATCTCAGTTCGGCCTCGCCGCCAGGGCCGCAATCCTGGGCCGCCGCGACCACACCGAAACTGAAGCCGTTGACCGTCGTCAGCGTCTCGC
>CAXTNU010000332.1:0-4555 GCA_964245595.1 uncultured bacterium | reverse complement strand
CCGTCGGGCGCGCCGGAAGGTTCGCCTCGCCCGGTGGGCAGCACCGCGCCGGCAGCGGGGTCGACGCCGGCCCGGTCGAGCATCCTGCCGTTCCCGCTGAGCGTGCCCTCGACCCAGCCGTACGCGACGTTCGTGCGCGGCGCGACCAAGCAGGACGGCGTCATCAACCTGGTCCGCAAGGACGACGACCTGTACTTCGACCTGCGCCCGGAGAACTTCGACCACACCTACATCGTGCTGCCCTCGATCGAGCGCGGGGTCGGCGGGGGCGCGTTCGCCGGGCGGGTCTACGAGCCGTTCCAAGTCACGTTCAAGCGGGTCGGCAAACGGGTGCTGTGGATCACCCCCAACACGCGCTACGTCGCGGCCAAGGGCAGCACCGCGGCCGCCTCGCTGGCGGTCAGCGTCGCCGACACCGTGCTGCTCTCGACCACGATCGTCGCCGAGGACGCGGCGCACGACCACACCATCGTCTCGCCCTCGGTCTTCCTGACCGACTTCGAGGGCATCGGCGCCGACCTCGGCCGGGCCGCGCCCGCGCCCTCGATCCCCGGCCTGCTGATCATCGGCGCGCGCCCGTCGTTCGCGGTCGACTCGAGCAAGTCGTACTACGGCGCGACCAAGGCCTTCCCGCGCAACGACGAGATCAGCGTCAACCTGGCCTTCAACGGCCCGCCCAACGCCTTGCCGACCGTGCCCGACGGGCGCGGCATCCCGGTCACCGTGCACTACAGCCTCGTCGCGCCGCCGCAGCACGACCCGGCGTTCGTGCCGCGCCGGGCCGACGACCGGATCGGCTACTTCATCACCGCGCGCAAGCGCTACGGCGACGACGCGCTGGCCTCGCCGTTCGAGCGTTTCATCGAGCGCTGGAACCTGCACGACGGCCCGATCACGTTCTATCTCAGCGACGAGATCCCACAGCAGTACCGCGACACGGTGCGGCGCGGCATCCTGGCCTGGAACGACGCCTTCGCGCGGGTCGGCCACCCCGGCGCGATCGCGGTCAAGGACCAGCCCGCCGACCCGAGCTGGGACCCCGACGACGCGCGCTACACGACCGTTCGCTGGATCACCTCCGACCAGCCCGACTTCTCGGCCTACAGCCCGCACGTGAGCGATCCCGACACCGGCCAGATCATCCGCGCGACGGTGGTGGTCGACGGCGAGTCGCTGCGCACGATCAAGCGCGGCTACGTCGACCGGGTGCTGCCGGCGCAGCGCGCGCGCGTCAACGCGTTCGCCGATCCGGCCGCCGCGCTGGCCGCCGCGGCCGCGCAGGCCGCCGCGCCCGACCAGAGCGCCGACCAGTGGTGCTCGCTCGAGGAGGACTCGCTCGTGCAAGCGGCGCTCGGCTCGGCGCTGCTCGCCGCCAACCCCAAGGCGAGCGCCGCCGACCGCGAGCGCTACGCGCAGCAGTGGCTCTACAGCACGGTGATGCACGAGGTCGGCCACACGCTGGGCCTGCGGCACAACTTCCAGGGCTCGACCGCGTACACGTACGCGCAGCTCCACGACCCGGCGTTCACCGCCGCGCACGGCACGACGGGCTCGGTGATGGACTACACGCCGGCCAACATCGCCGCGCCCGGCGAACGGCAGGCGACGTATTTCCCCAACCGGCTCGGTTCGTACGACTACTGGGCCATCGCGTACGGCTACGCGACCTTTCCCAACGTGCACGGTTCCGCCGACGAGGCGGTTCCGCTGCAGCGCATCGCCTCGCGCTCGACCGAGCCCGGCCACGCCTACGGCACCGACGAGGACGCGACCGCCAGCGCGATCGACCCGCGCATCCAGCGCTTCGACCTCTCGAGCGATCCGCTGGCCTACGTGCGCGAGCAGTTCCTGGTCGACGACGACGTCGCGGCGCGCTTGACCCGGCACTATCCGGGCGACACGCGCAGCTTCCAGGACCTGCGCGCGCAACTGGTCACGGTGCTCAACGACGAGTTCGAGAACAGCGACGTCGCGGCGCGCTACGTGGGCGGCATCTTCACCTCGCGCGCGCACCGCGGCGAGCCGGGCGCGCCGCCGCCGTTCGCCTCGGTCCCGCGCGCGCAGCAGCGGCGCGCGTTCGACCTGCTCGACCGCTACGTGCTGTCCTCGCGCGCGTTCGGCTTCTCGCCCGAGCTGCTCAACGCGGCCGCGCCGTCGCGCTTCGGCATCCACTGGGGCGCGTCGGTCCCGCGCCGGGCCGACTTCCCGATCCGCGAGGTGGTGGCCGAAGTGCAGGACGACGTGATCGCGCAGCTGTTCTCGCCGGCCAACCTGGCCCGGGTCGCCGACCAGGAGCTCAAGCAGCGCCGGCCGGGCGAGACGATGACCCTGGCCGACCTGTTCGCCTGGAGCGGCAATGCGATCTACGACGACCTCGGCAGACCGTCCATCGCGCCCGCCCACCGCGAGCTGCAGCGCCGCTACGCCGACCTGCAGATGCAGATCGTCGCGCTGCCGTCGGCCTTCGCCGACCAGCTCAGCCTGCCGCGCGAGACCCAGTCGCTGGCCCGCTACAACCTGGTCAAGCTGGCCGGGCGCCTGGCCCGCGCCGTGCCGGCCGCGCGCGACGAAGCGACGCGCGCGCACCTGCAAGACCTGCGCGTGCGGGTCGAGGGCGTGCTGCACGCCGCCAACGTGCGCGCGGTCTGACCGCGCGCGCGCCGCCGGCCGCTAGGCGGGAACGGCGTCGATCGAGGTCGGCTCGGTCAGCGGGCGGCCGTTCGCCTCGCGCCGGAGCCGCGACATCGCGGGGTATGCCCGCAGCCGCGCGCGCATGATCGACCCGAGCGGGCGATGCGCGGCCAAGCTGTGCGAGGGGCAGAACGACAGATCGTCGTCGACGTAGGCTTGGCGGGCCGGGCTGTACGCGTCTTGGCGCGGGATGCGCAGCCGCGCCACCGTGACGTACGGGCTTTCGTCCTCGCGCCATTCGCGGTGCGCGTCCTCGATCGGCATGCTCTCCAGATCGGTGCAGAGCTGGACGCGCACGTCGAATTCGGCGTCGTTGTCGCGCAGGTAGCCGACGGTCGCGGTGCGCAGCGCGTCGGGGTCGTGCTTCTCGTCGAGCTTCGCATCCGATAGGGCGAGCTGGCCCGGGGCGACCGGCACGACGGCCAGCTTCGCGACGTAGTCGCCGTAGCGGATCGGCGCCTGCGTGAAGTACGCTTCCGCCAGCGGGTGGATGCGCGGGTGGCCCAAGAAGTCGAGATTGGGGCTCTCGACGTTCACGGCGTGCAGCGCCTCGTTGGCCAGGCGCGCGGCGCTCGACACGGCAACCTTGACGGGGCCCGGAATCCGCGGCGCCGGCTCGAGCCCGAGCTGAAACGCCAAGAACGTCTTGATGTCGGAAACGGTGAAGCGGTCGCCGTTCTCGAGCACGAAGTCTTGGGTCGTCTCGCCCGCATGCGCGGGCAACATCTCGCCCGCGACGCCGAGCACCTTGAAGGCCAAGCCGCGCTGCGTGTTGACCGCATCGGGAACGATCTCGCCCGGAACGTTGGACAGCCGGACGATCACCGGGTACGTGGCGGCGCGGGCGAACAAGCCTTGCCGCAGCGGTTCGGGCAATCCGTCGAGGACGGTCAGCTCGCCCACCGCGACGCCGTGGCTCTTCGCGTGCGACGTGCGGACGGCGTGACCGTCTTCCTTGGCGCGCGTCTGCTCGTCGATGCGGCGCATGGAAGCGAGGATGTGATCGACCGTTTCGGCTTCGTCGGGGGCGACCGATTCGACGTCGTCGCTATAGCGGACGTAGATCTGGGACATGGGAGTGCTCCACGAACGGGTTTGGTGCGATTGGGATGGCGACGACGAGCCGGGCCGCGGGCCGGCTGCGCTCACGAGCGCGCGCCGCGTCTGAACGCGTAGACGACGTCGAGCGCGACGACCGGGGCCACGGCCAGCGCGGCCGCGAGCGTGCGCTGCCGCAGCGGGTTGGCACCGCTCAGGCCGCGCGCGAGCAGCGCGCCGTCGAACCCGTCGCCGAGCACGCGCGTCCAGAGCGCGGCCTGGGGCCGCTCGGCCGTCAGCACGACCAAGCCGGAGCCGATCTCGCGAAACCCGAAGGACCGAATGAGGTCGGCGTACTCCTCGAGCCCGGCCGCGCGGCCGACCGAGCGCGGCGCGATCACCTCGATCAGGCCTAGGCCGATGCCGAACCAGGCAAGTCCGCGGGCGACTCGGTTTGCGTTCACGATTCGCGTTCTCCCTGAGCGACGCCGGTGCCGGATGAACCGCTCGCACCACCGTCACGCAGCGAGGACGACGCGCACGCGCTTTCGCTCGTCGTCGTGTCGTTCGTACGCTACCGTGCTGACGCATCGTGCCGACCGGCGAGTGTCGCTTTCCCGCGCCGGAGGGCGCTCCACGCTGAGCGACCACCCGCTTGCCATGCAACGGCATCGAACCTCTCGTCCCCCGCAGCCGGTCTGCCCGGCGGCGCGCGGCTAACCGGCCGGGAACCCGCGGCGCGGGTCGAAGCAGGCAACCGTGAACGTCCGCTTTCTCGCCGCCGCCGATCCGGGTGTCTGGCCCCCTGTCTGATCCCTTGCTGCGC
>CAXTNU010000331.1:0-4560 GCA_964245595.1 uncultured bacterium | reverse complement strand
ATCCTGGCGACGCTGCCGCCTGACGACGAGCCGAACGCCGCGGTGCGCGATCGGCTGACCCGGGCCGCCGCCCCGCGCTAGCGCAGACGCGATCGGCATGCACGCGAGCGATCGCCGGCTGATCACCGCGCTGGGCCTCGCGCTGCTGGCGGCACTGGTCCGCCTGCACCCGTTCATGGAAGGCAACGACGACGGCGACGTCGGCGTCTACGTGCTCGCCGCGCGCGCCTGGCTGCACGGCGCGCTGCCCTACACGACGGTCTGGGAATACAAGCCGCCCGGTCTGTTCGCGCTCTACGCCGCAGCGCTGACGGTGTTCGGTGACGGCTCGCGCGCGAGCGCGGCGCTCGCGCTGCTGGCCGGCGCCGCGACGACGCTCGTCCTGTGGCGGCTGGTCGCACGGCTCGCCGGCGAGCGCGCCGGCGTGCTCGCCGCGATCCTGTTCGCCTGCTGCTCGATCGAGAACGACGGCCTGCTCGGTGACGCGGAGTTGCTGACCGTGCCCTTCGCGGCCGCCTCGCTGCTGGCGCTGACGAGCGCGGGGCGCCGGGCCGCATTCTGGGCCGGGTTGCTGGCGGCGGCCGCGGTGCAGCTGAAGCGCAGAGCGCTGGTGTTCGCCGGCTTGCCGCTGGCGCTGGCCGCGCGCCGCGGCGGGACGGGACTCGCCGGCTTCGCGGCCGGGTTTTGCGCCCCGCCGGCCCTCGAGGCGGCCGGCTATGCGCTGGCACACCGCTTCGACGCCCTCTGGGACGCCAACGTCGGGGCCACCGTGCGCCGCCTGGTCTCGCGCACCGCCCTCCACGCCGTGCCGCGCGATCCGTGGTCGCAACTGCGCCGGTTGGCGCCGAGCCTGGAGCTCGCGCCGTTCGCACTGCTGGCGCGAAACGAAAGCGTCGCGCTCTGCGCCGCCTGGCTCGCGCTGGGCGCGGCGGCGCTGATCGGGGTCGGCGAATACGATGCGCGCCAGTTCGTGCCGCTCGCCGCACCGCTAGCGGCCCTGGGCGGGATCGGGCTGGACGCGCTGGCCCGGCGCACGCGTTTCGCGCGCGCACTGGTGGCCGGCACCGCAGGCCTCGCGTTCGCGCTGCACGGCTATTTCGAGCTCAACTCGACGCTGCGCACGCTGTGGATGCGCGACGTCGCCGGCCGGCACGACTGGCGTATCTCGGAAGGCGACCGCATCGCGCGGCGGCTGGGCGCGCTGCCGGTTCGCCACGGCGGGGTATGGTTCGTCGAGGCCACGCCGCTGCTGTACGACCGGCTGGACCTGGTCCCGCCGACGCGCTACCCGCTCACGTCGACCCTGCTCAACCGGCAACTCTGGCCGATGCTCGGCCGGCGCGGCAGCGACGAGCTCGACCGCATCCTCGACGGAGCGCGTCCGGAGTGGATCGTGATGCGCCGCTGCGGCCCGTGGTGCGATCCCGCGACGCGCGACCGGCTGGTGGCCCGCATCGGCGTGCGCTACAGAGCCGACGCCAGACTCGACGCACGCACGACCGTGTACCGGCGGGTCGAACGCGCCGCGCGCTAGTACTCGACGTCGAGGGCTCTCACCTCAGGCGACGGCTTCGCCCTCGCCGTGGCGCGGTTCGCGCTCCAGTTCCTCCAGGGTAGGGGCGGTCATCGGCGCGGCCAGCGCCGCCGACAGCGTGCCCCCATCGGGCAAGGGCAGATCCTCGCCGAGCGGGCGCTGGAGCGCGACGGTCAGCACGCCGTCCCGCAGGCAGGCCACGCCGCGCATCTCCCACCCTTGCGCGCCCATCAGAGCGAGCGTCGGGTCGACGTCACCGCTGGCCGCCATCGGCTCGGAAATCGTGTGGAAGGCGAACTCGAAGCGACCCCTCATGGGGCCGCTCCTACCCCCGCAGGAGCACGGTCTTACGGGCCAATCGCAGGACCGACTCGTCGGCGCCGTATTCCGCGAGCGCGTCCAGCGGCACCCAGGCCAGTTCCTTGGACTCCGCGCTGACGACGAGCGGCTCGGCCGGATCGGCCTCGAAGGCGAAGCGGACGTCGAAGTGCTCGTGCGCCGGTTCGCCCGGCCGGGCCGGAATCGGGTGCACGTCGAGATCGTAGATGCCCGCGCGCGCGAAGCGCAGCGAAGTCAGCCCCGACTCCTCGCGCGCCTCGCGCAGCGCCGCCGCGCGCACGTCGGGATCGCCGTCGGCGTGGCCGCCGAGCTGGAGCCACTTGCCCAGCTTGCGGTGGTGCGTCAGCAGCGCGCGCTCGCGCGCCGGGTCGACGATCCAGGCCGACGCGGTGACGTGCCCGACGAGCAGCGAGCGCGCGAACGCGTCGGCGTGCGCGGCGACGAACGCCGCCAGCCGGTCGCGCATGGCGCGCTCGCGCGCATCCGCCGGCTCGTACGCGCGCAGCTCATGGAGCAGCAATTCACGTGTCGGCGGGCGCAGCAGCGACTCCGTGCGCGGGGGCATTCGCATCGTCGCGCAGACGGTAGGCCGCCCAGAAGACGTCGTCGCCGGGATACGGCAGCTCGGCGCCGCGCGGCAGGACGCGCGCGAATGGGCCCAGGACACGATGCGCGCCGAGCAGCGCGCGGACGTGGTCGACGCCGATCGTCTTGCGCGGGCGGCCGCGCGCGACGCGCTCGAACCCCAGCGACGCCAGCAGCGCGTCGAGCGAGCGGCGCGAGAACCAGTGCAGCACGCTGGGCGGGTTGATCTCGTGCCAGCGCCGCCCGAGCAGCCGCGCCACCACGCTCTCGCGGTCCCAGGTCTCGATCACCCACACCCCGCCCGGCGCGGTGCGCGCGCGCAAGCGCGTCAGCGTCTCGACCGGGTGCGGAAAGTGCGCGATCACCTGCACTAGCAGCACGGCATCGAAGGTGCCTTCGAGCGCAACGCTCTCGACCGTACCGGCCCGCACGTCCACGCCGCGAGCGCGCGCGGCCTGCGCCATCGCAGGGTTCAGCTCGATGCCGACGCCGGTCCAATTCGCACGCGCGGTGAAACCTTCGAGCACGTAACCCGCCGCCGCGCCCACGTCGAGCACGCGCCGCCCGCGGGTCCGCCAGCGCTCGGCGATCCGCCGGTACGCCGCCCCGCGCGCCGCCAGCGAGCGCGCCTCCGCATGATAGTCGCCGTACTCGCGCGTGAAGTAGTCGTCAGCGTAGATCGCCGCCAGCGCGCCATCATCCGGCAACACGCCCGCGAAGCGGTGGCCGCACCTCGTGCAGCGCCGCAAGGGCACGCCGTTCTTGCTGCCGGTCTCGGCCGAGGAAGAGCCGCACAGCGGGCACGACGCTTGCGCTGCCGAAAGCGCCGTCTCCGTCAAATCGTTATCTTTCCTTGGTGACCGAGCGCGATGGTGGAGGAGAGAGTGGGATTCGAACCCACGAGCCCCGCGAAGGGCCTGCGGTTTTCAAGACCGCTGCATTCAACCGCTCTGCCATCTCTCCGGTGGGCCGGGGCGCTAGCGCTCCGGCTCGATCATCAGGTCGTAGATCGGCTGCAGGTGCGAGCTGTGGTCGCCCGACTTCATCGACTTGAGCACTTCCTGGCGCACGCTCTTCTGGAGCTGCTGCTTGGCCCGCAGGGCGTTGCCCAGCATGACGTGGGCGTTGTTGTCCTCGTCGGGCGTCTTGGCCGCGACGACGGCTGACTTCGCGGCCGCGATCTGGGCGTCGACTTCCCGCTCGCGGTCGCCGCTGCGCTCGGCGACCTGAACCTTGAAGTTGGCGATGAACGTTTCGAGCGCTTCGAGGCTGACCGCCTGGCGGAAGGACGGCAGCTCGTCGGCATCCGTGCGCGGCCGGACGGCGGCCGCGCGGGGCAGGCCGGGCGCCTTTTGCTCCAACAGGTCGAACGATTTTATTTCCAGTGAGATCGCGCCGGGGGCGCCGTTCTTCCCTTTACCCGCGTCGTGGCGCTTGGCGATTCGCTTGATGTTGACCAGATCGTTGAGCGCCGGCCCGCGCCACTCGGGGCGGACCGGAATCTTTCGTTTGTCGGCGCCCGCTTCGAACAGCGTCTTGGCGAGGTTGTACGAATCGGGCGCGAGCTTGACTTTTTTGTGAGTGGAGAGGGCCTGCGGCACGATGAGGTCATCCTTAAAAAGAATCAAAACGAATCCCGGCCCTCAACCCTTAATTTTCAATTGTAAGAAATCCTCGAACGGTACGCCGGCCGCTTGTACTTCTAGGCGGAGCGGTCGGCGCGCGGCTCGGCCGGCGGCGGCGCGAGCCCGCGCTGGTAGCACGCTACGATCAGCTCGGGCACCGAGTGCACGCCGAAGAGCTGTTCGATCGCCTCGACGTGGTTGCGCACCGTCTTGTAGGCGCGCCCGGTCGCGGCGGCGATCTCCTTGGGCACGTTGCCGGCCAGCAGGTAGCGTAGGATCTCGCGCTGAGCCCGGGTCAGGCGGCCGGCGACCGGATCGCCGTAGGCGTTCATCCAGTTCCCCAGCCGGCGGGCCAAAAACGAATGCGGAACGTGCTCGTGCACGAGCCGGGCCGCCGTCTCGAGCGAGAAGTCGCCGCCCGCCCGCGGCCCGCCCGGCGTCGCGTCGAGCTCGATCAGCGCGAGCGCGGCCCGCCAC
>CAXTNU010000330.1:4394-4615 GCA_964245595.1 uncultured bacterium | reverse complement strand
GCTCCTCGCCGCGCGTCACGTCGAAGCGGACCAGCGTGTCGGCGGGCAGCAGCGAGCCGTCGGCCAGGAACGCGATGGCGACCGCGCGCTCGCGGTCGCGGATCGCGACCCCGCGGGAGCGCGCGCGCACCAGCCGCGCGCGGGAGAGTTCGGGGAGCTGATCGAGATACATCGGTTCCGAGCAAAAGCGCAGCGCCGGGGGCGGGGGCCAGCCCCCCCCC
>CAXTNU010000330.1:0-4355 GCA_964245595.1 uncultured bacterium | reverse complement strand
TCCTCGCGACGCGCTGCGCCCCTGGGCTGGAGCGGGTTACGCCGCTTTCTTGCGGCGAGTGGCGGTCTTGCGGCGCGACGTCGCGGCCCGGGTCGTCGCCTTGCGGACGACCTTCTTACGGCTGGTGCTCTTGCGGGCCGAGGTCTTGCGGGCCGTACCCTTCTTGCGCGCGGCGCTGGTCTTGCGGACCGTCGTCTTGCGCGTGCCGGTCTTCTTGCGCGCCGCGGTCTTGCGGCTGGTGCTCTTGCGGGTCGAGGTCTTGCGCGCCGCCGTCTTGCGTGCGCCGGTCTTCTTGCGGGCGGTCGTCTTGCGCGCCGTGGTCTTGCGCGCGGCCGTTTTGCGGGTCGCCGTCTTCTTGCGCGCGGTGGTCTTGCGTGCCGCCGTCTTGCGCGTGCCGGTCGCTTTGCGCGCCGCCGTCTTGCGTTTGGGCGCTGCTTTCTTGCTGGCCATCGGTACTCTACCGAGTCCTTTCCGCGTCCGCGTTGTCGCATGGACGCGCGGAGAACCGGCGGAGTCCGCCGGCGGGGTTGGGTCTCTTATACCACTATTATGCGAAATAGCGCAATCATCCGAAGGAAATGCGCGGCGCGGCGTCGGCGGTTGCCGGACGGCGGAAGCTGCCGCCGGGCGCCGTGCCGGAGGAACCTTTCTCCGCCCGGTGCAAGGCGCGTTGGGTTATGAAGAGTCGTGTTACGTCGGCCGCGCTTGCGCTCATTTGCGCCGCGGCCGTCCTAGCGCCGCTTCCCGCCCGCGCTGACGGAGCGGAGGCCAACGCGATAAGCGCCGGCCTCCTCGCTCCGGCCAACGCGTCGCTGCAGCGCGCGCTTCGAGACATCAAAGAGAACCAGGACGACGCCCGGACGGTCGCTCAGGCGAACCCGCCCGGAACGCCGCAGCGCCCGCTCCGCCGGCCCGGCTTGCCGCAGGGCTTCACGTACAACGCCGACCTGTCGTTCGCGTTCCCGTACGGCAGCGTCAACCGCGACGTGCGGATGCCGGGCGGCGTCGATGCCGGCTTCGGCTACGCGTTCTCGCGGACGAACCGGCTCCAAGTGGGCTACTACGAGATCCAGCAGTACCCGCTGGGCTTCAGCAACAAGACCGTGCCGTTCTACATCCAAGGCTTCACCGGCCCGGGCACGACGCTGGCCCAGATCTATCAGAGCACCGGCAACGTCGATGCGACCACCAAGGACAAGATCCTGACCGTCGTCGACCAGAACCTGTTCGTGTTCGGCCACGGCGACAAGCAGATTCCGGTCGTCATCTCGCCGACCTACCTCGCCCACACCGCCAAGATCGGCGGCGGCGACGACACGGGGGTGATCGAGTACAACGGCTTTCCGACCACCGTGCGCCAGCGTACCGAGCAAGAGTACCTGCTGCCGCTGACCCTGCCTTTCCTCGCCACCCCGCGCATGTTCGGCACCGCGACGGTCGCCGCGCAGTGGCTCAACCACCTCAACGGCATCAACCAGACGAACAAGGCTCAGCTCTTCGAGCTGCTCTACCTGGAGTACCGCGCCAGCCGCTCGACGACGTTCTTTCTCCAGCCGTCGCGCCTGGTGCAGTACAACCCGGTCGACCCGTTCCCGGAGTACACGCCGACCTTCATCTATGGCCTCGACCACCACTTCACCAAGAAAACGTACGTGCAGATGACCGTGCTCACCGGCGGCGCAACGAACTACAAGGATCTCGGCATCACCGGGATCTACTGCCAGCAGCTGCCCGCGTGCAGCAACGTCGCGACCTCGCGCGGCGGCTTGAAGGCCACCACCGTCCAGGTCCAGCTGGGCATCGGTTCGCCCACGGTGCTGCCGCTGTGATCGCGCGCATCGGGACCGCCGCGGCGCTCGCCGCGACCCTCGGCCTCGCGGGCTGCGGCGGCGGAGGCGGCAGCCAGCCGTTCACCACCCCGTTCAACGCCAGCCCCGGCACGACGGTCCAGGCGCAAACGCGCATCGTCGGCGTCGGCGACAGCTTGACCGCCGGCACGCAGTCCGGCGGCACGGTCGGGGCCGACATCCCGGGCGGCGAAACCGTCGCCGGCGTCGGCGTCATCGGCCGCGTTCAGGAAACCCAGGAGCACGGGTTCTTCGCGCTGATCTGGGAGCAGGCCAACGGCGTCTCGCAGGCGGCGATGGAGAATCCCGCCACCTCGCCGCTGCCGCTGGTCGCGCCGCTGGGCATCGGCGGCATCCTGGCCAAGACCAGCAGTGGCTTCCCGGCCGGCCTGACGGTCGCGTGCCAAGGCCAGCGCCTGTCCGCGTTCTCGAGCAGCGGCGCGCTCGGCGACCGGCTCAACCCGCAGACCACCCCGTACGATCTGGGCGTCCCGGGCATGACGACGCACGAAGCGGTCGCGATGTTCCAGCCCATCGCAAGCTGCGTCGCGCCGCCGGACACGGCGACGCTGGCGCAGACCGCCTCGGGCCGCGCGCTGCTGGGGCTCAACCAGCTCGTCGCGGGCGAGAGCGAGAACTTCTACCCCGTGCTGGCCAACTTCGGCGCGCGCGTGACGCCGCTCCAGGCCGCGGTCTCGCTGCACGCCGGCCTGGCCACGCTGTACCTGGGCTCGAACGACCTGCTCCACTTCGCGTTCGCGAACGGCGGCTCGCCGCCGGCCGATCCGGCGGCCATCGGGGCCGACATCACGACGATGATCACCCAGCTGCAGGCCAGCGGCGCGAAGGTCGCGGTCGGCAACCTGGTCGACGTGCTCGGCGCGGCGACGTTCTTCCCGGTCCAGTCCACGACCGAGCCGAACTACGAGCAGAACCTCGACGGCTTCCTCCAGGCTGCCATCGTCGGCGCGGCGGCGCAGCAGTTCCACATCACCCCCGCGCAGGCCGCGGCCATCCCGGCCGTGCAGGCCCAGGTCGCGGCGGCCTTCGCCGCGGCGCACCAGTACGCCGCGGCCGAGATCGCGCAGACGCAGCTCGGGGCCAACGGCTACTTCCTGCTGCCGGTGCTGCTCCAGACGGTCGCCGCGATTCTGCAGAAGCAGCCGGTGCCGCAGCTCATCACCGCGAGCAACCCGACCGGCGCGGGCGAAGTCGTCAGCGACCAGGTCGCGCTCGAGGTCAAGGGCCTCAACGCGGCCTACAACCAAGCCATCGCGGGCGCGGTGCAGCAGACCGGCGCGGTGCTGGCCGACCAGGCCGCGCTGTTCCAGACCGCCGCGACGCTGCGCGCGGCGGGCAAGCCGTTCCCGGTCGACGCCCAGGGCGACCTGGCCTCGCTGCAGTACGGCGGCGGGTTCTTCAGCCTCGACGGGCTGCACCCGTCCAACACCGGCTACGCGCTGATCGCCAACACGTTCATCGCCGCCTTCGACCAGAAGTACGGGCTCACGATCCCGCCCGTCGACGTCCGCTCGGTCTACGCGAGCGACCCGTATTCGGCGGGGAACTTTGCCACGATCAACCCCAGTTCATACGTCCGTGCGACACGCTGACCGCGCGCTCGCGACCAGTATCCTCGGCGTCGCCCTGCTGGGCGCGGCGCCGGGGCCGGCCGCGACCGCCTTCCTCGACGCCTGGGCGAAGGTGCCCAGCTACACGTGCAACATCAAGGTGCACGAGACCAAGGGCAGCGACGTCCAAGACCGGACGTATCGCTACCAGTACCTCAAGCCGCACTTCGCCAAGATCGACATCACCGGCGGCGCCGGCCGCGGCGGCGGCGCGGTCTGGAAGGGCGGCGACACGGTGAGCGGCCACCAGGGCGGGCTGCTGAGCGGTATCCACCTCACCATCAGCATCCACGACGGGCGCGCGGTCGACCTGCGCGGCGGCACGATCGACGAAGGCTCGTTCCAGAACGTGGCCGACGCGCTCAAGGCGGCGGCTTCGGAAACGACCGCCGAAGAGACGGTCAACGGCGCCGCGACCGACGCGGTGACGATTCCCTACACCGACCCCAACGGCGCGACGAAGCGCACCGTGTACTTTGCCAAGACGACGCACCTGCCGGTCCGCCGGGTGACGTACGCCGGCAGCGCGGCGGTCGAGACCGAGGACTTCACCGACGTCAACCCGGCAGTCAACCTGAAGGAAAGCGACTTCTAGCCTGACGGTTCGGGTCGACGGGCGGCACATCGGCTACGACGACAGCGGCGGGGCGGACCCGCCGCTGGTGCTGCTGCACGGCTTTCCGCTCGACCGCACGAGCTGGGACGAGCAGCTGCCGGCGCTGGCCGGCACGCGCGTCATCCGGGTCGACCTGCGCGGCTGCGGCGAGTCGCAGCCCGGCGACGGCCCGGCGCTGATGGAAGCGCTGGCCGGCGACGTGGCCGGCGTGCTCGACGCGCTGCACGTCGAGCGCGCGGCGCTGGCCGGTCACTCGATCGG
>CAXTNU010000329.1:0-4674 GCA_964245595.1 uncultured bacterium | reverse complement strand
TCGAGGCCGAGGCGACTGGGCGCGCGATCCGCCTGGCGGAGTACGCCGACGCGCGCAACGAGCCCGCGCTCGACGCGACCTCGCACCTGTCGCCGCACCTGCGCGCGGGCACGATCGGCATCCGCACGGTCGTCCACGCCGCGGCCCGGCTGCGCGAGCGCGCCGCGCAGACCGCCGCGCGCAACGTCGAGACGTGGCTGAGCGAGCTGGTCTGGCGCGACTTCTACCAGCAGCTGCTGATCCACCACCCGCGCGTCGCGCACGAGCCGTACGTCGAGGCCGCCAAGGACGTCGCGTACGCCGACGAGCCGGAGGCGTACCGCGCGTGGTGCGCTGGCCGCACCGGCTACCCGATCGTCGACGCCGCGATGGCGCAGCTCAACGCGACCGGCTGGATGCACAACCGCCTGCGCATGATCGTCGCCTCGTTCCTGACCAAGCACCTGCTGATCGACTACCACGAGGGCGAGCGCTACTTCGAGCAGCGCCTGGCCGACGCCGACCTGGGCGCGAACAACGGCGGCTGGCAGTGGTCGGCCTCGACCGGCACCGACGCCGCGCCGTACTTCCGCGTCTTCAACCCGACCCTGCAGGGCAAGACGTTCGATCCCGGCGGCGCGTTCGTGCGCGCCTTCGTTCCCGCGCTGGCGAACGTGCCGGCGAAGTACGTCCACGAGCCCTGGACGATCCCGCCGCTGCTGCAGGCCGAGTACGGCTGCACGATCGGCCGCGACTACCCCGCACCCATCGTCGACCACGCGGCGGCGCGCCTGCGCGCGCTCGACGCGTACGGCGTGGTATTCGGTCGGCAGGCCAGGCCAAGCGGTCATGGGACTTTCGAGCCTGGATTCGCTCAGCGAGAGTGACGTACAGTCGGAACATACGACCCGCCGCTGGAGAATGTTCGTTGCAGAGTCGTGATCGGTGCAGGGCATTTCTCTTCGCCGCCCCGAGCGTTTGTGCGCTCGCGTTCGCCGGCTGCGTTGGCGGGAGCGGTTTGCTGTGCCCGCCCGTGCCGCCGGCGAGCGCGGGGCGCGCATTCACCTGCGGTTGCGGTGCGGCGGCTCTGGACGCTTCACGCCCACGACGCGGCGGTCTGGTCCGAGGCGTGGCGGACCCGAGCCGCTAGGGAACGCCGGTCCTTCGGCTACGGGCCGTTCGATGAGGCCGACTAGATGGCGAGCGAATCGTCGACCGGCAGCTCGTACGGCTCCGGCGCGAGCGCGACATGACCGTGACCGAAATCGCCTTCCGAGCGAAGGTCACGGAAGGCACGGTGCGCGGCTTGGACGGCGGCAGCACCGCGTCTGTCCGATTCGAGACCGGCGTGCTGTTCGCTGAGGCGTTTGCCCCGCTTCCTCGCCTTCGGCGATGGTGCCTCGACGGAGCCGACGTGATGAGCGAGTCATTCGACGAGCGCCTCCGCCGCTTGCGAGAAGCGCGAGGGATGCCAAAAGACGGCCCTCACGCGACAGGTCGGTAACTCAGGAGTATGGCAAGCATGGGATGATGGCTGAACGACCTAGCGGCATGAGAAAATTATCTCTTATCATACTCACCCGCTCCACGGCAGCTTTGTGCTTTGTCGTGTGGCTGTTATCGAGCTCTACACCGGCTTCGGCTTATGAGCAAGACGTTCACTTTTACCTTACCTATACTCTGAGCCGGTTGGCCGGGCTCACCGACTCGGAGGCGTTTATCGTCGCTCGCGCGGATCAGAGCTTGGACGACAACCATGAAACGACTGCATTTGAATGGCCGCCCCCGTTAAAGTATATACAACATGGGAAAGACTGGCACGCGCTCAATACAGACCAGCGCCTCGTTATGGATCGCTTCTTAAGCCTTCAGTGCGCTGCGGGAGTGCGATGGAGTATAAACCGAACGATTGAACACACATGCGGTGCCGGGACAACAAAAGGGTCGATGCAGCTCGTGAAGCTTGGTCAATTCTTGCACTATTATCAGGACACGTACTCGCATAGCGACAAAAACGAATTGCAGAGCGACTGGAGCACCTACGGACCTTTATGGGGCCACTTTTTCGAAGGACACGCACCAGACCGCGTTCCATACAACGTTGGATTGGCAAAACGAATGGCGGCGGATGTATTTGCTACGCTTCAGCGCTTCGTCGGCGATCGTGGTGAAGGTAGAATAGTTAGTATACCCGATTACCGCAAAGAGCGGATTATCGGCGAGCTTGTCGATGCGCTCGATGATAGTTACACGAATTACATGAAGAACTACAGGCCCGGCCCGAATTTTATTCCCCCATCTGTTCCAAGCGGAGGTCCACGCCCCCCGCAGCTATTGCCGGTATACTATGATGCGGCCGATGTCTTAAAAGTACGCTGTAATCTGTCAAGGTCGATCCAGATTGAAGGTTTGTCAATTGGTAAGCCAGATGTTAAGTTCATAGTATACAGCAGGCCCAAAGACGTACTGCGGTACGACAGCTTCGGCCACTTCGAAAGTATACCAGGGAACGACGGGCGATATTCTTCCATTTCACATATCGATAGAACGATTCAGTGCAATCCAGTGATTCCAGCTGGACTGTTTGTCCTCAACGATAAATCCGACGTCGCTTCAGCAGATAAGTACGTTACAGGATACACCCAATCAACCTCCCAGCCGGTGAAGTTTGCTGTGGGCCAGGGTCCGCTTGCATATACCGGATCGGTTTTAGCGTCTGCTCGAGGTAACGTATTCGTTGCTATCGCGTTCAATGTGTTTCAAGTGCCATCGAACTTACCTGTCAGCTTACCTTCGGATACGAATGGCCCTAAACCGATCTACACCAACGGCTCGATCTTTGGTTTGGCAACCGATGCGGCCGGTGTGTTGTTCGTCGGCTGTCAGCTAGGCATCGCCGTTATCCCGCCGCCGTACATGGCTACCGAGACAACGATCATGCCACCGCACGTTGGCAGCTTTGGTGCGTTCGATGACTTTGCGGTGGACGCCGCGGGAGACGTTTTCGTTGTTAAGGGCGTGAATAAGACCGATGTAGAAATATTTACGCCGCCATACAACGCAAGTCCGTCCATCGTTTCAGATTCGGGTAATATAGCAGTCGGCTCATCTGGTGTATTGTTCGTTCTAGGCGCCAACATCAACGTCTACGAACCGCCATACACTGGCCCGCCCGTTGCGACGATTCACCATTCGGGCTATAGAAAGCGCGCGATCGTTGATGGAGTCGGCGACTTGTTTGTCGCCGACTCTCTCAATAACAACGTTTCCGAATACAAGCCTCCCTACAGTGGAGCGCCTACAATCATAGACACTGGATCTGCCGATGTTCGTTCATATAATCCGCTCAGTATTGCAGTAGATCAAAATCAGAATCTCATCGTCGCCAATTACGGTTCGGCGGGCATAACCGGTGACTGGGGAAATGTGTTGATATACGCGCCTCCTTATACAGGTAAGCCAACGGTACTCGGTGCAGCTCAAGGAATTCTCTCGCCGGTTTCGGTTGTAGTGGTGAAGTAGGTTCGGCCGGTACCGCGCGCGCCACGCGAATCCGATCGTAATAGTTGGCTCGCTCGATCCGTTGCGCTCGTCGGCGCTCGAACGGCTTGATTTAACAGCTGCGCGCCGCGGCTGACCGTGCCGTCTCGAGGGCCGAGCGATCGTCGTCGCGCTCGAGCGGGTCCGCCGCGGGGGGGGCGCGCCGGCCAAAGCCGCGTCGTCTCCTGCACCGCCTTGCGACTACGAGCGCGTACCGCGTCGGGCGGCCGCGCCGCCGCGCAGCGACGTCACATCAAGCGACCACCGCGCCGCGCTGGCGGCGCGCGGCGGCGGTCCCAAGGCACTGCTGCTGGCCCTGGCCCGCGTACAAGGACGGCTCGACGACCCGGATGCAGCTCGGCCCGCCTTGCAGGCTACGCTGCCGACGGCGGCACCTTCCAGAGGTACCTCAGCCAGCTCAAGCCCGCTCGGGTTCCCACAGTCGCTCCACCTGCTCCCGGTCCTTTCCGCACGGTAGCGTCGCGATGAACTCGAGCGCGAGGATCGTGACGAACACGGTCTCGCGCTCAGAGAACGCGATCGCGTGCGGCGTATCGGCCCCCGCCGCGGTATTCGGAGAGAGCCCGTACGATCGCGCCGCCGAAATGATGCGGGCGACGGCCGGTCGAGTGTCCGGTTTCGGTTGTCGCTCTCGGGACGAGGCTGCCCCCAGCAGCTCGATATTGAACAGCGTCCCGCCGACGGCCAGAACGGCTAGCGCCCACTGACGTTTGAGCAATGCACATCGCCTCTACGCCGCCGTTCACGACCGTATCGTGAAAAACAAGGGTAGGAGCTCGAACGGCCTGCGGTACGCGAGGCGACGGAGCTTCGAGCCTGCGAGCGCCCCGGATCTCGCATACGGGCTCCGCCAAGTGTCGCATTCGAACCGGGCCGGATCTGTCAAGACCTTGACGGGGGGTATACGATACAGCAGCGACAACAACTGCGGCGGTTCGCGTAGGTTCCTTAGTGGTAGACCAACGTAGAAACCCCGGGAGCACAAGCTCCGGATACGACCGGTTGCCCGGCCCTCACCGGCTGGACACTGGGCGCCCGGGCCGCACCCACCTGCGAGAACCGCAGGTCTTCAACTGGGTTCCAGACGGCTGCTGCGGTTGTGTCTCGTTTTCTCTCGCCGGCGTGCAGCCGGCG
>CAXTNU010000328.1:0-4677 GCA_964245595.1 uncultured bacterium | reverse complement strand
GTCCCCAACGCCCGCGTCGTCGCGGCGTCGGCCTCCGGCCGCGCGGCGACGGCCAGCGATGCGCGCGGCCGCTTTCTGCTCCTCGGGCTGGCGCCCGACTCGTACACGGTCTCGGCCGAGGCGGCGGGCTTCGACCCCACGATCGAGCGCGGCGTGCTGGTGCTGCCCGGTCAAACCGAACGGCTCGCGCTCAGCGTGGTCGGGACGCTCAAGCGGATCGGCAGCGTGCGCGCGACCAGCGGCAGCTTCGTCGTGGGCGCGACGAGCGACACGTACGCCGTCGCGGGCGACACGGCGCGCGCGCTGGCCCCGGTCGCGAGCGGTTCGGGCCTGGGCAATTACCTGGCCGGTTCGGTCCAAGGCGCGATCGCCAACGTGCCCGGCGTCCAGCCCGACACCTTCGGCAACGCGATCCTGCGCGGCGGCAAGGTCGACGACACGGTGTTCGACTACGACTCGGTGCCGATTCCGCAGGGCCTGATCGCCGAGCCGGGCGGCAACATCGTCGGGGCGCAGCTCGCGACGACCGGCATCGCCGCCACGACGGTCACCCTGGCGGGCTTCGGCGCGCAGGGCGACAACGCGCTGGGGGGCGTCGTCGACCAGATCCCCGCCGTCGGCACCTATCCGGGCACGACGACCCTGGAGCTGACCGGCGGCCTGGGCGTGCAGAACCAGCGCTTTTCCTTGCGCACACAGCAGGCCACGCCCGACCTGCGCTGGCGCTGGGCGCTGGCCACCACCGCCGGCAGCCAGTACTTCGCCTACGGCGACCGGCGCTCGTTCTATCCCGCCGAGGCGGCCACGTACGGCCTCTCGCTCCAGACCCGCGCCGAGTCGTCGACCGCGGCTAACCTGCACTACCGGCTCGGCCCGCGCGACGACCTCGCGTTCGTCGCCTTGGCGGGGGCCGCGACCTATCAGCAGTACGGCTCGCCCTATGCCGGCGAAACCGTGGGGGCGTTCGACGGCCAGCTCACCCCGTTCCCCGGCGAAACGGATCCGAATGCCCCGGTCTCCTACGCGGCCGCGGTGCACGGCACGTACGACGTCCTCAAGCTGCAGTGGCTGCACACGGCGGCCAACGCGGTCACCCGCGTGCAGCTCTACCGGTCGCAGTTCGGCTCGCAGTCCGGCGGCCCGTTCTGGGACGACCTCTCGTTTCCCGACGGCGCGATCTCGCTCTCGGCCCGGCAGGGCGGGCGCGAGTCGGGCGTGACCTACGACCTCGACGCGATCGCGAGCGACCGCCACCGCCTGCGCGCGGGCGCCTCGCTGCGCACGAACACCAGCTTCCTCGACCAAGTCGTGCCGACCGCCGACGAGTTCATCAGCTCGAACCCGACGCTGCTGTCGTACCTGGCGTACGCGGGCGACACGTGGACCACCGGGCGGCTGGCGCTGACCGGCACCGGGCGCTTCACCTATACCGACATCGTGCCCAGCGACGGCGCGCGCTACAGCCTGGGCGCGCTCGACCCGCACGTCTCGGCCGCGTACCGGCTGGGCCCGGCGCTCGCGCTGCGCGCGACGTACGACCACACGACCGTGGCTCCCAAGCCGCTCGAAGCCGACCGGGTGGACTCGGCCAACCCGGCCCCGTTCGTGCCCCTCGCCCCCGAGACGAGCAACGACTTCACCTACGCGCTGGAGGGAAACGGAAGCACCCGTTTCCGGCTGACCTACTACGCCAAGCTCGAGCGCAACCGCATCGACGTGCTGCCCTCGAACTTCCGCTCGGTGGTGAGCGGGGGCGCGAGCCCCAACGGCATCGGCGTGCCGACCAACGTCGGCGAGCTGCGGACGCACGGGCTCGAGCTCTCGGCTCAGCGCGGCGGGTTCGGTTTGGACGCCAACTACATCCGCGGCTTCTCGTCGAGCGCGTCGCAGTTCGCCTACAACGAGCTCAACGCGCCGGCCATCGCGGCCGGGCACCTGTTTCCGCTCAGTTACGTGCCCGATTTCACCGCCAGCCTGTCGTACACGTTCCGGCCCGCGCGCGGCCTGCGCGTCACGCCCTCGCTGGCCTACGAGAGCGGCTACCCGTACGGTAACGGCAAGATGGCGTACGTGTTCGACGCGAACGGCAAGCCGGCCCAGGTTCCCAACGACAACTACGTCAACCCGGGCTTCAACTACTATTTCCTGCGGGACCCCGGGCAGCCGTTCGACGCGGTGACCAATCCCTACATCGGCTCGCAGGGAACGCCCGAGGGCAACGATCCCAACACCCTGCGCAGCACGCCCCAGACGCTGGTCAACCTGCACGTCGAGGGCGACATCACGCGCCGGCTCACCGCCGTGCTCGACGTCTCCAACCTGTTCGGCGTGACCTCGGCCAACGCGCTGCAGACCAACCCGTACCTGATCGGGCCGCCCGGCTACAAGGGAGGCGACCCGGCCTACGGCGCGGCGTACGCGAACACGGCCGGCTTCGCGCAGCCGTACCTGCTGGGCAACGGCATCCCGACCAACGATGGCGTCACCCAAGCGCTGCCGTGGTCGTACGGCAGCGGCGGGTACGTGCCGCAGGGCTACCCGCTCGCGCGCACCCTGTGGTTCGGCTTGCGCTACCGCATCTGAGCGAGAGCTCGCGCTCGCCTACGACGCGGCGTCCCTCACCAGGCCACGCTCACGGGTTGCCGGCTCCGCCCGCCGCTCCGTAGACTTGCCCGGTGATGTACGTCGCGTCCGCGGCGGCGAGCTGCACGTAGATGGGCGCGATCTCCACGGGTTGGCCGGGGCGCCCGAGCGGCGTCTCGGCGCCAAACTTCTCCACGTTCGCCATGCTCTGACCGCCGCTCACCTGCAGGGCGGTCCAGAACGGGCCCGGAGCGACGGCGTTGACGCGAATGCCCTTCGCGGCGAGCTGCTTGGCCAGACCCTTGCTGAAGTTGGCGATCGCGGCCTTCGTCGCCGCGTAATCGAGCAGTTGCGGTGAGGGATCGTACGCGTTGACCGAAGCGGTGTTGATGATCGCCGCGCCGGGCGGAAGGTGCGCAACGGCGGCTTTGGTGATCCAGAACATCGCGTAGACGTTGGTCTTGAAGGTCCAGTCGAAATCGGCCGTGGTGAGGTCGAGGATCGACTCGTGGTGGTGCTGGCGGCCGGCGTTGTTCACCAGGATGTCGAGCCCGCCGAGCCCCTTGACCGCGTCGGCGACCAGCCGCTCGCAAAACGCCTCGTCGCGGATGTCGCCCGGCAGCGCCACCGCCTTGCGGCCGGCTTGCTGGATGAGGGCGATCACTTCGCGCGCGTCGGGCTCTTCCTGCGGCAGGTAGTTGATCGCCACGTCCGCGCCTTCGCGGGCGTACGCGATCGCCGCCGCGCGGCCGATCCCGCTGTCGCCGCCGGTGACGAGCGCCTTGCGGCCGGCGAGCTTGCCCGAGCCGCGATAGCTGCTCTCGCCGTGGTCGGGCTTGGGCGTCATGCGGCTCGCCAGCCCGGGCCAGGGCTGCTCCTCGCTGTGGAACGGCGGGTGCGCGTAGTCGGCACTCGGGTTGGTGAGCGAAGCTCGACCGGCCGACGTTCCCCCCGCATCGGCGCTCTGCGCGTTTGCCAGCACGGGCGCCGCCAGCGTGCCGACGAGCCCGGCCGCGGCGCCCCGCATCACGGTCCGGCGGGTGGGATGCTCGGTATCGTGGTTCATGAGGAATGGTTCCTTCGGTCGGATCGCGCGGCTTCGCCGCGCCGGCTACGGCATGAATTTGAAGACGGCATAGGGCTGCGTGCGCGTGCTCACGCCCTGGTTGAACGGCGGCGAGCCGTCGATGTGCGAGGCGCTCACGTAGATCGTGCCGTCGGGTCCCTCGAGTCGGGCCGCCGCCGCACCGCCGCCAATTGCTCGCTGCTCGGGCTAGGCGGTCCCGAACGCCGAGCGCAGCGCGCGCGCCGCCTGCTGCATCGCGGCCTGCGCCTTCGCGACGGTGGCGTACATGCCGAAGAACTCGTGCGTCGTGCCGCGATAGAGCGTTCGCGTCACGGTGTTGCCGGCCGCCCTGAGCTTCGCCGCGTACGCCGCGCCGCCGTCGCGCAGCGGATCGATCTCGGCGTTGATGATGGTCGCGGGCGGCAAGTTCCGCAAGCTCGGCGTGAGCGCCGGCGAGGCGAGCGGGTTCTTGCCGACGGCCATCGAGGTGAGATAGTACTTGCCGAACCAGGCCAGGGCCGGCGTGTCGAGCGGCACCGCGGCCGCGTGCTGCACGAACGAGGGCGGCTTGGCGGTGAAGTCGACGACCGGGTACACCAGGAGCTGGTGGACGGGCGGCCGGACGCCGTGGTCGCGCGCCTGAATCGCCGTGACGGCGGCGAGGTTGCCGCCGGCGCTCTCGCCCGCCACCGCGATGCGGCGCGGGTCGCCGCCGATCGCCGCGGCGTTGGCGACGACCCAGCGGTACGCCGCGAACGCGTCCTGAACCGCGGCGGGGAACGGGTGCTCGGGCGCCTTGCGGTACGCGACCGAGACGACGATCGCACCGGCCATGTTCGCCAAACCGCGCGGCGAGGCGTCGTACGTGTCGACGTCCGCGATCACGAAGCCGCCGCCGTGGAAGTACACCACGACCGGGAACGGTCCGCTGCTGCCGACCGGCGTGTAGATGCGCAGCAGGAGCTGGCCGAAGACGGTCGGGATCACGCGGTGCGACACGCCGACCGGCATCATGCAGGGCTTACCGT
>CAXTNU010000327.1:1262-4683 GCA_964245595.1 uncultured bacterium | reverse complement strand
CGCCTGCGTCGCGACGACCGACACCGCGGCGGTGCGGTCGCGCGTGATCGCTTCGGCCTCGACCCACGCCGCCGCCGCGCCGGTCTCGGGCTCGAACAGCACCACCACCGCGCGGTGGGTCGGCAAGCCGCGCTCCGCGTTGCCGGGAATCACCACGACCAGCTTCGCGCCCAGCCCGCCGGGCGTGTACGCCGGCATCGCCCCGAACCACCCGTTCGCGGTCGCCAGCGACGCCCGCGTCGGTCCGCCACCCTCACCCAGCGCCGCCGCGCGCAGCGTGTCGCGCATCAGCCCGACGAGATCGAGTCTGCCGAGCCGCGCTTCGACTTGTGCTTCGTCGAGCTGGATCACGTTCGGCCCTCCGCGGCAGCATAGGCCTCGTCGTGCGGACCGAGAGACATCACGAATACGGTACGATCGGCCTCTTCGAGCCGAAACACGGCTCGCCACGATTCTCGGCCGCGATACCGCAACGAAGCCGCACGTGCATTCGCAAGCTTTCCCGACTTCTTCGGGAATTGTTTGGGATCGCGCCTCAACCCGGTGACCAGATGCGCCAACGTCGGCCGGAACGTTGAGTTCGTCAAACCAAACTTCGCCACGCTATCAGCGACCTCGGGGTGGAACCTTACGCGCCACGCTCCGCCGTCGCTTGGTGGCGGCGGATCGGCGGACGGCGGCTTCTTCGACGGCGGCAAGGAGTTGCTCCGCGTCGACGTAGTCCGATGCAGGCGTTTCGGCCCGGCGCTCCAGCTCGGAGTCGGAGGCGTCGTGCGGATCGGCGATGGGGGCAAGCAGTTCGTGAACGGCGACGCCGAGCGCGAAAGCGATTCGCCCGAGCACGTCGAGCCGAGGATTCGCATCCTCGCCGGACTCGAGCTTGACGATGGTGTAGCGGGAGACGCCGGCGCGCTTGGCAAGTTCGGACTGGGAGAACCGCTTTCGCGCCCGCTCGACGACGAGATGCGCACGGAGATACTCCTGGAGCGGCGGAGCGCTCCTGGCAGCAGCAACATCGGTTGACATAAGCGAGACTCTCTCCCCTGAATCGCGCTGTCGTCTGACACCGGCGATTCCCGCCCGATTGCACCGGACGCCCCAGCAGGAAGTATGCTCTAAGAATACAGTCGATGCGGCCGGAATGTCAATCATAGTTGACACCTTGCTGGGCTGGAGTTCTGCTTGCTCTCTAGTCGAACAGCGACGTCTGCTCGATGCGGGTGGGGCGCTGGTGCGGGAGGCCCAGCGCGGCGTAGACTGCGCGGACCGTGGCCGGGGAGTGGCCGGCGTAGTGGTTGTTGGCGTAGCCGGAGATGCGGGTCAGACACGGGGCGGCGGCGCGGATGGCGCCGGCCCACTGGTCGATCTGAGCGCCGCGGTCGTACAGCACCGCGCCGAAGCGCTGGACCGCGTCGCGCCGGCCGAGCCAGCGCACGTAGGCGTGCGGCGCGGTCGGCTCCTGCAGCTCGTCGAGCATCGTCGCGAGCGGGATGAAATCGCCGTCGGTGACCGCCAGCGCGACCTCGCGCGAGGCCAGCGTCTCGCGCAGCCGGGCGCGCACGTCGCCCTCGAGCCAGGCCGGGTCGCGCACCTCGAGCGCCCAGCGCGGACCGCTCGGCAGCGCGGCGACGAACTCCTCGAGCGCGCCGAGCTCGGCTGGGGCAAAGTCGGGCGGAAGCTGGATCAGGATCGCCTCGAGCTGGTCCTCCAGCTCGTCTGCGCCGGCGACGAACTCGGCGACGAGCTCGCCCGATGCGAGCAGGCGCCGGTCGTGCGTGATCTCGCGCGGCAGCTTGAGCGCGAAGGTGAACTTGGGCGGAACCTGCGCGGCCCACTTGCGCATCCGGCCGGGCGGCGGCGTGCCGTAGAACGTCGAGTCGACCTCGACGCTGCCGAACTCGCGCGCGTAGCCGCGCAGGTAGCTCTCGGAACGCGTTCCGGCGTCGTACATCGGACCGACCCAGTCCGCGTACGCCCAGCCCTGCGTTCCGAGCGCGATCCTAGGTAGCGTCAGCCGTTACCTACCTCTTGCCGCCGTCCGCCGCGCCGCTGCCGCCCTCGATCGCGACCTTGGTCATCACGTCGCCGGCCCGGATCGCGTCGACCACGGTCTGGCCCTCGACGACCTGGCCGAAGACGGTGTACTGGTTGTTCAGGAACGGTGCGGCCTCGATGCAGATGTAGAACTGCGAGCCGGCCGAGTTCGGGTTGGACGAGCGCGCCATGGCGACGGTGCCCTTGAGGTGCTTCTGGCTGTTGAACTCCGCGTCGAGCGAGTAGCCCGGGCCGCCGGTGCCGTTTCCGCTCGGGTCTCCGCCCTGGATGACGAAGCCGGGCTCGTAGCGGTGGAAGGTGAGCCCGTCGTAGAATCCGCTCCGGGCGAGTTTGATGAAGGCGGCGCTGTGCTGCGGCGCGTCGTCGGAGTAGAACGAGAACACGATGTCGCCCTTGGGCGTCGTGATGCGGGCGCGGGCGGTCTTCGCCTCCGCCGCCAGGGTCGTCAGCTCGTCGCCGGTGGGCTTGGTGTTGGTAGCCATCGAGCGGACCTACGGCACGCACGCCACCGGGACCCGTTTCGAACGGCATGTTCCGAGCATACGAAAATTGGGTAGAGAGCCACTAATCGCGCGGGGCACGAGTCGGGTTAGAACGTCCGGGTTACGCGGTAATATCAGCGGAGGACAACCAGAGTGCCGGCCAAAGCGGGCGCATCGCTACGCCTAGAGGTGCCACCCGAGGCACGGTATGGCCGATCCGTGCGCGAAAGCGTCGCGGAATTCGCATTCGCCAACCACATCCCCGCGGGGGACGCCGACGAGTTCGTCACGGCGGTCTCCGAAGCGCTCGCCAACGCGATCGAGCACTCGGGCAGTCCCCGCACGATCGAGGTCGCGTGCTGGCTCGCGGGCGCCGACAAGCTGGTCGCGACCATCGTCGACCATGGGGTCGGCTTTGATTCCGACCGAGTGCTGGCTGGAGTTTCGGTGCCCGACCCGCTCGCCGAGCGCGGCCGCGGCTTACCGATCATGCGCCGCTACACCGACCTGTTCTCGATCCGCAGCGTGCCGGGCGAGGGCACCTCGGTCATGCTCGGCCGCTCGGTGCGCTACGGCGCGCGTACCAACCGCTCCGCGCGGGTCGGCTAGCCGCTCGGCCGGCTGACGCCCGGCTGGGTGCGGAGGTCCGGTCGCACCCCACCGCGCACACACCGCGCCATGCGCCGAACCGCTCTCAGCTTCGCTCTCGCCTTCGCCCTCTGCGCCGGCGCGCCGGCTCGCGGCGCGGACGTCGCAGCGCCGCCGCTCGATCCGGCGATCGCCGCCGCGCTGGCGTGGATCTCGCCGGCCCAGCTGCGGGCCACGGACGAGCGGCTGGTCGGCTTCGGGACCTTCTCGCTGTCGAAACGCAAGGCGTCCACCGG
>CAXTNU010000327.1:0-1252 GCA_964245595.1 uncultured bacterium | reverse complement strand
GCTTCGGAACGCGCTCGACGTTCTCCGAAAGGAGCGCACCCGGCCGGGGCGTGTTCGCGGCCCGCGCGTACCTGGTCGAGCGCTTCCGGCAGATCGCCGCCGCGAGCGGCGGGCGGATGACCGTGTCGGTCGACTCGTACACGCAGGCCGCCGACCCCAAGAAGCGGATTCCGCGCGAGGTCGTGATCTCGTCGGTGATCGCGACCCTCGAGGGCGACGATCCGAGCGGCCGCACCGTGGTGATGTCGAGCCACTACGACTCGCGCAATTCCGACAACGACGACGGCGCCGCGGACGCGCCGGGCGCCGACGACAACGGCTCGGGCACCTCGGCGGTCGTCGAGGCCGCTCGCGTGCTGGCCGGCATCCCGATGCACGCCTCGGTCGTGTTCGCCTGCTTCGACTCCGAGGAGCAAGGGCTGTTCGGGAGCGCTCACTTCGCGCAGGGCCTCAAGACGGCCGGCGTGCCGGTCGAGGGCGACCTCAACAACGACATCGTCGGCGCGTCGGTCGGCGACGACGGCGTCAAGCGCGACGACACGATCCGCATCTTCTCCGAAGCCGTTCCGAGCGGCGCGAACGTGGCGCGCCTCAACGCCGTCGGAGCCGAGAACGACTCGCCTTCGCGCGAACTGGCCCGTTTCGCCAAGGAGACGAGCGACGCGTACGCGACCGGCTTGCGCGGAGACCTGGTGTTCCGGGCCGACCGTTTTTTGCGCGGCGGCGATCACGAGTCGTTCAACGAGGCCGGCTTCCCGGCACTGCGCTTCACCGAGCCGCGCGAGACGTTCGCCCACCAGCACCAGAACGTGCGAACCGAGAACGGCGTGCAGTACGGCGACCTGCTGCAGTACGTCGACTTCGACTACCTGGCCCGGGTGACGCGCTACAACGCCGCCGCGCTGGCGGCTCTGGCGCTCGCTCCCGCGCCGCCCAAGACTTCGGTCGACACCAAGGAGCTCACCAACGACACGACGCTGTTCTGGGACGCCGTGCCGCGCGCCGTGCGCTACGAGGTGGTGCGCCGTGCCAGCACCGAGCCGGTGTGGAGCAGCGTCCAGGACGTCGGCGACGTGACCCGCGTGACGCTCCCGTTCTCCAAGGACGACTGGCAGTTCGGGGTGCGCAGCGTCGACGCGCAGCAGCTGGACGCGCTCGGGTCGGCGAGCGGCTGGACCTATGAGGTCCACGAACACTTCGGTGGCTGGCTGGTTCTCGACCGGCCGGACCCGGGGGCGATCACCCGTCCGGG
>CAXTNU010000326.1:0-4687 GCA_964245595.1 uncultured bacterium | reverse complement strand
GGCCGCGCAGCGTCCGGGGTGGAACGGTGCCTGCTGGCCGGCGACGACCTCGAGCGCCCCGCCGCGCTCGCGCAGCCGGCGCAGGCCGGCGATGAGGGCGGCGATCGTCTCGGACGGCAAGCGTTCGCCGTCGAGCGTGACGCGCAGGCGCGGGGCGGCGGGCGCCGCGGCCAGCGCGGCGTCGACCGCGGCGCCGACGATCGCCGGGGCGTCCTGGCCGGCGGCGTGCAAATGGAGAAAGGAGGGGTGGTGTATCGTCTGCATCGTCTAGCTCATGCGTGTGGGTACTTGCACGGACAGCATACGCCACGAAAGAGTTCCATGCAAGTACCTACACGCATGGCCGCGCCGTGAGCGTGCCCGACCTCGCCGCTCTGGCCGCCGCGGCCGGCTTGGGCAACGCCCAGATCCACGTCCGCAGCTTGGCTCCGGGCGGCCTTGCCTGGGAGCACGACGACGGCCGCTGGCTCTATCCCGCCAGTCTGATCAAGCTGCCGCTGGCCGTGGCGGCCGCCCAGGCGATCGCGGGCGGCCGGCTGGCGTGGGCGGACCCGGTCACCGTCGAGGCCGCGAACCTGACCCCCAACGACGCTCCCTCGCCGATGGCGGCCGGCTACCGGAGCACGGTGCGCGAGCTGGTGACGCTGATGCTCCAGCGCTCGGACAACGTCGCGACCAACGTCCTCTTCGACGTGCTGGGCCGCGAGCGCGCGACCGCCGACGTCCAGGCGCTGGGCTACGGCCAGACCTTTTTCCGCCGCAAGCTCTCGGGCGCGCTGCCGCTGATCGACGACCCTTCGGCTACCGGCCGCAATAGCCACCCGGCCCGCGAAGCCGCGGCGCTGCTGACGGCGCTGGCCCAGGACCGCCTGCCCGAAGCCGCGGCCTTGCGCGCGATCCTGGCCACCTCGTGGTGGGACGTCAAGCTGTCGCGCGGGCTCGCGCCGGGCGACGCGTTCGCCCACAAGACCGGCGACACCGACGAGGTCGCCCACGACGCGGGCATCCTGACCCTGGCCGGCGGCGCACGCTGGGTCGCGGTCGTGTATACGGAACTCCCCAGCAGCGACGCGAGCGACTGCCGCTTCGTTAGGTTCATGCGTGCGCTGCGCCCACTGCTGCGGAGCTGAACGTAAGGAGCAGGCACGCGGCGTTCGCCCAGCCAGGGGCAAGGCGACGTCACACCAAACGCGGCCCTTCAACCCAACCACGTCGTGACTCAGGAGTGAGCCCATGAACCGTACCGCTGCGCTGGCGCTCGCGCTACTCGCCACCGCCGGCCTCGCCGTGCCTGCCGGTGCGGCCTCGAAAGGGCCGGCCGCCGGCAAGACCGTCCACGCCGGCGTGATCGCCGACGTCACCGGCCCGGCCGGCGTCTACGGGACGCCGCAGAAGAACGCTTACGAGATGGCCAACGAGGACATCCGCTCGGGCAAGCTGGACGCCGGCGGCGCCAACTTGAGCTTCGACGTTCAGGACGCGGCTAGCGACGGTGCCCAGGTCGTCAACCTGATGCAGAAGTTCACCACCGACGGGCAGACCGCGATCGTGCTCGGACCGACCCTCTCGGGCGAAGCCTTCAAGGGCTTCCCGCTCGCCGCGCGGGCCAACTTCCCGGCGATGGGCACCTCGACCACCGCCGAAGGCGTGACCGCGCTCGGGCCGAGCATCTTCCGCGACGCGCTGGCCGAGTCGCAGGTGATCCCGACCACCGTCAAGCGCACCCACGACAAGTGGCACTACAAGACCGCGGCGGTAATGTTCGGCGACGACAACGCCTTCACCAAGACCGACGGCGACATCTTCGCGCGCGAGTTCAAGACCGCCGGCGTGAACGTGGTCGACACCGAGACGTTCCACCAGAAGGACACCGACTTCCAGGCCGCGCTGACCCGGATCGAGTCCAAGCACCCCGACGTGATCGCGATCGGCGCGCTGTTCCCCGAAGCGACCAAGATCATCGCCCAGGCCGGCAAGCTGGGCATCAAGGCCCACATGATCGGCGGCAACGGGCTCAACGCGCCCGACATGTACAGCGTCGCCGGCCCGGCCGCGCAGGGCGCGGTGGTCGGCGCCGCCTGGTACTCGGGCGCGAAGTATCCCTCGAACCTGGACTTCGTGAAGCGCTATACCGCCAAGTACGGCAAGGGTCCCGACCAGTTCGCGGCGCAGGCCTACGCCGCGGCGCAGGTCGTCGCCCACCTCGTCGCGCACGGCGCGTCCAACAAGGACGAGATGCTCGCCGGCCTCAAGAACGCCGGCACGATCCAGACCGTGCTCGGCCCGATCGGCTTCGACTCCAACCGCGACGTGAAGTCGTCCCCCGTCATCCTGAACATCGTCAAAGACGGCTTCGCATATTTTCACTAGCCGCTAGCGGAGAGAGCGCGAACCCGTGATCGCACAACAGCTCTTCAACGGGCTCTTCCTGGGGGCGGTGTACGCGCTCTTCGCGGTCGGCTACACGCTGGTCTTCGGCGTGCTCGACATCCTCAATCTGGCGCACGCGGCGATCTTCACGGCCGCCGCGTTCGCCGCGTTCTCGCTGGCCGCGGCGGGCTGGCCGCTGCCGCTCGCATTCCTGGCGGCCGCGGTCGTCGCGGGCATCATCGGCATCCTGCTCGACCGGGTCGCGTTCGCCCCGCTGCGCAAGCGCAACGCCGGCACGCTCGTACCGCTGATCTCCTCGATCGGGGTGGCGATCGTGATCGGCGCCGTGCTGCGCGCGCTCTACGGCGTCGACGAGCGCCACTTCTCGCTGGGCGGGCTGGACGCGGCGCCTTTCCACCTCGGCCCGCTGACCTTCACCAGCGTCGAGCTGACGATCTTCTTCGCCGCGATCGTGCTGATGCTCGGCTTGAGCTACGTGCTGCGCGCGACGCCGCTGGGGCGGCGCATCCGGGCCGTTGCGGAAGACCGCGTCGCGGCAGCGCTGCTGGGAGTGGACCTCGAGCGCACCATCGCCGCGACCTTTTTCATCGCCTCGTCGCTGGGCGGCGCGGCCGGCGTGCTGACCGGCCTGGAGTACAACAGCGTCACGCTCGACATGGGCGGGCCGATCGAGCTCAAGGGCTTGGCGGTCATCATCCTAGGCGGGATGGGCAGCGTCACCGGCGCGGTGATCGGCGGCTTCATCCTGGGCGCGGTGGAGACGCTGGCGATCGCCTACGGCCTCTCGCAGTGGCGCGACGCGCTGCTGTTCGGGGTGATGTTCGCGATCCTGGTCGCGCGGCCGACCGGGCTGTTCGGCAAGCGCGCGCTGCGGCAGGCATGAGCGGCCGCGTGCGCTGCGCACCCGCGGCGAGGACCGAGCGCCACGCGTGGCGCCTGACGCAACCGGCACGATTGGGGCGGATTCCGTGGCCGCGCTGATGGATTTCTACGCCAAGCACTCGCGGCTGATCGACCAGATCGGCGTGAACGCGCTGCTCGCGCTCTCGCTGTCGGTGTCGCTCCAGGCGGGGCAGCTCGCCCTCGCGCAGGCGGCCTTCATGGGCATCGCGGCCTACGTCTCGGCGGTGCTGGCGCTGAGCTATCACTGGCCGCTGCCGGCCAGCATCCTGGCCGCGATGGCCGCCTCGACGGTGGTCGCGTTCCTGCTCGCGTACCCGGTCGGCCGGCTGCGCGGCGTGTTCCTGGCGATCGCGACGATCGGCTTCGGCGAGATCGTGCGCGTGTTCGCCAACAACCTCACGATCACGGGCGGCGCCGAAGGCTTGAGCAGCATTCCCAACGACGCCACGACGCCGGTGATCTACGGCGCGCTGGCACTGGTCGTGCTGGCGCTCTACCTGCTGTCGCGCACGAAGTTCGCGCTCGCCGTCGCGCTGGTGCGCGAGGACGAGCACGCCGCGCGCGGGGTCGGGATCGACGTCGCGCAGGTGCGCGTGCTCTCGCTCGCGCTGGGCGGTGCAATCGCCGGTTTGGGCGGCGCGCTCTACGCGCACGCCTCGTTCTTCATCACCCCGACCGACTTCGGCTTCGCGCGCATGGAGCAGATCCTGGTCTGGTGCGTGATCGGCGGCGTGACCAGCCCGCTGGGCGCGGTGCTCGGCTCGACCCTGCTCTCGATCCTGCCCGAGGTGATCCGCTTCTTGTCCGACTACCGCGAGATCACCAACGGCGTGATCCTGCTGGCCGTGATCTTGTTCGCCCCCGGCGGCCTGGCCGCGCTCTGGCGCCGCGGCGCGGTCCGCATCCGCGCATGAGTCTCATCCTCGATAGCGTGGGCGTTCGCTACGGCGGCGTCGACGCGCTGCGCGGCGTGTCGCTGACGGTCGAGCCCGGCCGGGTGCTGGGCCTGATCGGCCCCAACGGCGCCGGCAAGACGACGCTGGTCAACGCGACCACCGGCCTGGCCCCGCTGGCGTCGGGCACGGTCGCGCTGGACGGCACGCGGCTGGACGGCCGCCCGCCGCACCGCATCGCGCGGGCCGGGATCGCCCGCACCTACCAGAACATCCGCCTGTTCGGCGCGCTCGACGTGCGGGCGAACCTCGCCGCGGGCGCCTTCGCGCGCCCCGGCCGGCTGACCGACGCGGCGCTGCGCGAACTGCTCGAGCGGGCCGGGATCGCCCACGTCGACCCCGCCGCGCAGGCCAGCGCCCTGCGTTACGGCGACCTGCGCCGGCTGGTGATCGCGCGCGCGCTCGCCGCCGGGCCGGCGGCGGGCTCGTCGAGCATGATC
>CAXTNU010000325.1:0-4731 GCA_964245595.1 uncultured bacterium | reverse complement strand
ACGAGATCCTGCGCGGCGCGTGCGACGCGGTGCGCGCGGCCGGCGCGGAGCCGTTCCTGGTCGCCTCGATGGGCTCGCACGGCGGCGGCACCGCCGAGGGCCAGCGCGCGATGCTGGCCCATCTCGGCGTCACCGAAGAGTCGGTCGGCGCGCCGATCGAGTCCGACATGGCGGTGGCCGAGGTCGGGCGCAGCGCGCGCGGGATCGAGGTGGTGTGCGACGCGCGCGCGGCAGGCGCCGACGCGATCGTGCTCGTCAACCGGGTCAAACCGCACACCGAGTTCTCCGGCACGATCGAGAGCGGGCTGCTCAAGATGGCCGCGCTGGGGCTGGGCAAAGCGATCGGCGCGGTGCGCTACCACGCCGCGTTCGCGCGCTGGGACTACGAGTCGATCATCCGCGAGGTCGCCGAAGCGGTGTTCGCCGGCACGCCGGTCGTCGCGGGCCTGGCGATCGTCGAGGACAACCGCGGCGGCACGCACGCGCTCGAAGCGTTCGCCCCGCCCGACATCGCGCGCGGCGAGGAACGCCTGCTGGCGGTCGCGCGCGAGCTGCTCCCCACGATTCCGTTCGACGTGCTCGACCTGCTGATCGTCGACCGGATGGGCAAGAACTACTCCGGTTCGGGAATGGATCCCAACGTGATCGGCCGGCTCTCCAACGGCGGCCAGAAAGTGCCGCGCCCGCTCGTGCGCCAGCTCTACGTGCGCGAGCTGACCCCGGAGTCCGAGGGCAACGCGATCGGGGTCGGGCTGGCGAATTTCGTCACCCGCCGCCTGGCCGACGCGATCGACTGGCAGCCGACCTACTTGAACGCGCTGACCGCGGCCTCGCCCAACAGCGCGCGCTTGCCGGTGGTGTGCGAGAACGACCGCGACGCGATCCGCCACGCCCTCAACGCCAGCGGCATCGAGGACGCCCGCGACGCGCGGGTGGTGCGCGTGACGGACACGCTGCACATCGAGGCCTTCGCGGCGTCGGAGGCGGCGCTGGCGGCGATGGGGCCCAACACCCGCTACGCGGTCGGCGAGGCGACGGACGCGCTGACCATGGTGGACGACGAGCTGGTGCAGTTCGGGGCGGTCGCGGCGGCGCACTAGCTCCTAACGGTTTCACACGTAGGCGCCGCCGGCCCATCGCTATGCCATACTGTTGGCACATCTCAGCGGAATAGTGTTTTCCGGGGCGCAAGAGGAGGAGCTGAATACCACGGCGGCCGACATGCGCGAACGATGCGAGACATACCGCCGGGACTCATCCCCGACGCGATTTCTGGTGCATATGAGATCCACAACTGGCGCCATGCAGCGCAGATTTTGGTCGGTTCGTATCCTGCCGAGTGGGAAGACCTTTTGGAAGTTCTCGGCGGCTTCGTGCTTCGCAAGAGCGAGGTCATCGTGGGCGGGCAAGGAAAATCCAAGATCAGCAGAGGGCTCGACAAGGCATTCACGGACCGCGGATGGCGAGAACGCGAGGTCGTCACGAAGATCTCCGTCGATGAAGTCGAGCGCGAATCACGCACGCACAAAATCGACTGTCTCAAAAGCCGAGTGGGGCTCGAGATCGAATGGAACTCGAAGGATCAGACTTTCGTCCGCGACCTCAATAATTTTCGGGTTCTCTTCGACATGCAGGTGCTCGATGTGGGCATCATCATCACGCGCGCCGACCATCTACAGCAACAGATTTTCGACCCTCTTGGCGTCGGCAAGAAATATGGCGCCAGCACAACTCACATGCGAAAACTGCTCCCGCGTATCCATGCGGGCGGAGGTGGCGGTTGCCCCGTTATAGTCTTCGGCATCACCCAGAAGCTGTACGACCCGAACTCCTAGAACTGCTACCGGCGGAATCGTTGCTCGCATATGCCGGCGACGTCCGCTTCCGCACGGTCTACGCCGACCCACCGTGGCGATTCACAAATCGCACCGGGAAGATGGCCCCCGAGCACAAGCGGCTTTCTCGCTACGAGACGATGACGATGGAGGAAATTTACGAACTGCCCGTCGCGACGATCGCTGCGGAACAGTCGCATCTCTACTTATGGTGCCCGAACGCACTGCTCGCCGAAGGTCTCGAGACGATGAAACGGTGGGGGTACGAGTATAAGTCGAACCTCGTTTGGTACAAGATTCGAAAGGATGGTGGCCCCGATGGCCGTGGAGTCGGCTTTTATTTTAGAAACGTCACGGAACTCGTGCTGTTCGGAATCCGCGGTAAGAACAATCGAACTCTGCAGCCCGGTCGGACACAGGTGAACCTCCTTGGCACACGTAAGCGCCGGCACTCACAGAAACCTGACGAGATGTGGAATATCATCGAATCCTGTTCGCCCGGACCGCGGCTCGAATTGTTCGCTCGGCACTACCGGCACGGCTGGTACCAGTGGGGCGATCAAGTCGAAGCACCGCCGCTGAGACTCATCAAGGACTAGGCAGGCTCGCGAGATAGCGGCGTGTCGAAACTGAGCGATGCGGCATTCGCGTGGATGCGGCAGAATGGGCGATCGAGTGTCACCTCAGGCATGCTCTGGGAAGCTTTACGGGCGGCCCACCCGGAACTCACCGAGACGACGCCGACCCGTAAGACACCACGAACGACCTGCATGAGAGACCTCCGCAAAGACAGTCGCTTCCGAGTTGGACAGGGCTGGATTGGGCTCGTCGAGCCTGTCAGCCGGTCGTGACTAGGTAGCACGATCCGTTAATGACAGTCAGCGCACCGCGCCGCCGTCCACGAGCAGCGTCTGGCCGGTGACGTAGCGGGCGTCGTCCGAGGCCAGGAAGGCCACCACCGAGGCAACTTCGGCCGGCGAGCCGGTGCGGCCGAGCGCGATCAGCTCGGCGTGGCGCAGGCGCGCGGCGGGCGGCATCGCGGCGGTCATCTCGGTCTCGATGAGACCGGGCGCGACGACGTTGACGCGAATGTCGCGCGGTCCGAGCTCCTTGGCCAGCGATGTCGCGAGGCCCATCAGCGCGGCCTTGCTCGCCGCGTACGCACTCTGGCCCGCGCTGCCAACCACCCCAGCGATCGACGATACCAGCACGATCGCGCCGCAGCGCTGGCGGAGCATCGGCTTCGCGACCGCCGCGCACAGGTAGAACGCGGACTTCAGGTTAGTCGCCAGCAGACGCTCCAAGTCGGCTGCCTGGAGACGAAGCAGCAGGCCGTCGACGGACTGCCCGGCGTTCGCCACCGCGACGTCGATCCGGCCGTGCGTGGCCAGCACCTCTCTCACGGCGGCGTTCGTCGCGGCTTCACAGGTGACGTCGAAGGTGTGCGTCGTCGTGACCGTGTTCGAGCGCACAGCGCGCACCGCCGCGGCGGTTTCGGCCAGCGCGGCCTCATCGCGGCCGAACAGGGCCAGGTCCGCGCCGTCGCGCGCCAGCTGCACCGCGGCCGCACGACCGATCCCGCGGCTGGCGCCGGTCACCACCGCGACCCGGCTCACGCGCGCGCTCTGGTCGCCGTGACGGTCTCGACTTCACGCAGGTTGGGAATCGTCCACACCGGGTCCACCTCCGTGTCGTAGGCGACGCCCTCGACGCCGAAGCCGTAGAGCTTCATAACGTCCGCTAGCACGCGGTCTTTATCGCCCAGCTCGGCCAGGTTGTCGCTGTCCACCGCATCCCAGCGGCGTGCGATTTCAGCCTGCACGTCGGACCGCAGCTCACGGTCATCCAGGCGCACGCGGCCGCGCTCGTCGAGCGGTGGAGCGGCGCCGGACAGCACCTCGCTCGACAGCCCCTCACCGAGCAGCCGCTGCGCCTGCTCGAGCGGGGCTTCGTCCAGACCGTGCTCGGCCAGCACGCGGTACAGCAGCATCGTGTAGAGCATGCTCATCGGGATCACCACGCTGGCCTGCGTGACGAGCGCCTTCATCACCGCGACCTGCGCACCGCCGCCGCATGCCTCGCGCAAGCGCGCATCCCAGCGCAGCGCGGTCGCTTCAAGATCGTCTTTGGCCGCGCCCAGCGTACCGGCGCGGTAGGTCGGGGCGAGCAGCGGGGTGCCGACGTACGAGAACGCGACGCTGCGCGCGCGGTCGGCGAGCACGCCGGCGGCGAGGAGCGCATCGAGCCAGCGGCTCCAGTCATCGCCGCCCATCACCGCGACGGTCTGCGCGATCTCGTCGGGAGTGGCCGGTTCGAGCGTCATCGGTCGAACCTGGTCTGCGCCGACGTCGTAGCCTTTCGCGCCGAACGGCGCGCCGATCGTCTTGATGAACGAGCGATGATTCGCGCCGCTGACGGGGTCGGTGCGGCGCGGCGCGGCGACGCTGTAGACGACCAGGTCGACCGCGCCCAGCTCGGCACGGATCAATTCGATCGTCGCGCGCTTCACCTCGTCGCCGAACGCATCGCCCATCAGCGTCCACGCTTGCAGCCCCAACTCGGCCGCGCGCTCGTGGAAGCGCGCGCTGCGGTACCAGCCGGCAGTTGCGGTGCGGGCCGGCGTACCGGGCCGTTCGAGCGCGACGCCGACCGTACGTGCTCCGCCGCCGAACGCCGCCGCGGTGCGGACCGCGAAACCCAGCCCACCCGATGCGCCGATCACCAGCACTCGCGCCGGCGCCGGCACAGGCTGGCGCCGCGTCTGCGCGATCGCGTCGTCGACCGTGCGCGCGCAGCCGGCTGGGTGCGCGTTGGCGCAGACGAAGCCGCGCATCATCGGGCTGACGATCACCGGCCCGCTCCGGCCGGCGCGGCCACTTCGCGCAGCGCCTCGAGC
>CAXTNU010000324.1:0-4744 GCA_964245595.1 uncultured bacterium | reverse complement strand
CATCGGGATCGGCTCGGACGGGAACATCCGCTGCGTCGACGTCGACGGCGGCCGCTACAGCGGGCAGTCCGAGAGCGCGCGGGCCCGCTTGCGCGAGGTCGACGGCAGCCGCGCCTTCACCGTCCAGCTCGGCATCGACGGCGCCGGCGCGCTCCACGCCAGCTTCACCGGCGGCGGGCACGACGGCGAAACCATCGCCTTGTCGCCCCTCGTCGAAGGGTCCGCTTCATGAACGTCCTCGACCGGCTCGATACCACCCTGCGCGTCGTCGGCGGCGCGCGGCTCGACGGCAGCGTCGAAGTCCAAGGCGCCAAGAACGCCGCGCTCCCGATCATGGCCGCGGCGCTCTTGGCGCGCGGCAAGGTGACGCTGCACCGCGTGCCGCGCATCACCGACGTCTCGGTGATGTGGTCGCTGCTCGAGGCGCTCGGCGCGCGGCTCTCGCTCGACGGCCGCAACACGATCACGATCGACGCCTCCAACGTCAACCGGCACCGCGCGCCCTACGCGCTGGTCCGCAAGCTGGCCGCCTCGTTCGACCTGTGCGGCCCGCTGCTGGGCCGGTTCGGGCGGGCCGAGGTGCCGCTGCCGGGCGGCTGCGTGCTGGGCACCCGCGCGACCGACCTGCACGAGCAGGCTTTCCGCGGCCTCGAGGCCGAGGTCTCGGTCGCGCACGGCTACCTGATCGCCAGCGCCAAGGGCGGCCGGCTGACCGGCGGCGAGATCGAGTTCCGCATGCCCTCGGTCGGCGCGACCAAGAACGCGATGCTGGCCGCGGTCACCGCCGACGGCGACACGATCGTGCGCAACGCGGCGATGGAGCCCGAGGTGGTCGACCTGGCGAACTTCCTCAACGCGATGGGCGGGCGGATCTCCGGTCAAGGCGGCGACGTCCTGCGCATCACCGGCGTCAAGGAGCTGCACGGGGTCGAGTACTCGATCGTGGCCGACCGCATCGCGACCGGCACGCTGATGCTGGCGGGCGCGATCACCCGCGGCGACGTGACGGTCAAGAACACCCGGCCCGACGATCTGGCCGCGCTGCAGTTCGCGCTGGGCGAGTGCGGCGTGGAGGTGACCAGCGGCGAGGACTGGGTGCGCGTCCAGGGTGCGCCGGTCAAGGGCGGGACCGACATCGTCACCGCGCCGCATCCCGGCTTCCCGACCGATCTCCAGCCGCAGATGCTGGCTTACCTGTGCACCGTGCCCGGCGTGAGCGTGGTCGAGGAATCGATCTTCAACGCGCGCTTCTCGTACGTCAACGAGCTGGTCCGCATGGGCGCCGACGTGCGCGTCGCGACGGCCAACAACACCGCGCTGGTCAAGGGCGTGGCGCAGCTCTCCGGCGCGCCGGTCGAAGCGCCCGACATCCGGGCCGGCGCGGCGCTCGTGCTGGCCGGCTTGTGCGCGTCCGGCGAGACCGAGATCATCGGCCTGGAGTACATCGACCGCGGCTACGAGCGGCTCGAGGAGACGCTCTCGGCGCTGGGTGGCCAGGTCCAGCGCTCCAGCGGCATCATCCCGTTCAGCGAGCCGACCGGCACGTTCGAGACCAGCGAGTACCCCACCGTCCCGGCGACCGGCGGCGCCTGAGCTCCATCCCGGCAACCCGCGGCGCTGAAACCCCGCGCCGCGCGGCGTGTAGATGGAGCATGAAGACTTCGGCCGTCGCGCGTTTCGCCGTGTCCGCCGCCGCGCTGGCACTCACGTTCACCGCCGTCTCCGGCGCCGCTCGGGCGGCGGACGATCCGCACACGGAGAGTGTGCTGCGGGCGTCGGCCGCCGCGCTCGGCGTCGACGCGCTGGCGAAGGTTCACACCGTGCGCCTGCGCGGGAGCGGGAAGATCGCGGGCGTGCCGGCCACGGTGGAGTCGTGGCAGGACGTGCGCGACGGCAGCTTCGCGGCGTACGTCGACGCGGGCCCGCTCAGCGGCGCGACCGGCTACGACGGCAGCCATGCCTGGAACCGCGACGCGGGCGGGGTGGTGTTCGACGACGGCAGCGTCGGCGGGCGCGACGCCGCGCTCGACCAGGCTTACCTGAACCGCTACGGGCCCTGGCTGCCCGGCCACGGCGGCGGCAGCGTGACGTACGCCGGCGCGCGCGACGACGCGGGCACGCACTACGACGTCCTGAGCGTCACCCCGCCCGGGAGCTTGCCCTTCGAGCTGTGGCTCGACGCGCGCACGCACCTGCCCGCCCGCAGCGTCGCGCCGATCGGGCGCACCACCACCGTCACGCGCTGGAGCGACTACCGCCCGGTGAACGGGCTGCAGGTCGCGTTCGCGCAGAGCGTCGAGACGGAAGAGGGCGCGTCGACCTTCGCCGCGAGCGCGGCCGAGGCCGACGGCGCGGCCGCGGCGGGGATGCTGCGCCGGCCGGTCAGCGACGTGCGCGACGCGAGCATCGCGCACGGTACGAGCACCGCGATCCCGTTCGAGCTGGTCGACAACCACGTCGCGCTGCGGGTGCTCATCGACGGCAAAGGGCCGTTCACGTTCTTGTTCGACTCCGGCGGCCAGAACTTGCTCGACGCCGACCTGGCCAAGGAGCTGGGCATCGCGCCGACCGGCGGGATCAACGGCGCCGGCGTCGGCTCGACCAGCGAGGCGTTCCAGTTCGCGACCGTCGACGCGCTGAGCATCGGCGACGCGACCCTGCGCCGGCAGAGCTTCCTGCTCGCCCCGGTGCGCGCGGGCTTCACCGCCGCCAGCAGGCCGGTCGACGGGCTGATCGGCTTCGAGGTGCTGGCGCGCTTCGTGACGACCTTCGACTACGACGCCGGCCGCATCGTGCTGACCGTGCCGAGCGCCGCCGGCGCCTTGCCCGGCACCACCATCCCGTTCGTCTTCAACGCCACCCAGCCGATGGTCGCCTGCGCGATCGCGGGCGTGCCCGGGTCGTGCACGATCGACACCGGCAGCCGCGTGAGCTTGAGCGTGATGTCGCCCTTCATCGCCGCTCACCCGGCCGTCGTCCCGCCCAACGCGACCGCGGTCGGAGCGAACGGCTTCGGCGTCGGCGGCGCATCCCTAGGGCGGCTCGGCCGCACGACGCTGGCCTTGGGCGGATTCACCATCCCCGGCATCGTCGCGGACTTGAGCACGCAAAAACAGGGCGCGTTCGCCGACCCCTTCGTGAGCGGCAACATCGGCGCCGGCGTGTTCAAGCGCTTCACGGTCACCTTCGACTACCCGCACCAGACGATGGCGCTCGCGCCGGGCCGGGCCTTCGCGGCGCGCGACGGCTACGAGCGGGCGGGTGTGTTCGTCGTCAGCCAGGCCGGCAAGGTCGTCGTCGCGGACGTCCGCCCCGGCACCCCGGCCGCCGAAGCCGGCCTGGCCCGTGGCGACACGATCGCCACGATCGACGGCACCGCGCCCGGCGGGGTGGGCGCCGTGCGCGCGGCGTTCCTCGGCGCGCCCGGCACCGCGATCCGCCTGGGCCTCACCGCCAAGGACGGCACGGCCCGCGCCGTCACGCTGACCCTGCGGGATTACGTCTAGGCAGGCGCCGCCGGGCGCGGGTCGCGGGAGGTGGCCGGTCGAAGGCAATCCGGTGGCCACGGCCGCTGCTCCCTCGGCAAAGGAAGCGCCGGATCAGGAATTCGTCCGATCCGGCCGAACGTAGGGGGCCGTTTCAACAGCGGCGATTGCGCGCGTCCTGCGCGTGGCGGCCGCCGTCCCTCCGGGAGTCAACCGTCATCGACATCGGGATCGACCTTGGTACCGCCAACGTGCTCGTCTACGTCAAGGGCAAAGGCATCGTCTTACGGGAGCCGTCCGTCGTCGCCAAGGACGTGCGCACCAACAAGACGATCGCGGTGGGCGAAGAGGCGCGGCTGATGCTCGGCAAGACGCCGAGCAACATCCAGGCGATCCGGCCGCTGCGCGACGGCGTCATCGCAGACTTCGAAGTGACCGAGGCCATGCTCGGCTACTTCATCAAGAAGGTCACCCGCCAGCGCTCGTTCTTCGCGACCCTGTTCCGGCCCAAGCCGTCGGTCGTGATCTGCGTCCCGGCCGAGATCACCTCGGTCGAGGAGCGCGCGGTGCGCGACGCGGCCAAGCTGGCCGGCGCGAAGTCGGTCGACATCATCGAGGAGCCGATGGCCGCCGCGATCGGCGCCGGGCTGCCGATCGACGGGCCTTCGGGCAACATGGTGGTCGACATCGGCGGCGGCACGACCGACGTCGCGGTGATCTCGCTGGGCGGGATCGTGGTCTC
Source organism: uncultured bacterium (assembly GCA_964245595.1). Classification (GTDB taxonomy): domain Bacteria; phylum Vulcanimicrobiota; class Vulcanimicrobiia; order Vulcanimicrobiales; family Vulcanimicrobiaceae; genus Vulcanimicrobium. The sequence continues at coordinate 517 of CAXTNU010000324.1, read as the reverse complement.
GCAGTCGATTCGGGTGGCCGGCAACAAGCTCGACGAGGCGATCATCCGCCACATCCGGCGCGTCTACAACCTGATGATCGGCGAGCGCACGGCCGAGGAGATCAAGATCAAGATCGGCTCGGCCTACCGCCTGGAGCAAGAGCTGGCGATGGAGATCCGCGGCCGCGACCTGATCAACGGCCTGCCCAAGACGGTCAAGATCACCTCTGAGGAAGTCCGCGAGGCGCTCTCCGAGCCGGTTCAGGCGGTGGTCGAAGCGGTCAAGGCGGTACTCGAGAAGACTCCGCCCGAGCTCGCCGCCGACATCATCGACCGGGGCGTGATCCTGACCGGCGGCGGCGCGCTGCTGCGCGGGCTCGACACGCTGCTGGGCGAGGTGACCGGCATCCCGGTCATCGTCGCCGACGACCCGATGTCGTGCGTGGCGATCGGCACCGGCCAGCGGGTCGGCTACCAGAGCACCCTCTCGCTCTAATCCGAGCGGCGCGACCTTTTGCCGGCCACGGAGCGTTTCCCC
>CAXTNU010000323.1:0-4747 GCA_964245595.1 uncultured bacterium | reverse complement strand
AAGCTCAGCGGCGGGCCGGTCCGCGCGACGCGCAGCAAGGCCAGGTCGGTGGAGGGATCCCGCCCGGCGATCGTCGCCGGCGCGCTCTCGCCGTCCGCGCCTATGACCTCGACCTCGTCGCTCTCGAGCGCGTGGTCGGCGGTCAGGATCAGGTCGGGCCGGACGTAGAACCCGCTCGAGCCGATCCGCGCCCGGCCCTCGACCGCGACGACGCTGGGCGCGGTACGCTCCACGGTCGCCGCGATGTCGTTGGAGAGCGCGACCAGCGCGCTCGTTTCGGTTGCCATGCCCGCATCGTACGCCGCCGCGCGCGGCACCGCATCACCCGATCGGGCTACTCCGCCGCGCCCGGCTCCAGCATCACCTTGCAGTCGTGCTTGGACGTCTTGAGCGCTTCGAAGGCGGCCGGGAACGCGGCGAACCCGACCGTGCGCGAGATCATCGGCAGCGGGTCGAGCCGGCTCGCGGCGAGCATGTCGATGGTGAACGCGAAGTCGGCTCGGCGGTAGCCGAACACGTAGTTCACCTGCAGTTCCTTGGTGACGGCTTTCACCGGCAGGATCGTGTCGGGCTGCATGCACACCCCGACCACGACGATCCGGCCGCCGGTCGGCGCGTAGTCCATCGCGAGCTGCTGGCTGCCGGGCACGCCGGCGCAGTCGAACACGACCGGCGGGCGCGCGCCTATGCTGCGCTTCACCTCGCCGATGACGTCGCCGCCGCGCGCGTCGACGCACGCCGTCGCACCGAGGCTCGCCGCGCGTTCCAACCGCGCCGGGACGAGATCGCTCACCACCACGTCGCGCGCGCCGAAGAAGCGGCACCAGGCGGCGACCGCGAGCCCGATCGGCCCGGCGCCGACGATCAGCACGCCTTCCGCGCGCTCGAGCCGCGCGACGTGCACCGCGTGCAGGCCGACCGCGAGCGGTTCCACCAGCGCGCCGGCGACGTTGCCGACGGCGTCGGGCAGCGCCAGCGTCTCGCGGGCGCCGACCCGCACGTACTCCGCGTACGCACCGGGCAGCCGCCCCAGCCCGAGTTCCACCGCGCGGGCGCAGCGGCCGGCGGACGCGCACGCCGCGCACGCGCCGCAGCCGACGTACGGCAGTGCGGTCACCCGCGTTCCGATCCGCCAGGTGGCGCGCACGTCGTGGCCGGCCGCGACGACTTCGCCTGCGAACTCGTGCCCCATCACCGCGCCGCGCGGCAGGGCCGGCATGCCGGCGCCGCCGCGCACCTCGGCCAAGTGCAGGTCCGAGCCGCAGATTCCGCAGGCGGTCACCCGCAGGATCAGATCGGCCGGACCCGGGGTCGGATCGGTGACGTCTTGGACCGTCAGCGGCCGCCCCGCTGCCTCGAACACCGCCGCCTTCACGCTGGGCTCATCGCCGCGCGGTGCGGCCGTTCAAACGTGTCGCCAGCCCGCCCGCCAGCTCGTTCAGGCCGAAGCGCATGGTCGTGAAATCGCCCTTGTAGCCGGCTTGCAGCACCGGCAGGCTGCGGCCGCTCGCGACGTCGACGATCTGAGCGTCGGTCGACCAGATCATCGCCATCTCACGCGTCGCCGAACCGACCACCACCCGGCGCGCGCCGAGCAGCGCGCCGATCTTGCGCGCGCACTCCGGCTCGGCGCAGGCGCGGTTGGGATCGTGCTGGTCGAAACCGGCCCGCCGCACCGCGCGCACGACCGCCGCCGGATCGGCGAGCGCGACGTGGCGCGCGCGCAGGTCGTGGTCGAGCGTCGCGGTCAGCTCGTCGAGCTCGGCCGGTGAAGCCGTCGGCGCGTACGGCATGCCCGTGACGTGCGCGGCCAGCGGCCGCACCGCGACGTCGACCGCCGCCGGGTGCGCGTACCCGGCCGCCGGCGCGACGATCGAAAGGGCGACCAGCGCCGCAACCGCCGGGCGCACGATCGCGCCCGACCGCGCCACGCTCGTCCCCCGAACCCTCACTTGTAGGACCGGACGATCGCTTTAGATGAGTTCGCGCTCGCGTAGGTCAGCGGCTTGGCGCCGGCCGGATAGCCGTTCTTGTTCAGGATGTAGGCCAGCACCGCGACGTACTGGTCGTGGGTCAGGCTCGCCGGCGCGTTCATCGGCATGTTGGAGGTGATGTAGCCGAACATGTCGCCGACGGTGAGGTGCGTCTTGGTGCCCAGCGTGGTCATGTTGGGGCCGCTCAGCGGCGGCCCGGCGCCGCCTTCGAGCGAGGCCCCGTGGCACAGTCCGCACTTGGCGGCGTAGAGCTTCTCGCCGCTCGCGACTTGCGCGGAGGAGTAGAGCGCCGGCGCGCTCGCGCCGGCGCCGTTCGCGGCGAGCGGGATCAGCGCGCCGATCGCCAGCGCGCCGAGCACGCCCAGAGCCGCTCCTTTCATCGCGCCTGCGCTTGCGCGTGCAGCTCGTCGAGGTCTTCGAGCGTGTTCAGGGTGACCGCGTCGCTGATGTGGTCGTGCGGCACGCCCGCTGCGGTGCGCATCGACTTGGCGAGGTCGTCGCCGTGGTTGTAGCCGCGAACCGCGGCGTTGTGCGCGTCGATCTTTTCCTGCGGGATCGAGCCGCCGTTCTGCGCGACCACCCATTGCTCGAACTGCATGTAGGTCGGTTTTTCGCTGGCGATGTAGTCGATCACACGCTGGCGGTCCAGGCCCAGCGCGCTGATTGTCATCTGGTCGAAGCCTTGGCCGCAGGAGTCGTAGCCCTCGGCGAGCTTGCCCGCGTTGTGCAAGGTGAGCTTGGCCCACAGGCGCGGGAGGTGGATCGCGCCGAGCGGGCCGGCGGTCGAGGAACTGACGAGCGGGACGACGGTGGTTCCGGTGGCGCTAGCCATGTGGAGACTCTCCTGATGTCACGGTGCGAAAGGGGTGTGCGGTGCGGCGGCGCGCTCAGGCGGGCTGCTCGTGCTCGGCGCGCCGCGCGGGAAAGGTCAGCTCGGCGACGCCGGACTTGTCCAGCTCGCCCAGGCCGAGCGCGACCATGCGGTCGTACTGGGTCTTGCTCGCGGCGGCCAGCGGGAGCGGCAGATTCTGCTCGCGCGCGAGGTCGAGCGCGATGCCGGAGTCCTTGGCGGCGTGCGCGGCGGAGAAGTACACGTCGTGCTCGCGGTTCTGCATGTCCTCGCCGTCGGTCTCGAGCACGCGCGAGTTGGCGCCGGTCTGGGCGAAGACTTCGCGCAGCAGCGCGACGTCCAGCCCGAGCGCGGCGCCCAGGCCCAGCCCTTCGGCCAAGCCCGCGGTGTTGACGTTCATCACCATGTTGACCAGCGCTTTGACCTTCGCCGCTTCGCCCGCCGCGCCGACGTAGCGCAGCGAGGAACTCATGCTCTCGAGCAGCTCGCGCACCCGGTCGAAGGCGATTCGGCGCCCGCCGATCATCAGGTACAGCGTGCCGGCGCGGGCCTGCGAGATGGAGCTGGCCATGCAGGCCTCGACGCTGAACGCACCGGCCGCTTCGGCCAGATGCTCGACGTCGACGTGGACGCGCGGCGAGACGGTCGCGCAGTTCACGAATGTCCGGCCCTTGGCGTTGCGCAGCAGCGAGTCGCCCGACTCGGCGAAGATGCCGTACATCGCCGCGTCGTCGGAGACGACGGTGACGACGACCTCCGCCGCCGCGGTCACTTCCGCGAGAGTCGGCACGGCGCGCGCGCCGGTCGCCGCGGCGGCGGCCTGCGCCGCTTCGGGGCGCACGTCGTAGACCGCCGCGATCTCGTAGCCGACGTCGCGCAGCCGCTGCGCCATGTTGGCGCCCATCCGGCCCGCGCCGACCAAGCCGACGCGCGGCTTGGCGGCCACGTTCTTCGACGCGCTCACGACGGCGTCCCGACCGGGTAGAGGCGCACCCCGTACGTGCTCAGGATCGCATCGAGCTCGGTCTTGTGCTGGGCGATCGCGCGCTCCAGGCGCGGCGCGAGCGTGGTGTCGCCGGGCCTGGTCGCCATCGACATCGGGAAGACGTACTGCTCGGGCGAACCTTGCGAGCGCGAGTTGGGAACCGGCACGACGGTCAGCTCCGGGCGCGAGCGCAGGAAGTAGCCGATCGACGGCTCCCAGGTCACCGCGACCCCGATCTTGCCGGCCCGCAGCGCGTCGAGGATCAGGGCCGGCGAGGCGCCGGCCTCGTCGCCGATCTCGAACGGGTCGGCGTGCACGATCAGCGCCCGCAGCTTGAGCCCGGTCTCGGCCGGCGTCTCGGTCTCGAAGCCGATCCGCACGGTCTTGAGCGCGGGCGAGTCCATCGAGGTGATGTCGAGGTGCTTGGCTTTGGGATAGACGAACACGTACGAGCTGACGTAGTACGGGCGCGTGACGGTCAGGTCGTTGCTGGCGTACGGCACGTCGATGACCAGATCGCACAGGCCCGCGCGCAGCGTCGTGCGCAGGAAGCGGTCGTAGCCGCCCGGACCGCGGGTCGAGGCCCAGGTGTAGCTGACTTTTTGGCCCAGCGCGCGGCCTATCGTCTGGGCGATCTTGTTCTCGAAGCCGCGCCCGTCGCGGGTGGAGTAGGGCAGGTAGTCGGGGTCCGCGCAGACCCGCAGCGTGCTGCTGTCGCCCGCGCCGCGCGCCGCGCCGCCCGAGAGCGACGCGACGAGCAGCGCGAGCAGCGCGCCCAAGGCCGGCAGACCCCGGCGCGCCGTGCTGCGTGCGATCATCAGAGCGAGAAGACCATCAGATCGCCGCCGAGGTTGGTGTAGTTTCGCAGGTCCATCGCGGCGTTGACCGCGCCCAGCCCCGCCGTCGGCTCGGTCAGCC
>CAXTNU010000322.1:0-4761 GCA_964245595.1 uncultured bacterium | reverse complement strand
GTGTAGAGGGTCTCGCGCAGTTGCGACAGCTCCGCGCCGAGCTGCGCCGCGCGGGCGGCGGCGGCGGCGCGCTCGTTCTCGTGGCGCGCCAGCTCGGCCGCGACCCGCTCGCGCTCGGCCCGGCGCGACGACGAGGCGCGCAGGAACGACAGGATCTCCAAGTCGCGCACGCGCGCGGTCACCTTGCGGTAGCGCTTCGCACGGCGCACCTGCGCGTCGAGCTCGGGCACGCGCCGTTCCAGTTCGGCGATCAGGTCGTTGACCCGGATCGCGTTCTGCTCGGTCGCTTCGAGCCGGCGCAGCGCTTCGTGCTTGCGGGCCAGGAACTTACCGATTCCGGCGGTCTCCTCGAACAGCGCGCGGCGCTCGGTCGGCTTCGAGGACAGGATCGCGTCGATCTGGCCCTGCGAGACGATGGCGTACGAGCCCGGGCCCAAGCCGGTGCCCATCAGCAGCTCGTGCACGTCGCGCAAGCGCACCGCCGCGCGGTTGATGAAGAACTCCGACTCGCCCGCGCGGTAGGCGCGGCGGGTGATCGCCACCTCGTCGAAGCCCAGCGGCAAAGTCCGGTCCGCGTTGTCGAACGTCAGCGAGACCTCGACCATGCCCAGCGGCTTGCGCGCGGCGTTGCCGGCGAAGATGACGTCCTCCATCTTCTGCGAGCGCAGGCTGCGCGAGGACTGCTCGCCGAGCACCCAGCGGATCGCGTCGACCAGATTCGACTTGCCCGAACCGTTGGGGCCGACCACCGCGGTCGTGCCCGGGGTGAACTCGAGCGTCGTGGCCTCGGCGAACGTCTTGAAGCCGAAGACCTTGAGCGATTTGAGCCGCATGCGCTAGGAGGAGGCTCCCGGGCGGGGCTTGCGCGGCGGGCGCGCGCCGCCGCGGCGCTTGTCGAGGGAGATCACGTCCCGGTCTTCCTTCGCCGCCGAGTGCGCCGGGGCCTCAGCGCGGCGCGGCGCTTGCGGGTAGCGCTGGCGCAGGGCGTTGAGCGCCATCGCCGCCGCGCCGAGCTGCGCGGCCTTCTTCGAGGGGCCGATGCCCTCGCCCAGGATCTCGTCGCCGACCCGCACCTGCGAGGTGTAGCGGCGCTCGTGCGGCGGGCCCTCGGCGCGCTCGAAGTACATCGGCGTGACGCGCAGCGCGGCTTGCGCCAGCTCCTGCAGCGCGGTCTTGGCGTCGGCCTCGCCGGTCGCGCCGCGGTCGGCCTCGATCAGGTGCTCCCGCTCGATGAAACGCGCCACCCGCTCCAGATCGGTCGCGCGGTAGAGCGCGGCGAGAAACGCCTCGAACGCGTCGGCCAGGATCGTCGCGTTCTCCGCGCCGCCGGTCTGCGCGGTGCCTACACCCAGCACGATCAGCTCGTGCAGGTCGAGCCGGCGCGCGGTCTGCGCGCAGGCGTCGCCGCTGACCAGCACGGCCTTGCGGCGGTGCAGCTCGCCTTCGCTGGCGCCGCCGTACTTGTCCATCAGCCAGCGCGCGGTGACGAAGCCCAGGATCGCGTCGCCGAAGAACTCCAGCCGCTCGTTGGACGCGCCGGCGCCCTCGCGCGCCGCGGACTCGTGCACGAACGCCTGCTCGAACAGCGCCGCGTCGACGTCGCCCGCGCCGGCGGTCTTGAGCAGCGCCCGCAGCCGCGCGCGCCGCTTTTCCCCGGCCATTTAAAGGCGCTCCGCCCCGGGCTGCGCGCCCCCCACGCGTTGCGTGGGGCCCCCGGTCCGACCTCGCAACGCCGCTTCGGTACGCGAAAGATTCCGCTGCGCTCGGTCCGCCACCATAGTGCTAAACCGCGTGCTTTCCGAACACCACCGACGTGTTGTGGCCGCCGAAGCCGAAGCCGTTGGACATCGCGCTGTGCAGGTCGGCCTTGCGCGGGATGTTGGGCACGTAGTCCAGCCGGCACTCGGGATCGGGGGTTTCGTAGTTGGTGGTCGGCGGCACGATGCCGTTCTGGAGCGCCAGCAGGGTCGCGATGCCCTCGATCGCGCCCGACGCGCCGAGCAGGTGGCCGTGCATCGACTTGGTCGAGGACACCAGCAGCCCGTTCGCGGCGTGCTCGCCGAAGACGCGCTCGATCGCCTGCGACTCGGCCGCGTCGCCCAGCGGCGTCGAGGTGCCGTGCGCGTTGATGTAGCCGATCTGCTCGGGGCTGCGGCCGCTGCGCTTGAGCGCGCGTTCCATCGCCAGGATCACGCCGCGCGACTCGGGGTCGGGCTGGGCGATGTGGTAGGCGTCGGCGGCCTGGCCGTAGCCCAGCACCTCGCCGTAGATCTTGGCCCCGCGCTCGACGGCGAACTCGCGGTCCTCGAGCACCATGATGCCGGCACCCTCGCCCAGCACGAAGCCGTCGCGGCCCGCGTCGAACGGGCGCGAGGCGTGGGTCGGGTCGTCGTTGCGGGTCGACATCGCCTTCATCGTGCAGAAGCCGCCCATCGCGGTCGCGATGACGGTCGCCTCGCTGCCGCCGGTGACGATCGCGAGCGCCTCGCCCAGCGCGATCTTGTCGTAGGCCGCGACGATCGCGTCGTTGCCGCTCGCGCAGGCGCTGGAGATCGCGAATACGGGTCCGCGCAGGCCGTACTCCATCGAGACTTGAGCCGAGGCGGCGTTGGCCATCAGCATCGGGACGAAGAACGGCGAGATGCGGTCCCAGCGCTCGCTCGGCCCGACCGCCAGGGTGGTCTCCTCGACCGTGATGATGCCGCCGATGCCGCTCGCGATGATGACCCCGGTCTGGGCCCGGACCTCGGGATCGTCGGGCAAGCGGGCGTCGGCCCACGCCTCGCGCGCCGCGACCATCGCGAACTGGGCGTAGCGGTCCATTCGGCGCGCCTCTTTGCGCCCGAGCACGGCGCCGGCGTCGAAATCCTTGACCTCGGCGGCGATTCGGGTGGTCAGCTTGGCCGGGTCGAAGGCCGTGACGGGACCGACCCCGCTGCGGCCGGCCAGCAGCCCTTCCCAGAATTCCTGGACGGTGCGGCCGAGCGGCGTGATCGCGCCCAGCCCCGTGATGACGACGCGGCGTTTCTCCAAAACTCCCACGGGTTCTAAACCCGCTAGAGCACACCTCCGCACGAGGCGGTTCCTGCGGCCGAACGGGCGGCTGGGACGCTCGCGCCGGGCGGGCGTTCCGGCGCCTTGCCGCGGTCAGGTCAGCGCAAAAGCCGGGGGTCGAGAACGGCCCGGGCCGGCGTGCCGACGATGCGGATCTCGCCCGCCCGCGGGTGGCTCGGGTTGACCAGGTAGTTCGCTTCCTCCGGCACGACCGCGGACGGAACGCGTAGTGCCAGCGAGCGGTTGGAGCGGACCCATTCGTCGCCGATCAGGTGCAATTCGGCAGGCGGCGGCTCCGCCTGCCAGCCGGCGGGGAGTTCGCCGGGGTCGAGCGGCTCGATGGCGTCGTCGGGAAGCTCCGCCTGCACGAACACGTAGTCGGTCGGGGCCTGCTCGCGGCTGACGTGCACGAGCACTTCGAGGATCGCGAGCGCGCGCGACGAGGCCGCGTAGGCGACGTACGTGCCGCGGCTGTTCCAGCGGCCGCCGCCGCGCGCGGGCCCGACCCCGTCGAACGGCGCGCGCGCGAACGGCGCCCGGGTGAGGCGCCAGACCCGCACCTACGCGACGCCGCCGTGGCCGATCGCGTACAGCGACTCGACCACGAGATCCGTGCCGATCTCGGTGTCGAGCAGCGCGACGGGCGTCTCCCCGCCGAGGTACGTGCTGGGCGTGCGCAGCCAGGCCGTGGCCTTGCGCTCGTCGCCGATCATCTCGAGCGCCAGATCGGCGACGCGCGCCAGCCGGTACGCCCGATCGGACTCGGTGGTCGAGAGCGGCGCGCGCTGCTGTTCCTTGCGAATCACGGTGCGCTCGCCGGACCCCAGCACGCGCGACACGTCGGCGATCGTGAGGCCGAGCCGTTCGCGCACGGCCCGCAGCACGGCGCCGGTCACGCCGCTGTGCGTGATCGTGTCGCGGATGGCGAGGCTATCCGTGCTGCCGGTCAACTGCGTGCAAAACGAGATCGGCAGAATCAGCGGGCTGACGCCGGGAATCTTTTCCACCGGCTGGACGGCCGGCCTCGTGGTGCGCCGCTTCGGCACTTTGCGCTCTGCCATTTGGCATCATGTTAGCACGCGGCCCGAGAAAGTCAATTGCTCGAGTGGCGGCCGAGGCGCCGTACGGTCCGGCCAAAGTGGGGAAACGATGGCAGCCGCCGGCACGAACGCGGCGGGCTTTGGAGCGGCACATGGCCAGGATCTTGTTCTTCCTCATCGGCTGGTTCTTCCGGCGGCTCAGCGGGCGCCGCAGCGGCCCCGGCTACGATCCGCGCTACGGGCGCGGGCCGTCCGGACCCGGGTCCGGGCCCGGCCCGGGGTACGGCGCGCCTGGGCCGTACGGACGGGGCTACGGGCAGGGACCCGGTTACGGGCAGGGACCCGGCTATGGGCAGGGGCCGGGCTACGGCCCAGGGTACGGCGGCCCGATGCCGGGCGGTTATGGCTATGGGCGCGGCGGCGGCGGGGGTTTCTTCAGCGGGCTGCTGGGCGGCCTGGGCGGAGCCTTCCTGGGCAACGAGCTGTTCGGCGGGCGGCGCGACGACGGCTTCCGCGATCAAGCCGGCTTCGGCCCGGGCGGCGGTGACTACGGCAACGCGAGCGGCGGCGATTATGCGGCCGGAAACGCGCCGGATCTTTCGAGCGGCACGGCCGGTGGCGACACGAGCGGAGCATGGGTCGGTGGCGACTCCGGCAGCGGTGACTC
>CAXTNU010000321.1:0-4762 GCA_964245595.1 uncultured bacterium | reverse complement strand
GCCGAGCGACGTGCCGGCCGCGTTGCGCACCGCGGAGGCGGCGGCGGCGTCCATCGCGACCTCGCCCGCCGCATGGACGATCTCGATGTCCGTCTCGGCGCTCAGCAGCGGCGCGATCCGGGCCCGGTCGCCGACCAGCACGATGCGCCCCAGCCCGTCGCGCCGCGCGAGCAGCGCGCCCGCCACGACCGCCTCGGGCGCGTTGTCGCCGCCCATCGCGTCGACGGCTATGACGGGCAAGCTACTCAACGGAGACCCAGTACTCGATGCCGGCTTGGCCGCCGTAGTAATACTCGACCTCGACCCCGGCGAAGCGCTCGCACAGCTGCGCCATGTGCTTTTGCGCGTCGCGCTCCTTCTGCGCCCCGCCGTAGTAGAGGGTGAGCAGCTCCCCTTGCGCCGCACCCAGCGCGCTGGCAGCCTCGATCAGCACCTCGCCCAGCGACGGCGCGGTGAACAGCCGCTTGCCGAGCGCGGCGGTGGGCGCGTTCTTCTGCACCGCCACGCCGCCCACGCTGGCATCCTTGCCGGCGAAGAACACGGACGCGCTCCTGACCGCGGCCAGCGCCGGGGTCAGTTCCTCCAGCGGCACCGGCTCTTCCGCCCCGCCCAGCGCGAGCAGCACCGCCAGGCCGGCCAGCGGGTCGGCGGTCGGCACGACGATCACGGTCTTGGCGGTCAGCGCGCCGACCTCGCGCGCGGCCAGCGCGACGTTGGGGTCGTTGGGCAGCAGATAGACGGTGTCGGCCAGCGAGGCGTTGACCCCGATCAGCAGGTCCTCGACCGACGGGTTGGCCCCGGCCGGAACCGGGATCGTCACCTCGGCGCCCAGCTCGCGCGCGATCCGGTCGAAGCCCGCCCCCGGCACGACCGCCGCGATCCCCAGCGCCCGGGCCGGCTTGTCGACGACCAGCAGGGTGTGCTGGCGGGCCATGTCCTCGACCTTCCAGCGGGTCACGCTGCCGTGCCGGGCCGCGATGCCCTTCACCACCTCGGGCGCGCCGGTGTGGAGGTGGACCTTGATCGTCGGGGCGGCCCCGATCACCAGCAGCGAGTCGCCGTGCCGCTCGAGCTCGTCGCGCAGCGGGTGGGCTTCGACGGCGGCCTGCTCGAGCACGAACTCGGTGCAGAAGCGGTTCTCGCCCACGACCTGCTGGCGGGTGAACACGCTCGAGCGCACCGGCCGGCGCGGGAACGCGGTCGTGCGCTTGGTCTGCTCGGGGATGAAGCGCAGCACGCCTTCGAGGAAGTAGCAGAACCCGGCTCCGCCCGAGTCGACCACCCCGGCCTCTTTGAGCGCGGGAAGCTGCTCGGGGGTGCGGTCGAGAGCGTCGTTGGCGGCCCGCAGCACGGCGTCGGCCAGGCGGTAGAAGTCGGGCTCGCGCACGGCCAGCCGGTAGGCCTCGTCCGCGGCCGCGCTGGCCACCGAGAGGATCGTGCCCTCGACCGGCTTGGTCAGCGCGGCCCGGGCCGACGTCACCGCCTCGCGCATCGCGAGCGAGAGCTGGAAGGTGTCGATCGTCTCGCGGTGGCGCACGCTGTGGGCGAAGCCGCGCAGCATCTGCGAGAGGATCACCCCGCTGTTGCCGCGCGCGCCCAGCAAGGAGCCGTGGGCGGCGGCGGCCGCGACGACCGAGAGCGGCTGGCCGCAGACCAGGTGCGCCTCGCGCAGGGCCGCCTTGGCGGTCAGGAACATGTTCGAGCCCGTGTCCCCGTCGGGGACGGGGAACACGTTGAGGTCGTTGAGGACGCCCCGGTACTTCCGCAAGAAGTAGGTCCCGGCGGCGACGAACTTCTCGAACGCCCGCCCGTCCAGCGTGGTGACTGCCATGTGAGCGTCCGACGCGTTCCGGGACCGGAGCGCCCTGCCCTGCGGGAAACGCCCTTGTCGGCGAGGGGTCGGATTTGGTACACTCCCCCTGTTATGGCCAAGCGATGCGACGTGTGCGGCAAGGGCCCGATGTCCGGGAACAATGTCTCACACGCAATGAACAAGACCAAGCGGCGGTGGCTGCCCAACCTGCAAGCCGTCAAGGTCGACGACCGCGGAACGCACCGGACGGCCAAGGTTTGCACCAACTGCCTGCGGAGCAAGCGCGTCAAGCGCGTCTGACCTTCCAGTCCATACCCACTCTCGGGAGAGAGGTTGGGTAGTCCGGTGCTCTCGGGCGCGCCCGTCGATCGCGCCCTTCTTCGTGCGTGCCGAGCCGAGCGGTCCAGCGAGACGGTGCCGCCCTAGACATGCGAGCCGCCGGCCGCTAGACTCCGAGGGCGCGCTGCGTCGCTTCGAGGTAGCCGGTGCCGAACCGGCGATCCGGCTCGAGGTGCGCGCCTTCGGCCCATTCGTTCCAAGCGTTGACGAAGACCAGCCGGTGGTCGGGGTGCCCGAGCCGCGCCGCCGTGACCAGCGAACCGAGCCACCGCTCGTACGAAGCCGGCGTGGCACCGTGGAACACGGTTCCGCGCAGCCCGAGCCGGGCGGTGTTGTCCCAGCCCGCCATGGCCGTCCGGTACGTGCGAAACGGGCGTGGAGGAAGCGCGATCTGCCGTTCGGCGACCGCGTCGTACGCGACGACGGCGCCGCTGAAATCCGGCCGCAGCCCGCTCGCCGCATAGGCGTCGCCGGGCAGCACTTCACCGTGCGGCGGGAACTCGACCGCGGCATCGAAGCCGAGCGGGCGCGGATCGGCCAGCCCGAAGGTCAGCGCCGCGACGACGTGCAGGCCCGGGAGGCCGTGCTTGCGCGCCGCTTCGCGCCAGCGCGCGATCGTCGCGTGCGGTTCGGGCAGCGCTCCCGCCCGGTACACGAGCAGCACGGGCGCGCCGCGGATGCGCAGGTAGCGGGGGTCGAGGAAGAACGGCATCAAATCGTCGATGAGCGCCAGGTCGAGCTCGGGACCGTAGCGCTGCTCGATGAGCAGCTCGCGCTCGTCGCCGTCCCAGCGGCGGGTCCAGTTCTCGTTCGCCCAGCACAGGCAGAACGGCATGTCCGGCTGACCGCTCGCGAGCATCTCCGCCAGCGGCCGTTCGAGCAGCGTCTTCGCCCCGAACGAGTAATAGTAGTAGCAGAAGCCGTGAACGCCGTAGCTGCGCGCCAGCGCCGCTTGGCGCTCGCGCGTCTCGGCCAGCCGCAAGTCGTAGTACCCCAGCCGCTCCGGCAGATGCGGCTGGTAGTGCCCGTCGAACTGCGGCCGCGCGCGCGCCACGCGCGACCACTCCGTGAACCCCTTGCCCCACCAGCGATCGTTTTCGGGAATCGGGTGGAACTGCGGCAAGTAGAACGCGAAGAGCTTCACGTCGTCGTGTTCCGGTGCCGGCAGGGCGTTCGCGCGCCAGGGGCGCCGGCGCACGTGATCGCTCAGGTGGAAGCCGTCCGCTCCGGCGTCGCCTTCCGCGCGCTCGACCGCGACGAACCCTTCGTAGACGGAGACGTTGCGAATCAGCGTGCGCGACGTGCCCGTCGCCGCCACCAGCTCGGCGACGAGCGCCGTGAGCCCCTCTTCGCCGGCCCAAAAATTACCCGGGTCCTGAAACTCCGGCCAGTGCTCCCAAGCCCAGTCCTCGATGACGTACACGCCACCGGGCGGCAAGAGCGGAAAGAGCGTCTCGAAACTGGCCCGGGTCGGCCCGAAGAGATGCGAGCCGTCGTCGATGACGAAATCGAGTTTACCGCCCAGATCGCGCTCGACGATCTCGAGCAGCGCCGCGCGGTCGGCTTGGTTCGTCCGCCAGTGCGTCGTCACGCGGCCTTCCAGTCCGTTCGCGGCGACGTAATGCTGGAAGTACGGGCTGTCCGCGCGGTCCATGAGGTCGACCGCGGCGAGCCGCTCCGGGCGCAGGAGCTCGTGCCAGAGGGCGGTGCTGCCGCCGTCCCAGATGCCGATCTCGAGCATGCGGCGCGGCCGGAAGGCGGTCGCCGACCAAAAGCGCTCGAACTGCTCGAGGAGCTGCCGGTTCTTGTACAAGGCGAAGCACTGGTCGCCGAGCTCCCAGCGGTCGTCCTTCGCTTGCTCGATGCGAAAGACCAGATCGCCGAGCAGGACGCGATCGGAGCGCCAGTTCAGTCGCTCGAACAAGATGCCTCTTCACGCACCACGTGCACGGCCGTGACGTCGCGATACCAGGCATCGGGCGTTCGCTGAACGATCGCGACGCGGTACCGGCCCGGCGCGAGCCCGTCGGTGTTCGCGGCGAGCTCGAAGCCGCAGTTCGGGGGAAACAGGGGCGCCGCGGCCACGATGTCCGGCCGGGCGACGCGCGAGTCGGCGCGGAACAGCAGATCGGCGCCGCCGTCGTACGGCGCGAGCGCGACGAACACCTCGACCGCCGCCGTCGGATAGTCTTCGACGTGCGCCCACCCCGTGACGCGCAGCTCCTCGCCGCTCAGCGCGACCAGCCCGTGACCGAGCGCCGCGCCTTCGACGCCGGCGACGTGTTCGAGGTAGGCGTGACAGCGCATCGAGAACGGCCGGCTCGGCACCGTGCGCAACGGCACCTCGCCCGCCGGACGGTCGCGCCCGAGCGCGGCTTCGACGGCCGCGAGCAACCGGTCGCGCGTGCGCTCGTGAAGCGACACGACGTCCTCCAGCTCGCGCAGCGCGGCGGTCGCGGCAGGATCGAGGTCTCCGTCTCCCAACGCATCGCGCAATCGGCGCAGCAGGACGAGCCCGCTCGCCGGCCCGCGCACCGCGCGGCGCGTCGCGAGCAGCGCCGCCCGCCCGCCGCGGTCGTCGGGTTCCAAGTAACAGCCGCGCACCCAGTC
>CAXTNU010000320.1:0-4775 GCA_964245595.1 uncultured bacterium | reverse complement strand
GGTGTAGCGCGTGCCACCGGGTCGATCGCGATCGTCATCCCCGGCGGCACGCGCTACACCAGCGCGCTCGCCGCCTCGACGCCCGGCTGCGCGCCGGGCAGCGCGGGCTTGGTGTGCACGGTCGAGTTCCCCGCGCCGCTGGGCACCGACACGGTCTTCGTGTCGACGTATGCCAGCAGCGACGCCAGCGGCGCGCCGCTGTCGGTCGCGCCGGTCACGGTGACCGTCGTCGCGGGCCAAGTGAATACTGCGAACGTGACCCTGTCGGGCGTCGTCGCGAGCCTCGAGCTGGCCGGCGCCGCGGTGCTCCTCAACGCGGGGACCGCGTCGAGCGCGCCCATCACCGTCGAAGCGCTCGACGCCGCCGGCCAGGTCATCGTCGGCCCGGGCGGCTACGTCGACGCGAACGGCAACCCGGTGACCATCACGCTCTCCGACTCCGACACCTCGGGCGCAACGTCGCTTTCGCCGACGAGCGTCGGCGCGCCGAGCACCGCGGTGACGCTGGCCTACAACGGCGCGAAGATCGGGAACTTCACGATCACGGCGTCCGCCGCGGGCGTCGCTTCGGCGACGCAGTCGATCACCGTGAACGTCGCGCCCCAGTTCGCGTACGTCTTGCAAGCCGGGCTCGCGCGCCATCCGGAAACGCCGCTCGACGTGTACCAGACGCTGGGCGGCGGCGCGGGCGTCGGCCTGGGCACGACGAACGGCAACATCGACGGCGGCCCGCTCGGCGCGTTCGTGAGCGCCGGCCGCACCGGCTCGGTCTACGCCGGCGGCGGCGGCTCGCAGAACGTGCTGCACTACGCGCCCTTCCCGACCGCCGGAACGTCTCCCGACCGCACGATCCAGAGCGGCAACCTGCCCGGCGGTCTGGCGGCCGACTCGGCCGACGGCGTCTGGATGGGCTTCGGCACGACGCTGGCGCACTTCCCGGCCGGCGCGTCGAGCGCGGACCGAACGATCACCGCGATCGCCGGCCTGCCGCCCAGCTACACCTGGAACGCCTACGCCGTCGCGGTCGACTCGCAGGACCGCGTGTACACCATCGCCGGACCGTCCGGCTCCTCGAGCTGGCGCGTGTACGTGCTGCCCGCGAACGGCAGCGGCGCGGTGACGCCGCTCGCGAGCTACCCCTACGACCGCGTGCTCAACTACGACCGGCAGGGTTCCATTCCGGTCGGCGACGTCGCCGTCGACCAGCACGACGACACGATCTGGGAGTTCCCGGCCAACGTCTACTCCGACGGGACGGCGCTCGCGCCGACACCGGGCGCGACCCCGGTCGCGATCGGCCTGGTGGCGTACAAGCAGAACGCCGCCACGTCGTACCGCGCGCTGGCGAACGGCAACTCCAACAACCGTCCCTACAGCCTGGCCTTCGACGATCGCCAGAACGTGTTCGTCGCGGACGACACCGGCATCTTCGTCTACGACCCGACGCAGCACGGCGTGGTGACGACGCCGGCCCAGTACACCGCGATCGACGGCGCGACCGGGATCGCGATCCCGGTGACGTCGCCCGCACCGGTGTCGGCCGCCGGTCCGCCGCTGACCAGCAACTCCGCGATCGCGCGCTCGCCCAGCTCGTTCTCGTTCCTGGCCAGCGGCGCGCCGTACGCCGCGACGCTGACCGTGAGCGAGCCGAATTACGGCGGGGGCTTCACGGGGACCAGCGCCAACACGGCGATCGCCACCGTCGCGCCGGGTTCGAGCGCGAACAGCTTCACGGTGACCCCGGTCAACGCCGGCACGACCAGCGTACGGGTCAACGACGCGAGCGGCGGCTACGCCGACGTGCCGGTCACGGTCTCGATCACCGGGCTGACCGTGCAGGGCCGGCGGCGCTGAGCTCGCGCCGGAAGTAGCGAAGGCCGCCGGATGGAACTCCGCGACCTTCGCTCTTTCGCCGCCGTCGCGCAGCACCGCAACTTCAGCCGCGCGGCCGAGGCGCTGCACGTCTCGCAGCCCGCGCTCTCGGAGCAGATTCGCAAGCTCGAGGACGAGCTGGGCGCCCCGCTGTTCGAGCGCACCAGCCGCGGGGCGCGCCTGACCGACGCCGGCGAGGCGCTGCTGCCTCAAGCGCGCAGCGTGCTCGCCCAGGCGGACGTCGCGGCCGAGGCGGTGCGCTCGGTCGCCCAGGGAGTGGCCGGAACGCTGACCCTGGGCTTCATCGACTCGGCCGCGCTGGCGATCTTGCCGCCCCTGATCCGCGGCTTCTCGCAGCGCTATCCGGGCGTCAAGCTGCGCTTGCGCGAACTCGGCACGCGCCAGCAGATCGAGGCCGTCGAGCGGGGCGAGATCGACGTCGGGATCGTGCGCGGCCCGGTCTGGAACGCGCAGCTCGCCGGGCGCCGGATCGCGACGGAGTCGCTGTTCGTCGCGCTGCCGGCCGGCCACCGGCTGGCCGGCGCGAGCACGGTCACCTTGAGCGCGCTGCGCGAGGACGGCTTCATCACCTATCCGCCCGAGCGCGGCGCGGCGCTCTACGAGGAGACGCTGCGGCTGTGCCACACGGCGGGCTTCGAGCCGCGCATCGTCCAGGTGGCCAGCGAGATCTCGACCATCTGCGCGATGGTCGCGGCCGGCTTGGGCGTGGCGATCGTGCCGTCCTCGGCGCGCGCGGTGGCGCTGGACGGAGTGGTCTACCGCGCGACCGACGACCCGCGCGCGGAGCTCGAGCGCTGGGCCGTCTGGCGCGAGCGCGCCCCGCTGGCGGTGGTGCACGCCTTCGTCAGCTCGCTGACGACGGATGCCGACGCACCCGAAGCCGACGCGCCGGCGGAGCCGAAATCCTCGCCCGGGTGAGCAGAACCGCGGCGCGCCCCGCGGCGTTCTAGCGGTATGCGCACTCTCGTTCTCACGCTCGCGGCCGCATTCGCGCTGGGCGGTGCGGCGACGGCCCAGACCTACGGCCCCAGCCCCGACCCGAGCCCCGCCGCGACGGCGGCTCCCGCGGCGGCGGTGCACATGCGCGACTTCGCATACCTGCCCGCGACGGTGATCGTCGCGCCGGGCCAGCGCGTGGAGTTCGTGCAGGACGACGCGACCCCGCACACCGTCACCGCGAGCGACAAGTCGTTCGACAGCGGCAACCTCGACCAGCACGCGACCTGGAGCCAGACCTTCGCCAAACCCGGCACCTACGCGTACTACTGCACCTACCACCCCAACATGAAAGGCACCGTCGTCGTGAAGTAGCTACCAGTTCGGCGGCTTGGTGATCGTTCCGACGCCGTCGGACAGCGTGACGGGAAGCTGGCACGCCGCGAGCGCGGAAAATGGAACGTTCGACGAAGATGTAGCCGCACGCGTCAGCTCGCGGACCGGCCGCCGCTGCGGGTTGAGCACGTAGACGTTCTTGCCGAAGTCCTCGATCGCGATCTCGAGCGGCTTGACCAAGTCGCTGTCGTTCGAGATCACCACGGCGTCGGAAAATAGACCGAGCGCGGCGTCGCGGACGAGAACGATGCAAGGCTCACGTCGGAGCCCTTTTCATCGTATTTCCCGAGGAAGCCCTCGGCCAGCGAGACGATGTTGCCCGGCGATGTCGGTTTCGTTGCCGCCCCCACGAGAGCCACGGGGCGGCACCGAAACTTGAACGCTCCCAGTTGAACGTCCACGCCGCGCGCTCGCAGCGCACGAAGATATGTCCGCTGTCGCACGGGCATGGCCGGGTCTGCGGGCGTAGCCTTGACCAATGCGGTGAAGTACCGGATCCGTCCTATCGGCGGTAGAGTTGGCCATACATGGCGTACAAGCGCTTCGACGTCCAGCCAGCGATACAGCACAGGCGGTTCCGGTTGGCGCGCTCTTTCCGAACAAACCGTAGTATACGTTGAATCCATCGACGTAAACCGCCGTACACATTTTGGAAACACACCCCGGAAATGCCCAAGGCGGCCCTCGAGAGGCGGCCTTGGTACCCTGCCACCGAAGCGAACAGGGGGGATCAGAGCGCTAGTATACGGAGGCGTTGCCGCCGCTGTCACTACCTTACTTCACATCCACGCGTGTCGGCTGCTCCGTCGCGGAAACGAAAACGCCTCGCGGATCGCGAGGCGTTTCTGTTCGCCGCGGGGCTGGTCGCGTTTGTCGGCGTGGGTTCCGCCGCGCAGGATCGTCTGCGGCGGAGGGCCGAGCCGGCCCGCGATCGGCGGCACGGGCGCCTTCTTTTTCTTGGCCATGGAAAACCTCCGGTTCGTGCAACGCTACGGCGACGCGGACGGTTGCGGCGCCGCCGACGCGGGCGGCGCTTCCGCTGCGGGTGGCGGCACGGGTTCGTTCGCCCCGGGGATGCGGCACGTGCCCAGCGCGGCGTCGTCGCCGAGGATCACGGCCAGGCGCGTGCCGCGCTGGATCGTGATGTCGTGCCCGTGGTGGATGAAGCCGTACGGCCCCGTCACGTAGCCGACGAACGGCAGCGCGTTGACGACGCCGGGAATGTTGCCCGAGCCGCCGGTGGCGATCGCGTTCGTTCCGCGCACCGGGTCGATCGTGACCGGCACGTGCGCGCCGTTGGCGAGCGCGAGGAAGCGCGCGTCGAGCACCAGGTAACCGCCGCGCCCGCCGCGCTGCGCGTGCTGCGCGACCTGCACCGTGCCGTAGCCGAGCGTCCCGGCTGGGATCGGCGTGCCGTCCGACGCGGTCGCGTCGCTCTCGATGCGGAACGTGAACGGGTCGCCGATGCGGACGCGCGCCGAGTCCACGTCGACGTCCATCGCGACGATGCCGTGCCGGCACTCCGGCTTGGCCGCGGCCGTCACGCCGGC
>CAXTNU010000319.1:0-4783 GCA_964245595.1 uncultured bacterium | reverse complement strand
GGCCTGCGCTTGCGACGCGGCGACGGCCGAGGGCGCGCCGCCGGCGGTCGCGCCGGTGGCCCGTGCCTGCGCCTCGCTCTGCGCGAGCGTGGCCTGGGCTTGGTCGAGCTGCGCCTGGATCGTGGTCGGATCGAGTTTCGCGAGCACCTGGCCTTTGGTCACGTGCGCGTTGTAGTCGGTGTCGATCTCGGCGATGGTGCCCGAGACCTGGGTGCCGATGCTGATCGTGTTCTGCGGGTTGAGCGTGCCGCTCGCCGTCACGGTCTGCGCGAGCGAGCCTCGGGCGACCGGCACGCTGGTGTACGTCACGGCCCCGGCCCGCGCGCGCACCACGATCAGCGACGCGACGAGCGCGACGACGACGAGCGCTGCGAGCGCGATGAGCCACCACCGGGAGCGACGGCGCGGTGGGGTGAGGGTGACCGATGAGACGTGGCCGTTCGTCGAGGGCCGTTCCAGTACGTGCATGGCTGTACGTGCTACGTCCAGGTGCCGGTGGAAGTGCTTTGCCCTCGATGAGAATAGTTCTCAGACCACCCCCAGGATGAGCGTGCCGGAGTCCCAGGAATCTACCTGCTCGCCTCGCTCAGGCAGCGAGCATCTGGACCGGCAGCGCGCCGGACTGGACCTGTGTGCGGACGTAGCGCTTGACCGCGCCGTAGCTGCCGCCGAACGCGAAGCGCCGCACCAGCTCCTCGTGGACCGCGCGCAGCGACCAGCCGTCGGCCAAGCGCTCGGCGATCAGCTCGCGGTACGGCGCGCAGATCGACTGCGGCTCGCGCACGTCGTCGAGCGCGATCACGTCGCCGTCGAGCACGCCGGCCCGGCGCCCGTAGGCGGCGATCGTCTCGCGCCGGTGGCCGGTCTCGTGCTCGATGCGGCGCAGCGTCTTGCCCGCGCGCAGCAGCGCGAGCACCCGCTCCCGCTGCGTCTCGGTCAGCGTGTTCATGCCGACGGTTTCGCACCGCCCGTGCCCGGCGCCCTGCGGTCCGTGGCCGCTTTTGGGTGCCCGGGCGCCGCCGCGGCGAGGGTCCGCGCTATACTGCCGCCCATGAGTCTGGTACCCATCGTCGTCGAGCAGACCGCCCGCGGAGAGCGCTCGTACGACATCTACTCCCGCCTGCTGCAAGAGCGCATCGTGTTCGCGACCGGCGTCGTCGACGACGACATGGCGAACCTCGTCGTCGCGCAGCTGCTGTTCCTGGAGAAGCAAGACCCCGAGCGCGACATCGACCTGTACGTCAACAGCCCCGGCGGCAGCGTCACCGCGGGCCTGGCGATGTACGACACGATGCAGCTCATTCGGCCCGACGTCGCGACGATCTGCGCCGGCTTCGCCGCCTCGGCGGCCTCGCTGCTGCTGGCCGGCGGCGCGCGCGGCAAACGGATGGCGCTGCCGTACAGCAAGATCCTCATCCACCAGCCGTCGATCGGCCAGATCGGCGGTCAAGCCACCGACATCGAGATCCACGCCCGCGAGCTGATCGCGACGCGTCGCCTGCTGGCACAGATCTATCACGACCGCACCGGCAAGCCGGTCGAGGAAGTTCTGCGCGATCTCGAGCGCGACTACTACATGAGCGCCGCCGAAGCACAGGCGTACGGCCTGATCGACCGCATCCTCGCGCCCGAGAACCGGGTCGCTATGCCGGCGACGTAGCCGAAACTGGCCCGGTGTCTCCTAAGCATCGAGAGGGCGTTCCGCATCGTCACGATCCGTGCGTGCGAACGGCAATTCATCGTGAAGCATCTTCTCGATGAGCGCGAGGTCGGAACCCGTGGCGGCCTCCCAGACGAGTTCCGGCTCTATCCGAAAATGCGCGTGACGGTAAGAGTTGCCCAAGTCCTGTAATTGGCGCCATGGTATTTCGGGATGCCGCGCCTCGAGCTGATCCGGTACATTTTTTCCGCCTCCGCGAGCATCTCGAGGGATTGCTCGATCGCGATCAACCCGAACACGCTCACGCGGCGGTTGGCGTCCAGGTCGACCAGGATGTCGATGTCACTCTCGTTCGTCGCCTCGCCCCGCGCCACCGAACCGAAGACGGCGGCTCGAACGACGCCTTGCGCACGCAATGACGGTTCTTGCTCGAAGCGTCCGAATCACATCGTGGAGGAACGGCACCTCACTAGTATAACCGACCAAGCTCCGTCTGTCTCCCTCGCATGAGGTCCTCCTAGCCGAACTGGGCGAAGAACGCCTCGACTTCGCTCAGCGCAACGCCGGCCGCGAGGGCACGCGCGCGCGCGCAGGCCAGATCGGGCTGCGGGTAGACGACCAGCGCGCTCGTCGGCTCGCCGCCGGGGATCAAGCCGACGATGTCGGCGGCCGCCGGCGTGACGGCGGTCTGCCACGGGGCGAGCTCGACGCTGCCCTCGCCCGCGTCGACGCGCAGGTACGCATCGTTCGCGGTGATCGCCAGCGGCCGCCCGTCGCTTTCGATGCGCGCGTCGACGGAACGCACCGCGACGCGCTCGACCAAAAACCGCGGGTCGGCGACCAGCAGCGTGCGCTCCAGCCCGTCCGCTTCGTACGCGAGCTGCTTCACCGCGCCGGGATTGGTCGCGCGGTAGTCGAGCACGTCGGCGGCCTTGGCGACATGGAGCTGGCGCGGCTTGCCGTCCGATCCGACCCGGTTCCAGTCGAAGATCCGGTAGGTCAGATCGCTGGCCTGCTGGGTCTCGAACAGCTGGATGCCGGCCCCGATCGCATGGAGCGTGCCGGCCGGCAGATAGTACGCTTCACCGGGTCGCACCGGAACGCGGCGCAAGATATCGGCGAGCGTGCCGTCGGCCACCCGGCGCTCGTACTCGTCGCGCGAGGTGTCGCGCGCCCAGCCCAGCACCAGCTCGGCGCCGGGCTCGCAGGCCAGGATGTACCAGCACTCGGTCTTGCCGTTGGGCTGGTTCTCGACTCGCTGCGCGTAGGCGTCGTCAGGGTGGACCTGCACCGACAGCGCCTGGCGCGCGTCGATCAGCTTGGTCAGGACCGGAAAGACCCGACCAGGGTCGAGCGGGCCGGTGAGTGCCGAACCCAGCTCCACGCGCAGGTCGCCGAGCGTGCGGCCGGCGAGCGGCCCGCCGGCGACGCGGTTCTCGTCCCAGCACTCCCACGACTCGCCGAGCGGCTGGCTGGGATCGCCGGGTTTGCCGTAACGGGTGACGAGCGCGTCGCCGCCCCAGATCGCGGGCGTGAGCTTGGGTTCGAGGTGATAGGGAGAGAGCCGGTCGCGATTCACGCTCACGACTCTACGCCCTTCCTGCAGAGGAGTCCGTCAGTCGCGGCGGATCGTCGTGGTCGTGCTGGAGCGGTTGTTCGACATCGCGACGAGGCCGACGACGACGACCAGCAGCACCGCGCCGACGATGATCCAGGTCCACGGGACGTTACCGGCCGCTTGGTTTGCGCTGTTGTCGGTCGTGGTCGTGGTCGTGCTGTTGGTCGTGCCGCCGGTCGTTCCGGCCGCCGTGCCGCCGCCGGCCGCCGTGCCGCCGCCGGTGGTGGTGGTCCCGCCGCCGGCACCGCCGCCGCCGCCCGTGGTCTGGGCCAGCGCGAACGACGGTGAGACCGCGAGGAACAGCGCGACGAGTATGATCGCGAGCCGTGAGAAAATCCGCATCGTTCCCCTCCTGAGGATCAAGCTGCGATGGCCTGCGGTTCAGGCTCGACCGGGCCGGTCGGATCGGCCGGCAGCGGGATCTCCGACGGCGCGTCCGGCAAGGACGGCACGTCCGGAATCGACTCGGGCACCTGATATTCCGCGTACATCGCGCGGCTCACGTTCCCAGCGAGCGAGCGGGCGAAACGGAACCGCAGCGGGAAGCAGGCGGAGATATGCGTTCCGTCATGCGCTGCGCCGTCGCGCTGATCGCGACGGCCGCGCTCCTCGCGGAGGCGCCCGCCGAGGAGGCGAGCCGCACGTTCGCCGCCAGCGGAGCGCGCACCGCGTCGGTCAAATCGTACACCTCCAAGCTGCACGTCGACTTGGCGCTGCGCTCGTTTCCGTACCTCACGTTCCACCTCAACGGCACGATGACGTTTCAGAAACCGAACCTGTACTCGGTGCACTTCGAGCACGTCCCGTGGTTCGGCAAGGGCTTCGAGAACATCAAGGCCGACCCGCTCCAGCCGAGCACCTGGCCCGAGCACTACGACGTGACGAGCATCGCGCACCAGGGCGACCGCACGGTGCTCGAGATGAAAGACAAGACCGCCGGCAACGTCAAGGGCGTGCACGCCGAGTTCGACCCCGACGGCTTGCGGCGCATCCAGTGGCTCTACGTCAACGGCGGCAACATCGACGTGCGGGTCACGCCCGGCACGGTCGAGGGCGTGCCGCTGCCGGCGGTCGAGGACGCCGACATCAAGCTGCCGGCGTACCACGTCGTCGCGCACGCGACGTTCAGCGACTACAAGATCGTCTCCGAGCCCTCAGCCGCCGATGGCGGTCGCTGAAGGCGCCGCGTTCCGCCCGCGCGACCACGCCGCGGTCAACGCGCTGTGGCTGGGCATCCAGTTCCAGGACGCGGCGCTGCTGGCGATCGTCGTTCCGGCGCTCGTGCTGCGCCTCGCGCCCGCGAACCACACCGCGGTGCTGGCGCTGCTCGCCACGCTGGCCTCGCTCGCGGTCGCGCTGGTGCCGCCGCTGGCGGGTGCGCTCTCGGACCGCGCGCGCCGGGCCGGCGGCGACCGCCGCAAGGAGACCGCGCTCGCGCTCGGCGCGGACGCGCTGGCGCTGGTCGCGATGGGTTTCGCCGCGAGCACCGCGGCGCTGGGCACCGG
>CAXTNU010000318.1:0-4816 GCA_964245595.1 uncultured bacterium | reverse complement strand
CCAGAAGGTGGTGAGCGAGGCGGACATGGTCCCCTTGATCAACCTCATCACCAATGCCGTGCACGCGATCGAGAGTCGGGGCGAAGGCGGGGGCGGCCGCGTGCTGGTGCGCGCCATGCCCGACGGTCCGGCGGCCGTGCGGATCGAGATCGGCGACTCCGCCCTGCCGCGCGCGCCGGGCGCCGGCGGCTCGATGGGCCTGGTCTCGTGGGGCTCGGCAGTCGTCGACGCCGCGCAGAAGCTGCGCGCGCGGCTGCGCGACGACTACGGCGGCGTCGTGCCGGCCGACGGGCTCGAAGCGAACGGCGAGACGGACTCCAATCCCGAGGCGGAGGAACTCTCGATGCACGCCTACGGCGCGCAGTTCGCCGAAGTGCGGGTCGACGCCGACACCGGCGAGGTGCGCGTGCCGCGCTTGGTCGGCGTGTTCGCGGTCGGCAAGATCATCAACGCCAAGACCGGACGCTCGCAACTGCTCGGCGGGATGACGATGGGGCTCTCGATGGCGCTCCACGAGGAGACGGTGCTCGACCCGTGCTTCGGCCACTATGCCAACCACGACTTGGCGGAGTACCACATCGCAACCAACGCCGACGTCGGCAGCGTCGAGGTCCACTGGATCGACGAGCACGACCCGCACGTCAACCCGATGGGCGCCAAGGGCATCGGCGAGATCGGCATGGTCGGCACCGCGGCGGCGATCGCCAACGCCGTCCACCACGCGACCGGCGTGCGGGTGCGCGACCTGCCGCTTCGGCTGGACAAGCTTCTCACGTAGTCATGCAGGCTTGATGATGGAACGAGCGAGCGGAGACCACGGTTGACCGGCGCGAGCTTCACGATTCGCGCCGCCACGCCGGCCGACGTCGAGGCCGTCACCGGCCTGTGCCGCCGGACGCGCCGAACGTCGCTCCCCTTTCTGCCCGACCTCCACACGGCCGCGGAGAACCGCGTGTATTTCAACGACGTCGTCTTCGCGAGCGACGAGGTTCACGTCGCCGAACGCGACGGGAGCCTGCTCGGCGTCATCGCGTTCGGCAACGGCTGGGTGAACCAGCTCTACGTCGATCCCGCCGAGCAGGGCCGCGGCATCGGCAGCGCGCTGCTGCGGCTGGCGATGGAGGCGCAGCCCGGGCTGCGGTTGTGGGCGTTTCAGAAAAACGCCGTCGCGCTGGGCTTCTATGCCCGCCACGGCTTCGCGCTCGTCCGGACGACCGAGGGCGACAACGAAGAGCGCGAGCCCGACGCGCTGCTGGCCTGGTCTCGTGCCGGCGCGGGTATCGGGAAGGGGACATGACGTTCGAGGAATGGGCCGGTCGGGTCGACGCGGCGCTCGCGCAGATCGGCGCGGCGCTGCCCGCGCACCGCAGCGGCCGCGAGGTCTACGAGGCGCTGCGCGCGCGCGGGGTGGCGAAGATCGCCGTCGACGACCCGGCTTGGGAGCACGGCGGGCGGGCGGTCAGCATCCGCGTGGCGGAGGATGACGCGGCCCTGCGCGCCGCGTTCGTCCCGCGCGACGGCCCGGACGAGGCCCAACCCGACGAGGAGCTCTCGCGGCTCAAGACCTACGTCCGCAGCGACGTCGGGGCGCGCGAAGCCGCACGCGACATCGCGGCGTTCCTCACCGCCCCGTAGGATCGTTACGTCGCCGCCGGCTGCGCGATCCAGCTCCGGTAGTAGGTCGGGTCCTCGAGCGGCGCGGCGGTCTCGGCGACGCGCAGCGGGTTGAAGCAGTCGATCGCCACGCCCAGCTCGTCGGTCGCGGTCTTGCCCAGCGACGCCTCGACCGCGCCCGGCTGCGGGCCGTGCGGCGCTCCCGCGGCGTGCAGCGTCATCGAGGCCGTCTCGATCCCGCGCCGCGACATGAAGTTGCCCGACGCGTAGTAGATGATCTCGTCGCAGTCGACCGAGGAGTGGTTGTAGGGCGCGGGGATCGCCAGCGGGTGGTAGTCGAACATGCGCGGCGCGAACAGGATGAACGCCGCGCCCGGCGCGTCCCAGATCTGGTGCGACGACGGCGGCTGGTGCAGCTTGCCGGTGATCGGCGCGTACTCGTCGGCGCTGAACGCCCAGGGGTAGCAGTACCCGTCCCAGCCGACCACGTCGAAGGGGTGGTTGGCGACGGTGTAGATCGCGCCGCGCCCGCGCGCCGTCACCCGCAGCTCGAACTCGCCGACCGCGTCGACCGGAGCCTGCAATTCGGGCGCGCGGAAGTCGCGCTCGTAGTAGGGCGCGTGCTCGGCGAGCTGGCCGAACTCGTTGCGGAACTTGCGCGGGATCGTGATCTGGCCCGACGACTCGGCGACCAGCAGCGTGGTCGGCGCGCCGGGCTGCAAGCGGTACGCGGTGCCCATCGGGATGTAGAGGTAGTCGTGCGCGCGGTAGGCCAGGGTGCCGAACGCGCTTTCCAGCACGCCCTCGCCGTGGGTGACGTAGAGCATCTCGTCGCCGCCGGAGTTGCGGAAGAAATACTCCATCCGCTCGGTCACGCCGGCCGTCGAGAGCACGATGTCGTCGTTGCCGACCAGCGGCACGCGCGCCTCGACCGCGTCGCCGGTCTTCTTCTCGCGCCCGGTGAACCAGTGCCGGTTGCGCACCGGGTCGTTGGGCAGGTAGCGCACCAGCGGCCGCTCCCAGGGCTGCACGTCGAGCGTGGCGGTCGGCGGGCGCAGGTGGTACGCCAGCGAGTAGACGCTCTCGAAGCCCTTGGTCGAGATCAGCTCCTCGGCGTAGAGCGCGCCGCCGGGGCTGCGGAACTGCGTGTGCCGCTTCTCGGGGAGCAGGCCTTGACGAGCGTAGAACGCCACGAGTCGTCTCCTCTAGTAGACCAGGTCGAGTTCGGGAATCGCGGTCGGGCGCAAGCCCAGCCGGGTCGCCTTCGCGTAGTAGCGCTCCGCCGCCGCGCGCAGGTGGCGCTTGCCGTAGCCTTCGCCGCCGAGCTGCCGCTCGACCGGCCGGAACGTCTTCATGTAGCCGGACACCAGGCGCGGAAAGGCTTCGTCCTGCGCGGCCTGGATCGTGACCAGGTTCTCGGGATCGTCGGCGATCAGCGCCTCGGCCAGCGCGAAGCCGAACGCGATGTGGCGCGCCTCGTCGGTGCAGCGCGTCTTGTGCTGGAGCTGGCGCAGCTCGTCGCCGTGGTCCTTGGCCATCTCGATGTAGGCGAAGATGTTGCCCAGCGCCAGCCCGCCCTCGACGAACAGGTTGCCCTCCACGACGATCTGGTAGGGGTTCGCCAGCGACTCCATGTAGTCGAAGTTCGGCTTGGCCGCGGACGCCGCCCAGATCGCATCGGTGTCGGCGTGCGAGACGCCCAGCACCCACAGCAGGTAGTCGTCCATCTCGGCGTGCTGCGCCTCGTCGACCATCTGGCACGAGGCCCAGACCCGGATGTCGTCGGACGGCGCGGTGTGCACCGCCTGCGCGATGTAGCGCGCGACCGACTTCTCCTGGTAGCCGATCCGGGTGAACAGCGGCATCATGGCTTGCAGATAGCGCTGGTCGACGCTCCGCATCTCGCGCTTGTCGTCGGGCAGCGCGCGCAGCGCGTCGTCGTAGGCCAGCTTCTCCTTGGCCTGCAGGCGGTAGTACGACACCGTGTCGAGCTTGAACGGCGGTTTGAACGTGCTCGGGTCGCTCAGGTGCAGGTCGGCCATCGTCGCGGGCATCGCGTCTCCGTTCCGCCTCGGAACAATTCCGGCTGCGGACCTTCAGCGCTTCGGTTCGCCCACCGCCGATCCTCGCCCGGCGGCCGCTCCCCGAGCTGAGCCGCGTCGGTGCGGCTGCCTCAGTGGGCGCGCGCCATCGTGGCCTTCGCGAGCGCAACCGTGCGCTGCGTGAGCGCGGGCGTGCGGGGGCCGAACACATCGAAGACGTACCCGTCGCCGCCTTTGCGCACGTAGACGTTCGAGGTGATGGTCACCGCTTCGTCACCGACGCCGCTCAGCTTGGCGGGCGCGGCCGAGAACGCGTTCGCCGTCTGCTTCACCAGGTCGCCGAACAGCTCGTGCGCCCGGGCCGGCGAGCCCCACGGGAACACCGTGACCACGACGGCCTGCAGCGGCTTGGCGCCGTGGAACGAGCAGTTGCGGCTGGAGCCGACCGTCCTGGCCCGCGCCGACGTGACCGAGGCTCCCATGGCCTTGGCGGCATCGCCCTGGGCGACCGCCGCGCAGGGATCGGGTTCCGCGCCGGCTCGGCCGGAAGCGGCGGGCAAGGCGGCCAGCGCTACGGCCAGTGCCACGGCGAGGGACGGACGGGCAGCCATGGGAGCGAGCTTCGTGGAGCGAGCGAGGCGACCTACCCTCGCTCGCGCTCGCTTCACCCAAGGTAGGCTTCGGTGATCGCCGGGTTCGCGGCCATCGCCGCCGTGCTGCCGCTCGCGGTGATCCGGCCGCGCTCGAGCAGCGCCACGCGGTCGGCGATCGCGAACGCCGCGCGCGCGTTCTGCTCGACCACGACGACCGTGGTGCCGCCGGCGTTGACCCGCGCCAGCGCCGCGAAGATCTCGCCCGCCACCTGCGGGGCCAAGCCCAGCGACGGCTCGTCCAGCACAAACACCCGCGGCCGAGCGAGCAGGCCGCGCGCGATCGCGACCATCTGCTGCTCGCCGCCCGAGAGCGTCCCGGCTCGCTGCGCGCGCCGCTCGCGCAGGCGCGGAAAGAGCGCGAACGCGCGCTCGAGCTCGCCCGGCGCCGCGCCGCCGTGGGCATAGGCGCCCAAGTGCAGATTGCGCTCGACGCTGAGCGCGTCGAACATCTGCCGCCGCTCGGGCACCAGCACGATCCCGGCCCGCACCGCGCGCTCGGCCGGCAAG
>CAXTNU010000317.1:0-4837 GCA_964245595.1 uncultured bacterium | reverse complement strand
GGCGCGGCTGGCCGGTCGCGCGGTCGATCGTGCCGACGAAGCGCTGGTACTGGATCGCGCGCGACGTCCCGTCGACCACGAAGCCCTCGCCCTCCTTGAGCGGGTGGTCGGGGCCCGCGACGGGGCGGCCGTCCTTGGTCAGCGTGAAGTCGATCCCGAAGCCGTAGGTGGCCTGGTAGACGTCGGTGCCGTCGACGTCGTACGGGTGGTTGACCCGGATCACCGCGTCGCGCGTCACGCCGTCGCGGCCGGTCACCTTCGCGTCGGAGACGTAGTCGATCGGCTGGTAGACGAGGCCGGCCTTGGTCGTGATCGGGTCGATCCGGTAGGCGAAGCGCGAGAGCGCGATCCGGGCGCCGTTCTCGGGGATCGTCGCGGTCTGGCCGCTGAGCACGGTGAACTGGCCACTGTAGCCCTTGGCCCAGTAGATCGTCGTGCCGAGCGCGATGATCACGAACCCGACGTGCGCGACGAGCACGCCGCGGCGCGCCCAGTTGTTCTTGTCGGCGAAGGCCCACTCGTCGCCGCCGAACTCGCGCTTGCGCACCTGCCAGCCGCGCTTGGCGAAGAATTCCGCCAGCCGCTCGCGCACGCGCTCGACGTCGTCGTCGGCGCGCACTTTGGCGTGGAGCGGGATGGCGTCGATCTTGACCGGGTTGAGGCGCGGGATGCGGCGCGGGATCACCTTGGTGAAGGTCGCGGCCGCCATCGAGCACAGGATCAGTCCCAGCACGCCGATGTAGGCCGGGCTGTGGTAGATGTTGAGCAGGTCCAGCCGCACGATCGCGCGCGCGATCGGCGGCGCGTACGCCGTGGCATAGAACGACGGGTCCTTGCCCTGCTCGATCACGACCCCGATCAGGGTCAGGAAGCCCCAGACCGCCAGCAGCGACACGCCGAAGGTGACGTTGGCGAACAGCCGGACGGTGTCGTCCCAGCTCTCGCGCAGCGCGGACCGCGACGGGGCCGCGCCCGCGACGGAATCAGCCACCGGCCGGCTCCGCCTTCCACGACTTCTCCATGAAGACGATCAGCCAGATCGAGATCTCGAACAGCACGTACATGGGGGCGGCGATCAGGGTCATCGTGACCGGGCTGCCGTCGGGCGCGAGCACCGCGCCCGCGACGAGCATGCCGAAGCCGATG
This sequence comes from uncultured bacterium, assembly GCA_964245595.1. Classification (GTDB taxonomy): domain Bacteria; phylum Vulcanimicrobiota; class Vulcanimicrobiia; order Vulcanimicrobiales; family Vulcanimicrobiaceae; genus Vulcanimicrobium. The sequence goes on along the minus strand of CAXTNU010000317.1, from coordinate 3,691 downwards.
TACTTGCGGTACTTGCGCAGCAGCGTGCTGTTCACCAGGCCGATGCGGGCCAGCAGCAGCATCACGACCGGCGTCTGGAACACGATCGCGAAGGCCAGGAACAGCAGCAGCACGAGGTTGACCGTCGACTCGATGCCGTATGTCGGCACCGCGATGGTCGAGGTGATGCCGATCAGCGCGCCGACGACGCGCGGGATCACCAGGTAGTGCGCGAACGCGATGCCCGCCGCCGAGAGCACGATCGAGGGCGCGACGTAGCTGTACACCGCGCGCCGCGTCTTGGGGTGCACCGCCGGCACGACGAACATCCAGATCTGGTACAGGATCACCGGCGCGCCGACCACGATCGCCGCGTAGAGCGAGAACTTGAAGATGGCCCAGACCGCATCGGCCGGCCCGAACGCGTGCAGCTCGACGTTCCCGAAGTACAGGCGGGTCAGGAACGGAATCGCTTTTTGCGCCGGGTAGAGGAAACAGACCGCCAGCGCGGCGACCGTCACGACGCAGACGAAGAGCCGGTTGCGCAGCTCCCGCAGGTGCTCCGTGAACGGCATCTCTTTCTGGTCCCACTCGTGGCCCGAGGGGCCGTCGTCGTGGCGCTCCTCGAGCGGGCTGCGCTCGGCGAGCACGCTACGCTACCGTGGGCCGCTCAGGAGTGGGGCGGCGCGATCGTGGTGGGGCCAGGGGCGCCGGTCGTCGGGTCGGGCACGATCGTCGGGCTGCCCGCGCCGTTGGGCGTCGAGGCGACGTTCGCGCTCGCCATCTCGGCGCTGCGGCGCGCTTCCTCGCGCGTCCGCTCGGCGGCGACGTCGGCCTCGGCCTGGCCGACCAGGAACTCTTTTTTGGCCTGGCCGGCGCTGCGGGCCAGCTTGGGCAGCTTGTCGGCTCCGAAGACCAGGATCGCGACGCCGACCACGGCGGCGATTTCGATCGGTGAAAACATTGGGTGTCTCTCTCTTACAGCAACGCGTCGGCCAGCGCGACGAGCTCGGAACGGGCCGGGGCGGCGCCGAGCGGCGCGAGCGACTGCTTCGCCCGTTCCACGTAACCCGCCAGGACGGCTTCCGTCCCGCTCAGGCCCCCGTGCGCTCCGATCTCTGCCACGATACCCGCGATCCGCTCGCGCGTGGCATCCCCTGCCGCGAAGAAACGTTCGACGTCGGCTCGGAAATCCCGATCCCCGCCGGCCAGCGCCAGAATCAGCGGCACGGTCATCTTCTTTTCGCGCAGGTCGTTGCCGACCGGCTTGCCCAGGCTGGCCTCGTCGGCGGTCAGGTCGAGCAGGTCGTCGCGCATCTGGAACGCGATCCCGTAGGCCGTCCCGAAGTCGCGCAGCGCCTTGACCGCGAACGGCGAGCCGCCGCCCGCGATCGCCCCGCACTCGGCCGAGGCGGAGAAGAGCGAGGCCGTCTTCTTGGCCGCGATCTCGACGTAGGCGTCCAGGGTCGTGTCCAGCTCGCCCAAGGCCCGCAGCTGGAGCACCTCGCCGTCGGTGATGTCGGCCAGGGTCGCGCTCAGGATGTGCGGGATCGGGTGGGCGTAGCCGGCGGTGACGTTCTTGAAGATCCAGGCGAACAGGTAGTCGCCCGCCAGCACGCTGATCCGGTTGCCGAAGTCGATCGCGGTCGCGTTGACGCCGCGCCGCGTCTCGGCCCCGTCGACCACGTCGTCGTGGATCAGGGTCGCGACGTGGATCAGCTCCATGAACGCGGCCAGCCGGAGGTGCTCCTCGGCCGCGGCGCCGACCGCCTCGGCGGCCAGCAGGGTGAAGCGCGGCCGGAGCCGCTTGCCGCCCGCCGCCAGCATGCGCCGCACGGCCTCGGTGATCAGCGCGTTGTCGGTCGTGAACGAGTCGCGGAAGAAGTTCTCGACCAGCGCGTAGAGGTCGCGCTCGCCGCCGACGGCCCGCTCGAGCACGCTAGGCGACCCCGACGTGGACGGCGATCGCGCCGAAGCCCAGCCGCACGTAGCGCACGTCGCGGAAGCCCGCCGTCCGGAACCGCTCGGCCAGCCCGTCGGCGTCGGGAAAGTTGGTCAGGGAGTTGGGCAGGTAGCGGTAGGCCGTCTTGGAGCCGCCGACCAGGCCGCCGATCAGCGGCACCAGCCCGTAGAAGTAGGCGCCGAACAGGCGCCGCACGAGCGGGTGCGGGGGCTTGGTGACATCCAGGTTGACGAACCGGCTGCCGGGCTCGAGCACCCGGCGCGCTTCCTTCAGGGTGCCGACGATGTCGACCACGTTGCGCATCGAGAACCCCATCGTCGCACCGTCGAAGCTGCCGTCGGGAAAGGGCAGCGCGGTCACGTCGCCTTCCACGAACTCGGCTCGGTAGCGGGGGTCCGCCTTGCCGGCCCGCAGGCGCGCGCCGTCGAGCATCGGGGCGGTGAAGTCGATCCCGCTGACCCGCAGCTCGGGGTCCGAGCGCAGCAGGTGGAACACGAGGTCGCCGGTGCCGCAGCACAAGTCGACGACCCGCCCGCCGCGGGGCGCGGCCAGCTCGGCGATGGCGCGCTTGCGCCATGCCTCGTCCACGCCGGCGGTGAGCAGGCGGTTGGCTCGGTCGTACCGTGGGGCGATCGTGGCGAACATCTCGCGCACGTAGGCGCCCTTGCCGGCGGGGTCCGTGACCATATCGGCTATGTTAGACGACGCCGCGGGCCGGCCCTCATACCAAGGCCTCAAGCGCCAGCACCCGGCGGGCGTTGGCGTCGGCCCGGGCCACGACCGTGGCGAGGTCGGTCTCGAGCGTCTCGGCGACCACCCGGGCGGTGTCGGCCACGTAGGCCGGCTCGTTGCGCTTGCCGCGGTGCGGGATCGGAGCCAAGTAGGGGCAGTCGGTCTCGAGCACGATCCCGTCCAGCCCGACCGCCCGCACGGCCTCGCGCAGGCCGCCCGCGTTCTTGAACGTCACCACCCCGCCGATCCCCAGCAGCAGACCGAACTCGCCGCGAAAGACGCGCGCCTGCTCGGCCGTGCCGGTGAAGCAGTGGACGATGCCGCGCTGAGCCGCCGGGTCGTAGCCGGCCCGCAGCGCGGCGACGAAGTCGTCGTGCGCCTCGCGCTGGTGGAAGACGAGCGGCAGCTCGCGTTCCTTCGCGTAGGCGAGCTGGGCGGCGAGCACGCGCCGCTGGACATCGCGCGGGCTGTGGTCGTAGTGGTAATCCAGGCCGGTCTCGCCGACCGCGACGACGCGCGCCCCGTAGCGCGCGCGCAGCTCGTCGAACGCGGCGGCCAGATCGGCGGGCGCGTCGATGGCTTCGTGGGGGTGGATGCCGATCGTGGCGAGCAGGCCGTGCGCCTCAGCCGCGTCGCAGGCACGGCGGCTATCCTCGACGTCGCAGCCGATCGTGACGATCGCGTCGACGCCCACCGCGCGGGCCCGGGCCAGCATCGCCGCGCGGTCGTCGTCGAACGCGTGGTCGTGCACGTGGGCGTGCGTGTCGATCATGGTGAACCCTTAGGACCTCCCGTGCTCTCTTCCCCCGAACGCCGCGACCGCCGCCGTGCCTACCTCGCGCTCGCCCTGCTCGCATCGCTCCTCGTCCACCTCGCCGCGGGCGGCCTGTGGGCGGCGCTGGGCCACCGCATCGCCACCGCGATCGCGCGCGTGCTGCCGCGCCCGACGCCCACCCCCGACGTGACCGCACTCGCGTCGATCATCCGCGTCGAGCGGCGCCGCCCGCCGGCCGCGGT
>CAXTNU010000316.1:468-4840 GCA_964245595.1 uncultured bacterium | reverse complement strand
ATCCCGGGAGCGATCCCCAGCATCCCGTAAGCCGGCGCCCGAACGCGGAGCCGGGCTTTTTATGTCCGGCTCCGCGCCTGGTCCGCCCGCCGCCCGCCGCCCGACCGTTGAAGAGGATGAATTCCCCGATGCAGAGATCACGTTCGTATCCATCAAAATACGGCTACGGCGACGTAGACGTCCGAGCGACGTACGCGCATCTCCCCTTCCAGCCGTTCTGGACCTGGCTGACCGGGAAAGCGCTCGTGACCGGACCGTCGCGGCCCAACCGCGAGACGCTGATCCCGGTTTGGAAGTACCTCCTCAACCTGTGCAAGACGTGGTCGATCATCATCGCCTCGATCGCGCTCGCCGTTCACTTCGACAACGTCATCGTCTCGGCGCTGGCGGTGCTGTTCGTCATGAACCGCACCCGCGCGCTGCTGCACAACTTTCATTACACCAGCCACGGTGCGGCGATCTCGAACATGAAGCTGGCGCGTTTCCTCGCCAAGTACTTCATGAGCATTCCGATCATGCACACCACCTGGCGCGAGTACCTCAAGATCCACGCGCGCGACCACCACAGCCCGTTCTTCCTGTGCACCGACAAGGATCCCGACCAGGTGTTCGTCATCCAGCACGGCTTCAAGCCGCGGATGACCGAGCGCGAGTTCTGGCTCCACGTCTGCGTCGAGCCGTTCAAGCCCAGCCACGTCTGGGGCCACATCAAGTTCCGCCTGATGCACAACTTCGTGATCCCGGGCTGGGACGAGAAGGCCCCGCGTCTCGCGTTCTGGGCCATCCTGCTGAGCGCGGTCACCGCGCTGCACGCGTGGCCGGCGTTCGCGCTCTACTGGCTGCTGCCGCTGTTCATCGTGACCCAGTTCTCCTCGTACGTCCAGCACGTCACCGAGCACCTGTGGTTCCCGCCCGCGCGGACCGCCGACGAGACCTGGAAGGAGTACGTTGCCCTGCTGACCTGGGGCCGCTTCTTCGGCCGCCCCCACCCGCAGCGCGAGGCCGGCGAGAACGCCGGCCGGTTCGCCGGGCGGCTCGCGGTCTGGTGGTTCAAGATCTTCGCGATCGACGTGCCCTCGCGGGTCTTCGTGTTCATGCAGGATCTCTCGTCGCACGACTTCCACCACCGCCGGCCGACGGTCAGCTTCTGGGAGATCGCGCGCGAGCGCGCGCGCGACGAGGTCTACCCGGGCGAGTGGGGCCCGATGACGGAGACGTGGTCGATCAAAGAGTCCATGCTCGTCATGCGCGACCACCTCGTGCGCGGGGAGTCGGACCCGTTCGGCCTGCGCGCGCGCCGTGCACGCTCGCTCGACCTGAGCGAGGCGCGCGGCGAACAGCCGGTCGCCATCGCCTCGTAAGCCCCGACCACAACCAGCACCGAGGGCCGGACGGGGTCCGGAGCCGGGTCACTTTCAGCGCTGCATTTGGAGTGTAATTCAGCCGATGATCACCGACCGTTTCAGTTCGTATCACGAAACCTTGCGCGAGGACGGCAGCGTTCAGCTCGACCTGGGCTCGAATCCGTTCGACGAAGAGACCTGGAAAGAGATCGACGCGCTCACCTCGCCCGAGCGGGTCTCCTACGAGCGCATCGCGATCGGTGACGCCGGCGAGGAGAATTTCACCGACGTCGCGCGCTTCATGGTCGACATGAACGAGCCGACCTACGTCCCGTCGCCGGGCAGCGAGCGGCTCATGGAACTGCTCAACAACCCGCGCATGATGGCGATCTACCAAGAGCTGACCGGGCTGGACGGGCTGTGCATCCGGCGCTGCCAGGTCAACATCCTGCGCGACGGCGGCTTCGTCGGGCTGCACCTCGACACCGACAGCAACCCCGACTACCAGCACCCGGTCATCCTGCAGATGGGTTCGCAGTACACCGGCGGCGACTACGTCGTGCACCCGCCGGACCGCGAGCCGAAGGTCTACCGCCTGCCGCGCTACTCGATGCTGATCAGCAGCTGCTGGCTGCGGCACGAGGTCACCAAGGTGACCAGCGGCGAGCGCAAGTCGCTGGTGTTCTTCCTCTCGCAGTACGACGGGCCCAACCGCCGCACTGCCGACTCGCAGCGCAGCGTGCAGTGGAGCTCCGCCTTCGCCGCGACGACCAGCAGCTAGTTAGCGCGCCGGCTCGCGAGCGGGCTGGCGAGCAGCCCTGCACGAATCAGAAAGGGGGCGCTTCGCGAGAAGCGTCCCCTTTCGTGTGGTTGCGGGCTCGTGCGCTAGCGGGCGGCGGCCAGGCGCGAGGGGCGCGCGTAGGTCGGCGTGACCCACGAGCGGTACTTCGGCAGGCGGCCGAGGACCGCTTCGTTGTAGAGCGCCGCCAGCTTGCGGGTGATCGGACCCATCGAACCGTCCCCGATCGGGCGGTGGTCGACCGAGTTGGCGAAGTCGACCCCGACCGCGGTACCGGTGAAGAAGAGCTCGTCGGCGCCGTAGGCTTCGCTGCGGTCGAGCGCGCGCTCGACGACGGTCAGGCCCACCTCCACGCGGGCCAGCGTCATGATGGCCTTGCGCGTGATGCCCTCGAGGATGTTCTGCGAGGGATCGGGCGTGTAGAGCACGCTGTCGCGCACCAGGAACAGGTTCTCGGCCGAGCACTCCGAGATGTGGCCGTCGTGCGAGAGCATGATCGCCTCGTCGAAGCCGTTCATCTCCGCTTCGCTCTTGGCCAGCGCCGCGTTGATGTAGAGCCCGGTCACCTTGGCGCGCACCGGCGCCATCGTGTCGTCGGCGCGGCGCCACGAGCTGACGCCGACCTTGAGGCCGCCGGAGGCGTCGTAGTAGCTCTTGTGCGGCACCGCGATGATCGCGGTCGTCTCGGGAATGCCGCGCAGCTTGACGCCGATCGTCTCCATGTTCTTGAACACGATCGCGCGCAGGTAGGTGTGGCCGCGGAACTCGTTGCGCGCGCACAGCTCGGCGCTGATCTCGACCAGCTCGTCGACCGAGTGGCCGATGTCCATCAGCAGCATGCGCGAGGAGTTGGTGAGCCGCTCGTAGTGCGCGTGCAGTTGGAACAGCAGCACGTCTTGCTCGTCCTCGTTCCAGTAGCCGCGGATGCCCTCGAAGCATCCCGTTCCGTACTGCAGGCCGTGGGTCAGCAAGCCGACCCGTGCCTCGTCGTAGCGGCGATAGCCGCCGTTCGAGTAGACGATCAGGTTTCCGTAACCGGCAGGGTCGCTCATCCTGCAACCTTCTGGAAGGGAGGGTAAAATCTTGCCGTAGCCGGTGTCATATCACGCGGTCAGGTGCGGTCGGCGCGCGGGCCCGCCGGTGTCGCCGCGGCTGACGGGTAGCCGGAGGGCGGCGGCGGGCTCGCGAACGCTGCCCGGCGATGCGTGAGTACGACGTCCTCGTCATCGGAGGAGGCAATGCGGGCTGCGTCGCGGCGCTCGCCGCCGCGCGCTGCGGCGCGCGCACGCTGCTGGTCGAGCGCTACGGCTTTCTGGGCGGCACGGCGACGGCGTCGATGGTCGGGCCGTGGATGACGTTCCACTCGGGCGAGGACCGGATCGTGGGCGGGATCGCGCAGGAGATCGTCGAGCGGCTGATCGCGGGCGGCGGCTCGCCGGGCCACATCCACGACGCCTCGGACTACGTGCCGACGATCACCCCGTTCGATCCCGAGATCCACAAGGCGCTGCTGTTCGAGCTGATGCGCGAGAGCGCGGTCGAGCTGCTGCTGCACGCCTGGTTCCTCGACGCGCTCAGCGCCGAGGGCCGCGTGGCGGGGGCCGGCTTCGCGACCGTCGGCGGGCTGCGCCAGGTCGCCGCGGCGCGCACCATCGACGCGACCGCCGACGCCTACGTCGCGGCGAGCGCCGGCGTGCCGACCCAGCAGGGCGACGAACGCGGCCGGGTCCAGCCGGCCAGCCTGATGTTCCGGCTGAGCCACGTCGACCGCGAGGCGCTGGCGGCGTACGTGCGCCACAACCCCGACCAGATGCGGACTTCGCTCAAAGCGCACGAGCGCAGCGCGGAAGCGCTGACCGCCGTGGCGGGCTTGTACGAGCTGTGGGAAGCGGCGCGCGCGCGCGGCGACGTCACCGTGCCGCGCGAGCTGGTGTCGATGTTCGCCACCCCGTACGCCGACGAGGTGACGGTCAACATGACCCGCGTGGTCGACGTCGACCCGCTCGATCCCGACGACCTGACCCGGGCCGAGGTCGAGGCCCGCGCGCAAGTGATGCAACTGGTCGGCTTCTTCCGGCGCGACGTGCCCGGTTTCGCGCACGCCCGGCTCGCCGCGACCGCAACCCAGATCGGCATCCGCGAGTCGCGCCGGATCGTGGGCGAGTACACCCTGACCGCGCAGGACGTGCTCGCGGCGGATCTCCGGATGGAACTGCGTCGCCCCCGCGCG
>CAXTNU010000316.1:0-458 GCA_964245595.1 uncultured bacterium | reverse complement strand
TCGCCGACGTGATTGCATGCGGCGCCTATCCGATCGACATCCACACCCCGCGCGGCAGCGGCACCACCACCCACCGCCTGCCGGCCGGCACGTCGTACGAGATCCCGTACCGCTGCCTGGTGCCGCGCGGGGCCGACGATCTGCTCGTCGCCGGGCGCTGCATCTCGACCACCCACGAGGCGCTGGCCTCGACCCGCCTGACCCCGACCGTGATGACGCTCGGCCAGGCGGCCGGCACCGCGGCCGCGCTCTCGCTCCAGGCCGGGGTCACGCCGCGCGCGCTCGACCCGGCCGCGCTGCGTGCGCGCTTGATCGGGGACGGGGTCGACCTGCGCCGCTCGCAGGCCGCGCGTGCCTGACGTGCGCGGCCTGGCCGCGCGCTACGGCGTGCGAATCGAACTGGCCGGCCTGGGCGGCTGGGGCTCGGCGACGCTGATCGCGGAGTACGACCCCGCCGG
>CAXTNU010000315.1:0-4845 GCA_964245595.1 uncultured bacterium | reverse complement strand
ACCATCGGCCGGGCCGGAACCGCACTCGCAACGGCCGGTGGATGCCGTTCCCGCTGACGGCGCCGTGCCGGCGAGCGAGCAGCGCGCGGCGCAGCCCGAAGCGCCCCCGACGGCTCGCGCGGCCGCCCCCGTGCAGCAGCCGGCCCTGACGTACGCGAGCTTGCGCGGCCGCTGGAGCATGATCTGCCGGCGCGCGGGCGAGCGCAAGAACTCGATCGGGGCAAGTCTCACCCGGGCGGTACTCGAATCGCTCAAGGACGACACGGTCGTCCTGCGGATGCCCAACTCGATCATGGCCGACATCCTCAAGAAAGATCTCGAAACCCTGAAGTGGGCGATAGCGGACGTCACCGGAACCAAACTGGACGTGCGCATCACCGCCGGCCCGGCTCCCGACGCGGAGTTCGGTTCGGCCGAGCCGTCTTTCGACCCGCCGGCTCACGACTCAGAAGACCCCCTCGTCCGCTACGCTGAGGTTAAGCTACCGAAATGAATCAGGCCCAGATGATGCAGCAGCTCAAGAAGATGCAGCAAGAGATGGCGCGCGTCCAGGACGAGCTGGCGAACACGGTGATCGAAGGCAGCGCCGCGAGCGGTGCGGTGACGGTCGCCATCAGCGGCGAGTTCCAGGTGAAGAAGGTCGCGATCAAGCCCGAGGTCGTCGACCCCGAGGACGTCGAGATGCTCGAGGACCTGCTGGTCGTCGCGCTCAACGACGCGCTGGGCAAAGTCCAGGAGACCAGCTCGCGCAAGATGGGCGCACTCACCGGCGGGATGAAAATCCCCGGAATGATGTGATGGGTTCACGTTCCGTGAACCCATTGCGTTCGGGCCGCGCCCGAGCCGCCGACTGACGGGAGCCATCATCTCTACTACCATAGCGGGCCCGGTTCAGGCGCTGATCAACGAGTTCAGCAAGCTCCCGACGATCGGCCCCAAGACTGCCGCCCGGCTCGTGTTCCACCTGCTCAACCGCTCGCGCGACGACGCGCACGCGCTGGCCGAGGCCATCGTCGCGCTCAAGGAGCGGGTGCGGCTGTGCTCGCGCTGCTTCTCGATCACCGAGGACGACCCGTGCGCGGTCTGCGCCGACTCGCGCCGCGACGCCGGCCTGATCTGCGTCGTCGCCGACGCCAAGGACGTGTTCGCGGTCGAGCGCACCTCGGCGTACAACGGCCGCTACCACGTGCTGGGCGGTCTGATCTCGCCGATGGACGGCATCGGCCCGGCGCAGTTGCGCATCAAGGAGCTGGTCGACCGCATCGCCGCGGAGTCGCCCAGCGAGATCATCGTCGCGACCAACCCCAACGCCGAAGGCGAAGCGACCGCGCTGTACCTCTCGCGCCTGCTCGCGCCCAGCGGCGTGAACGTCACCCGCCTGGCTTACGGCCTGCCGATCGGCGGCGACCTCGACTACGCCGACGAGAACACGCTGGCCCGCGCCATCGAGGGCCGCCGCACGCTGTAGCCATCGCTTCCTCGACGCCCTTGTCACGGCCGGCCTCCGTCGGGAGAACCTAGCGGGAGGACCACGACGATGACGGACGAGGAGTTCAGCGCTCTCGCGCAGCGCTTGGAGAAGGCCGCTACCGTGCTGCGGGCGGGAGACTCGCGGCTGCAGGCGATCGCGCGCCGCCCAATGTCGTGCGAGCTCTGTAAACGTGCCGACTACGGGTATGGGACGGTTCCCGAGCCGTATGGCCTCACCACGGCGGACGAACGTCTGGCGTGGGCGAATCGGCTCGTAGAGGACCTCAGAACGCTGCTATGAACCCCACCGAATCTTCAGTTGCACGAGAGCATGCGCTCAGCACACGAAGGCATGCTCTCAGCGGAGACATCGACATCGATACTACCTCACACAACGTGCGGTCGGCGGCAGCATTCTTCCTCACGAATTTGGTGCGGATCGTCGGCGATGCTTCCGTGACGGCGGGGAACGACGAGTTCGATTACTTCGTGCCGGTGGCGGTCTCGCGCTTGCACGACGTTGACCAGCAGATCTCTCGGCTTCAGCTCGAGGTTCAGGAGCGGTTCGGCGTCGTGCTGACCGCGATGCCGATCCCCTTCGCCGTATAGACGCGCTCAGGCTACGCGATCGTCAGCCGGTCGGCGAGCACGACTTCGCCCGGCTCGATCACGTCGCAGTAGACGCCGATGCGGGCGTCGCGGTGCTCGGCCAGGGCGCGCAGGACGTCGGGGCCCACGGCGCCGGTCGTGACGTCGTAGTTAGTGGTGATGCAGCGGCGCGTCACCTTCGTCACGCGCAGCACGGCGCCGCCGGCGCGGACGGTCGTGCCGACCAGGTCCTGCTCGCGCTTGGCGAACCCGGGCGCGGCGCGGACGTAGAGATTGGGGCGGAACCGCTGCGGGTCGAGCGCCTCGCCGACCAGCGCCTCGGCGTCCGCCACCCAGAGGTCGAGCAGCAGCGAGACCGGGGCCAGGTCGAACCAGCGCGGTCGGCTGCGGTCGAGGGTCAGCAGCACGCCTTCGTCGGCGGCGTAGGATGCGGCGGTCGCGGGATCGGCGGTGAGGTGGAGCCGGGACGACTCCTTGCCGCGGAACGGCTTGCCGGCGCGCGGGTGCAGCGGGCTCTCGACCAGCAGCGCGGCGGTGCGGTCGCCGGCCAGCCCGTCGGGCAGCACGGCGACGCGCTGGAGCGCCTCCGGCCGCAGCGCCTTGACCGGGTAGCGCCAGAGCGACGCGATCGTTCCGACCTCCACCACCCCGGGATTCGCGCCGGGCCCGCGCGAACGCTCTCGCGGCGTGCAGAACATCGATCTGCGCCCGCTGGGTGCGGGAGAGATTCTCGATCGCGCGGTGACGCTCTACGTCCGCCGCTTCGTCGCGATCGCAACGGTGCTGGCGATCATCACCGTCCCGCTCGTCCTGCTCCAGGCGCTGGTGTCGCCGGGCTCGTTCCGCATCGGGGAGGATTTGCTGCAGGTCATGCAGGCCGGCGGTAACGCGGCCAAGTCGGGCAACGTGCTGGCGAAGATCGCGCGGGACTCGCAGTTCACCGGGCCGATCGCCCTCGTGCTCGTCGGCGGCCTGCTGGTCCGGCTCCTGGCGTGGAACGCGCTGGTCGCGGTGATCGCCGGAGCCTACGCCGGGACCGCGCTGTCGCCGAGCGCGGCCTACGCGATCGCGCTGCGGCGCTATCTGCCCCAGTTCGTGGTGGGGCTGGTGTTCTTCGGCATCACGCTCGTCGCGCTGATCCCGGTCGGGCTGGTCTACGTGGCGATCATCGCGGCCGTCGTGGCGCTGAGCTTGGCCAAGCTGCAAGTCGTCGCCGTCGTCGCCGGCATCGTTTTGGGCCTGGCGTTCATCGCGTTCGCCGCGGCCGTCACGGCCTGGCTGCTGATGGCCTACGAGCTGGCCTCGGTCGCGGTGGTGACCGAAGGCCCGAGCCCCGTCGCGGCCGTGGCGAGCGGCTTGCGGCGCGCCTTCGGGCGCGGCACGCGCTGGCGCACGCTGGTCGCCGGGCTGATCTACGTCGCGCTCGTCTACGGCGCCACGATTCCGGCCGGCACGATCGGCCTGCTGCTCGGCGCGGTGACGCACCAGCCGCTGCTCGCCGCCGCCGCCAGCGCGGTCGCGGGCGTGCTCGTGCAAGGGCTGCTCGGCGCGTTCGTGGTGGTCTATGCCACCGACGTGCGCGTGCGCCGCGAAGGCCTCGACCTGGCGGCGCTGACGGAGGTGCCGGCATGATCGTCACGCGCCCGCTGTCCATCGGCGAGCTCTTCGACCGCGCGGTGACGCTGGTGGTGCGGCGCCGGAGAGCGGTGTTGCGGCTCGGGCTGGCGGTCGCGCTGCCGCTCTCGCTCGCGGAGCTGCTCGAAGCGTACGGCGGAACGAATTCCGGCGCGCACGTTCTGCGCGCCTTGGCGACGTTCGGCGGCGCGCTCGCGGCATTTTACGCCAGTGCGGGAATCGCGATCGTCATCGCGGGTAATCGCGACGACCCCGGCTTGCGAGCCGTCGTGGGTGCCGTCTCCGCGCGCTTCTGGCCGCTGATCCGCGTCGGGCTGCTGACCGCGGTCGTGTTCTCCGTGACGTTCGCCATCGCGGCCGCCGCGGTCGCTTTCGCGCTGGCTGCGTCCGGTCCGGTCGGAGGCGCGATCGTTGCCGTCCCGGTCGGCCTGGCCGCCGTTCCCGTCTTCTTCACCATGGAGCTGGCGTACACCGTCGCGGTGCTGGAGCGGGTAGGGGCCGCCGCGGCCGTGAGGGTTGCCTGGCGCCGCGCCTTCCGGGAAGGATTTTGGCGTACGTGGCTGCTCGGGCTCGCGGTCACGCTTGCGTACCTCGGACCGTTCGTCGTGATCGAAAGTGCGACCGGACTCGTCGTGAAGGTCCCTGGCTGGGCCTGGGTGTCCGCCGTGTCCACCTTCGTCGAGTACGCGACCGCGTTCGTGTTCTTTAACGCGGTGCTGGCCGTGGCGTCGGTCGACTACCGCGTGCGCCAGGAAGGCTTCGATCTCGAAGCCGCCCTCGACGCGCCGCAGCCGGCATGAACGCGGTCTGGCCGCACGGCGACCCGCGCGCCGTCGCGCGCGCGGTGCTGGCCGATCCGCGCTACCGCAGCGCGGCGCCCGGGCCGAGCGACCAGAATTGGTGGGACTTCCTGTGGCGGCCGCTGCGCGCGCTGTGGCGCGCGTTCCTCGGTTCGCTCGAGCACGTGTTCGGCAACGACACGGTCACCTCGCTGATCGGCTATGCGATCCTGATCGCGGTGCTGGTGTTCCTGGTCGTCGTGCTGGTGCGCTTCGCCGCTCGCCTCGGCTGGTCGCCGTTCCGCCGCCGCGCGGACGGCGCCGGGGCGGGCTATCACGCCGATCCGCTGCA
>CAXTNU010000314.1:0-4892 GCA_964245595.1 uncultured bacterium | reverse complement strand
GGGCGTTTGCAGGTCGCCCGCCGACAGCGCGAACACGGCCAGCGCCCCGGCCCCCAGCGGCAAGCCGGCCCCGCGCAGCGCGGCCGCCGGCAGGCTCGGCGCCGAGACCAGGAACGGGCCGCCCGCATCCTGGGCCACCACCCGTCCACCGCCCAGCGAGCCGGCGGCCGCCACCACGCGCAGGTTCTTGCCCTCGATCGCGATCGTCCCGGCCAGCCCGTCCACCGCCACCCCGCGCACCTGGGCGCCGTCGAGCGCCGCGCCGTCGCTCTGGACCACGATCCGGTGCGGACCCAGGGTGACCCGCACCGCCCCGTGCACTCCGCCGCTGGCCTGCTGGTCGCCGGTGAGCGGGCGCAGCGCCGCGAGCGTGCCGTCGTAGCGGCCTTGCAGCGCGAACAGCTCGTCGGCGTACGCGCCGTCGCCGCCGAAGCGCCCCAGCGGGCCGGCCAGCACGATGTCGGACAGCCGCACGTCGGCGAACGTCCCGCCCAGCCGCACGCTGCCCTGGCCCAGCGCGTAGTTCTGGTAGCGCAACTCGCGCCCGCTCAGGCGTCCGCTCAGCCCGAACCGGTCGGGCGTCCCGCCGCCGGCCAGGTCGCCGTCGAGCACCCCCGCGACCGGCGGCAGCCCGGGCACGACCATTCCGGGCAAGTTCGCCAGCCGGCGCACGCCGGCCAGCCGGAAGTTGCGCAGGTGCACCCAGCCGGCGCTCTGCGAGACCGGCCGCTCCAGCTCGAAACCGCCGGCCAGCGCCGAACCGTCGGGCCGGCCGAAGTCGAACGGGCCGAACGCGCCGACCCCGCGCTGATCGACCGCGAACGTCCCCGCCCCGGCGGTCGGGCCGTCGGCCAGCAGCGTGCCGCGGGCGGTGAACTCGCGCGCGTGGGGCGGCTCGGCCAGCAGCACGGTCAGGTCGATCGCGGAGCCGGGCGCGATCGCGTCGGTGTAGGGCAGCGTCGCGCCCGGCCCGCGCGCGTTCACCGCCAGGTTGACGTCGGTCCCGCTCGCGTTGAACAGGATCCGCCCGCCCACCGCGACGTCGGCCGCGCCGTAGCGCGCGCGCCCGCCCTGCACGAAGACGTCGCCGTCGAAGACGTCGGCCACGCCGTCCAGCGCGGCGATCGGAAAGCGGTCGTACGCGATGCTCGGCGCGGCGAAGACGTTGCGGATCAGCGGCTGGGCCAGCTTCGAGCTGAGCAGCGTCTCGACGTGGACCGGCCCGCGCAGCGCCAGGTGCGAGGAGAACCCGAACAGGCCGCGCAGCGCGGTCAGATCGCCGTCGCCGTGCAGGCCCAGCCAGAACGCCGGCCCGTCGAACAGGCTGTAGAGCGCGCCCCGGCCGGAGACCGGCAGGCCGCCGACCGTGCCGCTCAGGGCGGTCGTCGCCAGCGCGTCGTCGGTGATCGTCAGCTTGCCGCTCAGGTCGCGCAGCGGGCGCCGCAGGGCCGCGATCGCGAGCCGCCCGCCGCGCAGGGTCAGCCCGCCGCCCAGCCGGTAGGCGAACGGCAGGCCCGGCTTGCCGATGCCGTAGGCCAGCACCGCGACGTCGTCGATCACCCCGTCGTCGAAGCGCACCGCCTTGGAGTGGATCAGGAAGCCCAGCGCGCCGCGCAGCGGCAGCTCGCGCGCGCGCACGGTGTTGAGCGCCAGGCCGCGCTGGGTGTCGATCGCCGAGCGGACCGTCAGCGGAAAACGCTCGACCGGCGCGCTCTGGCTGCGCCGCGCGAGCAGCTCGCCGGCGAGCTCGAGCGTGGTGCGCGCGTCGGACTTGACCGAGGCGTCGAGCGAGACGTTCTCGACCTGCTGGTACGCCAGATCGGCTTGCAGCGGCGCCCGGTCGACCAGCCGGATCGCGCCGTTGCGCACCCGCACGGTGAAGTAGTACGGCTCGGCGGCTTTGCGGGTCGGCGCCGGTGCGCCGCCCGGCGTGCCGCCGGCGCGGTTGAAGGTCAGCGTGCCGTCGGCGTGGCGGGTGATGGTCAGCACCGGCGACTGGATCGCGATGGCCGCGAAGCCGAAGCGGTGCGCCCCGCCGGGGAAGACGTCGCGCAGCGCGTAGTCGACGTCGACCCGCTGCGCGTCGAGTACCGGGTCGCCGTTCTTGACGACGTGAACGTCGAACAGCACCGCGTGCGAGGTCCCGATCTGCGACGAGCCGATCCGCACGTCGTAGCCGGTCGCGCGCGAGAGGACCGTCCCCAGCGTGCCGGTGAGGAGCGGGTTGCGCGCCAGGAAGAGCACGGCCAGGAGCGCCACGACGGCGGCGCAGATCAGCACCGTCCGTCGCGACGCTCGCAGGCGCTTCACCGTCCCAGTCGTCCCCTCTGCCACAGCCGGGCAAACGTTAGCCGAGCCGGCTGGAGTTCATCTGGGGCTCAGAGATCCAGGTTGCGGACGGTCCGGGCGAATTCTTGGATGAAGAGCTTGCGCGGTTCGACCTTCTCGCCCATCAGCTTGGTGAACATCCGGTCGGCCTCGCCGAGCTCGCCTTCCGCCGCTTCCTCGAGCGTGACTTGCTTGAGCCGGCGGCTCGACGGCTCCATCGTCGTCACCGCGAGCTGCTCGGCGTCCATCTCGCCCAAGCCCTTGAACTGCTGGAGGGTGAACTCTTTGGGGTCGGCGCCGTCGTAGATCGCGCTCAGCTCCGCCTCGTTGAAGGCCCACCACTGCTTCTTGCCCTTGCGCACGCCGTAGAGCGGCGGCTGGGCGATGTAGACGTAGCCCTGCTCGATCAGCGGGCGCATCTGCCGGAAGAAGAACGTCAGCAGCAGGGTGCGGATGTGCGCCCCGTCGACGTCGGCATCGGTCATGATGATGATCTTGTGGTAGCGCAGCTTGCCGGGGTTGAACTCTTCGCCGAAACCCGTGCCCAGCGCCGTGATCATCGTGCGGATCTCTTCGTTGCCCAGCATCTTGTCCAGGCGCGCCTTCTCGACGTTGAGGATCTTGCCGCGCAGCGGGAGGATGGCTTGCGTGTTCGGATCGCGCCCGCCCTTGGCGGTGCCGCCGGCCGAGTCGCCCTCGACCAGGAAGACCTCGGACAGCGCGGGGTCCTGCGTCTTGCAGTCGACCAGCTTGCCGGGCAGCCCGCTGCCCTCGAGCACGTTCTTGCGCCGGGTCAGGTCGCGCGCTTTCTTGGCCGCCTCGCGCGCGCGCTGCGCCTGCATGCACTTCTCGACGATCGCGCGCGCGATCTTGGGATTCTCCTCGAGGAAGAACTCGAGCCGCTCGGTGACCAGCGCGTTGACGATCGGGCGGATCTTGGCGTTGCCCAGCTTGGTCTTGGTCTGGCCCTCGAACTGCGGGTTCTCCAGCTTCACCGAGACGATCGCGGTGAGCCCTTCCATGCAGTCGTCGGTCGAGAGGTTGGGGTCGGCTTCTTTGAGCTGGCCGCGCTTGCGGGCGTACTCGTTGACCTTGCCGGAAACCGCGGTGCGGAAGCCGGTCAGGTGCATGCCGCCTTCGATCGTGTTGATGTTGTTGGCGTAGGCGTAGACGACTTCGTTGTAGCCGTCGGTCCACTGCAGCGCGCACTCGACCACGACGGCTTCGCGCTCGCCGTTGGTCGAGATGACCGGGGTCAGCCCTTCCTTGTTCTCGTTGAGCCACTCGACGAACGAGACGATCCCGCCCTCGAACGCGTACGTGCACTCCTTGGGCCCGTCCTCGGGCCGCTCGTCGCGCAGCACGATCGCCAGCCCGCGGTTGAGAAAGGCCAGCTCGCGCAGCCGGTTCTCGAGCGTCTTCCACGAGAAGTCGAGCGTCTCGAACACGGTCGCGTCGGGCTTGAACCACTGCCTGGTGCCCGCGCCCTCGGCCCGGCTCAGCCGCTTGAGCTTGTTCGCGGTGATGCCGCGCTCGAAGGCGATCTCGTAGAGCCAGCCGTCGCGCTTGACGCGCGTGATCATCTTCTCCGAGAGCGCGTTGACGACCGAGATGCCGACCCCGTGCAGGCCGCCCGAGACCTTGTAGCCGCCCTTGCCGAACTTGCCGCCGGCGTGCAGGATCGTCATCACGACCTCGACCGCGGGCAGCCCCTCCTCGGCGTGGATGTCGACCGGGATGCCGCGCCCGTCGTCCTCGACCGAGACCGAGCCGTCCTTGTAGATGACGACCGAAATGTTCTTGGCGTAGCCGGCCAGCGCTTCGTCCACGGCGTTGTCGACGGCTTCGTAGACGAGCTGGTGGAGGCCGCGATCGGACGTGTTGCCGATGTACATGCCCGGGCGCTTGCGAACCGCCTCGAGGCCTTTGAGAACCTCGATCTGCTCGCCGGTATAGTCTTGCATTCTTGGCCTACGTCTTCGCCGAAGGCACGAAATACACCTCAATCATGCCCACCGCGTCGGGCGCGCGGCAGCGCGCGTGCCCCCACACGCCGGGCGCGCAGCCCCGGCGCCGTGCCCTACCGCGATCCTCCCGTCAGCCGGCTGCGCTCTCGATCGTGCGGACGAAGTCGAACAGCTCGCCCAGCGCGTTCTTGCGCAGCGGGGAGTCCAGTTCCAGGCGGTTGGGATCGATCCGGGTTTCGAGCAGGACGAACGAGCTGGCCAGCTTGCGCAGGCGGGGGCGGTCCAGCGGCTGGCGCAGCCCGAACAGCTTGTGGGCCCGGCGCAGCTCGTCCCACCAGCTCCGCAGCAGGCGCCGCCGGATCGCATCGTAGTCGTCCGCGCTCAGGCCCTCGACTGCGGCCAGCACGTCCTCGGGGCCCAGCCAGGGCGCTTCGAACAGCAGCCGCTCGCAGGCGAAGCGGCGGCTCCGCTCGGCCTCGTCGCGGCAGGGCCGGCAGAGCGCGCTCCCGGCGTCGATCGCCGCGGCACAGGTGGCGCAGAAGGCTCCGCCGGCGGCTCGATGGGCGGCCCGGCCGCGGTCGACCGTCCGGCGCAGGC
>CAXTNU010000313.1:0-4900 GCA_964245595.1 uncultured bacterium | reverse complement strand
CCCGGGCAGCTCGAGCGCGTAGACCGTCGCGGCAGCGCCGAGCGCGCGCTGCCAGGCGGCGAAGATCGACGCCGCGCCGCCCGCGTAGGGTAGGCAAAATACGGCCGGCGCGTTCGCCTCGCCGGTGCCGTCGTCGCGCTTGGTCGCCGCGAGCGTGAGGATCATGACGCAGCAGCGAATTGTGCGCTCGCTCTCCGAGCCCTTGCAAGAGGCGGTCCGGCATCGAGCCGGTTTTGACGGCAATGGTACGATACGGGCGTCACGGGACGTAGCTCAGCTTGGTAGAGCGCTTGCTTTGGGAGCAAGAAGTCGCAGGTTCAAATCCTGTCGTCCCGACGTGTTCACCCGAACACCGTGGGCGCCCGTGGTCTAACGGATAAGGCATCCGCCTTCTAAGCGGAACGATGGGGGTTCGATTCCCTCCGGGCGCGCCAGCCCAGCCGCAGGAAAAAACCGGACGACCAGAGGACTAGCGGAGTCGTCCCCGTGGTGATTGTAGCTCAGTTGGTTAGAGCGCCGGGTTGTGATTCCGGAGGTCGCCGGTTCAATTCCGGTCAGTCACCCCAGATCGGCGAACGGCCCCGAGACGCTCGGGGCCGTTCATCGTTCCGGCACCGGAGAGGCGGGCCGGAACGTCGAACGGGTTCGCCGCGCGTCTGTAGCTCAGCGGTAGAGCATCCGGCTTTTAACCGGTTGGTCGAGGGTTCGATCCCCTCCGGACGCACAGTCTCCCTCATGGCCGGCTTGACGAGCCGCGCCGGAATCGCTATCCTGACCTTCGTTGCACCGCTAGCTCAATGGTAGAGCAGTTGACTCTTAATCAATTGGTTGAAGGTTCGAGTCCTTCGCGGTGCACCACCTGAACGAATCGGCCCGGTCCCACAGACCGGGCCGATTCCATTCCGCCCTTTTCGCCGCCGCGCGCGGCGGCGCCGCACTCAGCCCCCCGCGCCGGCCCGCGTAACCGCGGTGACCAGCGCGGCGGCCGCGATCGCGCGGTGGCTGACCGCGTTCTTCTCCGCGTTCGTCAGCTCGGCGAACGTCTTGTCGTAGGGCGGGTAGCGGAAGATCGAATCGAACGAGAACCCCAGCGCGCCGCGCTCCTCGGGCGCGATCTCGCCGTCGACGGTCCCCAGCGCGGCGAACTCGCGCCCGTCCTCGTCGATGAAGTGCAGCGCGCAGACGAAGCGCGCGCGGCGGTCCCGGCTCCGCACCGCGGCCAGTTCGGCCAGCAGGGCGCGGCGGCGCTCGCTCCACGGCAGTGTCGAGCCGCCGTAGAACGCGGTCAGCACGCCGGGCCGGCGGTCGAGCGCGTACACCTCGAGACCCGAATCGTCGGCCAGCACGTTCCCCGGCCGGCCCGCCCTCCGGAGCTGCGCGTGCAGCGCGCGCGCCTTGAGCGCGGCGTTGTCGGCGTACGAGCTGTCGCCCTCGAGCGGGTCCTCGTAGCCGGCGAAGGTGTCGACCTCGAACGGCGAGTCCGCGAACAGCTCGCGCATCTCGCGCAGCTTGCCGGCGTTCGTGGTCGCGACGTACACTCTCACCCGAGCTAGGTCTCGTCGAGCCGCAGCACCGCCATGAACGCTTCCTGCGGCAAGTCCACCCGGCCGACGCGCTTCATGCGCTCCTTGCCGACCTTCTGCTTCTCGAGCAGCTTGCGCTTGCGGGTGATGTCGCCGCCGTAGCACTTCGCCAGCACGTTCTTGCGCATCGCGCCGACCGTCTCGCGGGCCACGACCTTGCCGCCGATCACGGCTTGGATCGGGACGTCGAACATCTGGCGCGGGATCAGGTCCTTGAGCTTCTCGGTCAGCGCGCGGCCGCGGCTGGCCGCCTTGTCGCGCGACACGATGAACGACAGGGCGTCGATCGGCTCGGCGTTGAGCATGATCTCGAGCTTGACCAGGTCGCCCTCGCGGTAGCCGATCACCTCGTAGTCGAGCGAGGCGTAGCCCTTCGTGCTGCTCTTGAGGCGGTCGAAATAGTCGATGATCACTTCGATCAGCGGCATCTCGTAGGTCAGGATGACACGCCCGTCGAGCAGGTACTCCATGTTGGCCAGCGTGCCGCGCCGGTTCTGGGTCAGCTCCATGATCGCGCCGACGTAGTCGGGCGGCGTGATCACCGTCGCCTTGACGTACGGCTCTTCCATCAGCGCGATCTTGTCGCGCTGCGGCAGCTTGGCCGGGTTGTCGATGTTCTCGACGTTGCCGTCGGTCAGCGTCACCCGGAACACCACCGACGGTGAAGTCGCGATCAGGTCGAGGCTGTAGTTGCGCTCGAGCCGCTCCTGCACGATCTCCATGTGCAGCAGGCCCAGAAAACCGCAGCGGAAGCCGAAGCCCAGCGCGATCGACGACTCGGGCTCGAAGTGCAGCGCCGAGTCGTTGAGGGCGAGCTTCTCGAGCGCGTCGCGCAGCTCCGAGACCTCGACCCCTTCGTTGGGGTAGAGGCCGCAGTACACCATCGGCACGATCGGCTTGTAGCCGGGCAGCGCTTCGGTCGCCGGATCGTCGGCCAGGGTGATCGTGTCGCCGACGTCCATGTCGCCCAGCGACTTGATGTTCGCGATCACGTAGCCCACGTTGCCGGCCGCGAGCGACGCGGTCTTGCGCATCTCGGGCTTGAACACGCCGACCTCGGTCGCCTCGTACACGCGCCGGTGGGCCATCGACATGAAGCGCGAGCCGGCCCGCAGCTCGCCGTCCTTGACGCGCACGTACGCGACCACCCCGCGATAGGGGTCGAACTGCGCGTCGAACACCAGGCCACGCAGTTTTTCGGTGACGGGCCGGGGCGGCGGAACGCGGGTCACGATCGCCTCGAGGATCTCCTCGATCCCGATCCCCTCTTTCGCGGAGGCGGGGATCGCGTCGGAGCCCTCGATCACCAGCAGTTCCTCGATCTCGTGCCGGACCCGCTCGACGTCCGCCGCGGGCAGATCGATCTTGTTGATGACCGGGATGATGGTCAGGTTCTGGGCCAGCGCGAGGTGGTAGTTGGCCAGCGTCTGGGCCTCGATGCCCTGCGCCGCGTCGATCACCAGCAGCGCGCCCTCGCAGGCCTGCAGCGAGCGCGAGACCTCCGAGCTGAAGTCGACGTGGCCCGGGGTGTCGATGAAGTTGAGCTCGTACGTCTGGCCGTCGCGCGCGGTGTAGGTCAGCGTGACGGGGTGCATCTTGATCGTGATGCCGCGCTCGCGCTCGAGGTCCATCGCGTCGAGCAGCTGCTCTTCCATCATGCGGTGCCCGACGGTCTGGGTGAACTCCAAGAGCCGGTCCGAGAGCGTGGTCTTGCCGTGGTCGATGTGCGCGATGATGCAGAAGTTGCGCACGTGCGCGGGGCCGCGCGTGGCGACCGCGGATTCGCGTTGGATCACGGGGTCAGTAGCCCACGTAACACGAGCTGTAGATCTGCGGCTGGATGATGTTGCCGACCACGAGCTGCAGCACCAGGATCACGACGATGAACGACAGGTCCAGCCCGCCCAGCGGCGGGATGACGCGCCGCACCGGCGCGAGCACCGGCTCCACCAGCATCGCGACGTACTCCGTCCAGCGCCCGCGGATGCTCGGAATCCACGATACGACCGCGTAGACCAGCATCAGCAGCAGATAGATCCGGAAGATCCAGAAGACGACTTCCCACAGCGAGCACATCACAGGCTCCCTATACGCCGCCGTCGGCGGGAAGTGTCGCGAGCGCCTTGGCGGGCACGCCGGACAGGAACGGCTGCGGATCGATCGGGTTACCCTCGTACATGAGCTGGTAGTGCAGGTGCGGCCCGGTCGACTCGCCGGTCGAGCCGACGAACGCGATCGGCTGGCCCTTGATCACGCGCTGGCCGGCGCTGACCGCGATGCGCGACAGGTGCGCGTACCAGGTGTGGTACCCGTTCCCGTGGTCGATGTCGACCTTGTTGCCGAAGCCGCCCGCGTCCCAGCCGGCGCTGGCGACGGTGCCGGCCGCCGAGGCCCGCACCTGGGCGCCGTAGCCGGCCGCCAAGTCGACCCCCTTGTGGAACTCGGGCCAGGGATCGGTGCGGTAGCCGAAGCCGGCCGCGATCGAGCCGCCGACCGGGTTGAGCGACGGGATCGCGGCGAGCGCGCGCTCGCGTGCCGCCGAGGCCAGCCGGCGCAGGCGGAGCACCCGCAGGACGACCCGCTGGAGACGATTGGCATCGTCGCGCGTGGCCGCCGACGCCCGGGCCAGCCGGTGCAGGCGCGCCTGCAGCGCGGCGAAGTCGCGCTCGCGCGGCACGGTCCGGGGCGGCGCCGCCAGGGCGTGCTGCTTGCGGCCGCGGTCGGCGCCGAGCAGGCGCCGGATCTCGGCGTTCTCTTTCTGGACCGCCTTGAGCTGACCGGCCAGCGCGTCGGCCTGCCCGTCGATCTGGTGCAGCCGCGCCTGCTGCGCGGCGGTGACCGCCTGGAGCGCCCGCACGTCGGCCTCGGCCAGCCGCAGCTGGTAAGTGTGCAGCCCGGCCGCCCCGAGCAGCGCCAGCACCGCGCAGGCCGCCAGCACCGCCAGGTGCCGGCGGGAAAAGGCGAGCCGGACCACGCTCGCGCCGCCGGGCGGGATGATCTTGACCAGGAACGTCTTCTTCGCCGCCCCGTTCACGACGCGGCCGCCCGG
The DNA here is from genome assembly GCA_964245595.1 of uncultured bacterium. Classification (GTDB taxonomy): domain Bacteria; phylum Vulcanimicrobiota; class Vulcanimicrobiia; order Vulcanimicrobiales; family Vulcanimicrobiaceae; genus Vulcanimicrobium. Next base: position 268 of record CAXTNU010000313.1, on the reverse strand, counting down.
GCGGCCGCGATCGCGGCCAGTTCTTCCTCGGAGGGGTCGCGGGCCGGCTTGAAGCCGGTCACTGCCTGGCCGTACGTGCGGGTCTCCTCGCGCGAGTAGATGCTGCTCAGGACCACCCCGTCGCCGTCGCGGTTGAGCAGGGCCAGCGCGTAGGACTGGTCCGAGCCGACGTCGCTGAAGGCGTTGTAGCGCACGAACCCGACCCGCGGGACTTCCGCCCGGGCGACCTTCTCGAGCGCCGCGAGCCGGCCGTCGATCGCCCCCCGCG
>CAXTNU010000312.1:0-4985 GCA_964245595.1 uncultured bacterium | reverse complement strand
GCACCGCGTCCGCCGCGCTTCCTGCGCGCGGCGGACGCGGTGCCGGTGCTGGCCGGGGCCGACCTCGCCCCGGCGAACGGATGGCGCTTCGACCGCATCGAACGGCTGGGCGACGATGTACTCCTCTCGGCGGACCTGACCGTATGTTCTCCGGCCTGATCGTGCACGACGGCCGCGTCGCGGCGCTCGCCGGCGACGCCCGCCGCGGCGTGACGCTGACCGTCGAGGCGCCCGGGGCGATCGCCGACGGCGTCGCGCTGGGCGACTCGGTCGCGGTCAACGGCGTCTGCCTGACCGTGGTCGGCTTCAACGAGCGCACCATGCGCTTCGACGTCGTGCCCGAGACCGTCCACCGCACCGGCTTCGACACGCTGCGCGCGGGCGACGGGCTCAACCTCGAGCTGAGCCTGCGCCTGGGCGACCGGCTGGGCGGCCATCTGGTCTACGGTCACGTCGACGCGAACGCCGAGATCCTGGCCAAGGAGCCCGAGGGCCAGGGCTTCCGGCTGCACCTTGCGCTGCCGCCCGCGCTGGCGCCGCTCATCGTCGAGAAGGGCTACGTCGCGGTCGACGGGGTCAGCCTGACCGTCGCCTCCGCCGCACCCGACCGCTTCACCATCGCACTCATCCCCGAGACCGCCCGCCGCACCACGCTCGGCGTCAAGCGCGCGGGCGACCGGGTCAACCTCGAAGCCGATCCCGTCGCGCGCTACGCGCAAGGCGCGATCGCCGCGTACGCCGCGCAGAACCCGCAGCAGCAGAACGGTCCGACCGCCGACGAAGTGGCTTGGGCGTTCGAGATCTAAGGATACGATGCCGTACCAAGCAACTGTTTTTAAAGTCCTTGTCGCGTCCCCCGGAGATGTAGCCGCAGAACGAAAGATCGTTGCCGACGTTATTGCAAGCTATAATTCCCTGCACTCAAGCGAAACAAGCGCGATGTTGCTGCCCGTTCGATGGGAAGTAGACTCAGTTCCCCAGGTCGGTATGCGACCACAAGCGGCTTTAAATAAGCAGCTGGTTGAAACAGCCGATGTTGTCGTTGGGATATTTTGGACACGAATTGGGACGCCAACTGGTGAGTCTGCATCAGGCGCTGTGGAAGAAATCGAGTTAGCACATCGCATTGGCATTCCGTGTCTGTTGTATTTTTCTGGGATGCCTGTCGTGCCAGACAACCTTGATCGGGATCAATTTGACCGGCTGCAAAGTTGGAAAAAGTCCATTGATGACCGAGCGTTACATCAGCGGTATAACGATTTGGGCGAGTTTCGCGAACTGTTGAGTGCTCATCTAGTAAAGACTGTGCGCGATTTGCTTGGAAGTAGCGATGTAAATGGTGTGCCGCCCTCCTTTAACCCTACGAGCGTTTCGAGCGACGCTCAAGCATCGGCCATGTCACGCCTGCGTGATGAACTGCTAACGCTGGAGACGTTGTGGCAAGCCGAGAAGGCGAGCAGCCCTCTGCGTATCGATGATGGCCAGCAATTACTCTATGAGCTAGGAGGGCTTATACGAGACGCTTTGCCTCTATTCACTGGCGAAGACAAGGTTAAGCAAAGAACAACACTTGCGGAAATTTTAACGGGTATACGTCGTGCCCAAGAGTGGAGATTGTACATAGATGGTGGGAAAAGTTACCGCGGATTCTTTGATTTTGGGGACGGGTTACTCAATGCTGCACAAGGCACCTTGCGTGGCGACTGATGTAACGCTTGTAACTCGCCTGAAATGATATGGAATTGCTGAATGGTGATCCCGTGAAATTGAATGATGTAATTACAATTGTGTCATGTTGAGCTGTAAAGTCTATAGTGGCGTGTGCTGACCGCCGGACCCACGGTGCGCGAGCGCGTGCGTTGGAGCGATTTGGACTTGATGGGTGTGGTGTACTTCGGTCGCTACCTGCGCTTCATGGAGGCGGCCGAGGCGGAGTTCTTTCGCGCGCTCGGTTTCACGTACGACGCGCTCGCGAGCGAGCACGGGGTGTGGTTCGCGCGCGCGCACCTGGCTTGCAACTACCGCGCCCCGGCCCGGCTCGACGACGAGGTCGTGTGCCGCGCCGAGCTGACGAAGCTGGGCGGCGCGTCGCTGACGTTCGCCTTTCCGGTCGACCGGGCCGATGGGACGCGCCTGGTCGACGGGACGCTCGTCATCGCCGCGGTCGACCGCACGACGCTGCGCCCGGCGCGCATCCCCGAACCGCTGCGAGCGCGGCTGAACGCCGGCTAGGCCTCGTCGGAGGCGAGGATCGCGTAGACCTCGCGCCGCGCGCGGTCGAGGATCGCGCGGATGCGCTCGAGCGTCGGCTCGTCGCTGCCGCGCGCGCCCATGACCGCCGCGCCGAGCTTCATCGCGGACTCCTTGAGGCGGTGGTGGGCGTCGGGGCCTTCGTCGTCGTCGGCGTCCAGGGCGCGGTTCGCGAGCAGCGCGCGCCCGCTGTCGCTGATCGTGTAGACGCGCTTGCCGTCGACCTCCGCCGAGGTCACGAACCCGCCGTCCTCGAGCATCTGCAGGGTCGGGTAGATCGAGCCCGGGCTGGGCCGGAAACCGCGCCGCTGCTCGATCGCGCCGATCAGCTCGTAGCCGTGGCGCGGGCCGTCGGCCAGCGTCTCGAGGACCAGGAACTTCATGTCGCCGCGGCGCGTGCGGCCGCCCCAGCCACGGCCGAAGCCCCCGCGCATGAAGGCCCGCGGGCCGCCGGGGTGATCGTGTTGGTGGTGGTGTTCGCCGTGGCCGTGGAGGCCGTGGCGGAGTAGGTGTTTCATCATGTCCCGATACTATGCGATATATCGTGATAAGTCAACACGATATAGAAAACCCCAAGCCGATCGCGGTGCGCGCGAGCGGCTCGGGGCGATGCGCCCGGCGATCCGGCTAGAGGTTCTAGACTGGAGCGCCGGCTGAGTTGCGTGGATGCCCGTGCTGCCCGGCCAAGTGCTGCGCGGGTGCTCGCGCCGGGCCTAGTGCTGCGCGATGTCTGCGGTCATGCCGACGCTGCCGGTGGTGTCCAGGACGGAGATCGCCGCGCCCGCGCCGGGAACCGACAGGAACGCATAGCCGCCGTCGTACGGGCCGGCGTACGTGCCGCCGACCGGGCCGGCCGGGTCGGCCACGCCGAGCAGCGGCACCGCGATCGTTCCGCCGAGCTGCGTCGGGAGGGACGCGCCGAACGGCAGGCCGGGGAAGGCGTAGGCGCCCGTGCCCGCGGGCCCGCCCGCGGCGCGCACGGCCAGCGCGAGGCCGAAGTCGCTCAGCAGCTGCTGGTCCGACACGCCGGCGATCGCCGCGACGTGGTCGAGCCCGGTTTGTGTCCCGGCCTCGACCTGGTGCAGGTACGCATCGCCGCCGAGCCGGTCGTAGAGGTAGCGCTGGAAGAGATACGATCCGCCGTAGCAGCCCGAGCAGTTGTACGCGGGCGCGCTCTGGCCCGGGTCGATGCCGCTGAAGCCGGTCAGGCTGTAGCTCTGCGGCGACGCGAGCCAGAGGTTCGCGTGGCGCACCGCGTCGAGGCTGTCGTGGTCGACGCCCGAGAACATGTTGGGCACCGCGAAGTCCTGCGCCAGCATCGAGAGCCCTTCGTTGATGAAGGTGTCCTCGTCGGCGCTGGGCTCGTCGTTGCGCAGCGCGTGGTTCACGAAGGAGAGCAGGTGCTGGAACTCGTGCGCGGTGCCGCGGACGAGATCTTCCTGCAGCTCGTAGACCCGGTCGTCGCGCTGCTCGAACCAGCCCAGGTAGATCATCGGCGCTTCGTTGGAGTGGATGCCCGCCGCGCGCGCCATGGCGCTGCACTGCAGCGCGGCGTCGGCCAGGAAGTTGGCCGGGTCGAAGTAGCCGCCGACCCCGCCGCCAAGCGAGCTCGGGTTCACCACGAACACCACCGTGCGCGCGTCGCTGGCGACGATCGCGTTGCCCGCGCCGGTGCGCACGCCGCCGGCGTTGCAGTACGAGCCCTGCTCGGACTCGACCGGCAGCCCGGCGTAGACGCTGGTGCCGAAGTGCTGCGTGTCGGATGCCCAGGCGTTCTCGAAGTCGGTTCCGATCTGCTGGGCCGCGTTCGTATCGATTTCACCCGTGTCGAACAGGGTGGAGTCGATCCAGACGTAGGCGTGCGCGGTGACGGCCGCCAGCCTGGCCGGAACCTGCGTGTACTGACCGCCGGAGCTGGAGCCGATCGCGCTGTTCTGCGCCCACAGGCCGGCGGTCGCGCCGACCGAGCTCGGGAGCGAGCGGGTCCGGCGGACGGCGCCCTGGACGGCTTTGCCGCGGCTCGCGCCGCGCAGCAGGTCGCGCACGACCCGGTGCTGCAGCGCCGTCGGCGCGTCGACCGAGAGCTGCGCCGCCGGGGCGCCGCCGCGCACGCCGCGCCGCACCGCCGCACCGGTCTTACCGTCGACGGTCAGGCTGAGGCTGGCTTGGGTTTGGACCGGGCCGTCGGTCGAGGCCAGCAGATGCGTGCCGGTCGCGACGATCGTCGCCCCGTTCGAGCCGCTCGCGGTGACGCCGCCGAAGCCCTTGCCCAGCGCCGGCATGGCGCCGGTCAGCGGCAGGGCCTGCGCCGAAGCGACCGCGGTCGGCGTGGCCGACGGGGCTGCGCTCGGCGCATGTGAGCCGACCGGGGTCGGCGTGGCGCCGGGAGCGGCCGTGGCGACCGGGGCCGGGCTCGGCGTCGGGGTCGGAATCGTGACCGCGCCCGCGGCGGTGAAGAGCGCGTAGACGTACGTCTTGCCGGCGGCCAAGCTGGTCGCGCTCGGAACGCCGCTGAACGTCACCGAGGCGGCGCCTCCGCCCACGGTTTGGGGGCCGAGGATCGGCTGCCAGCCCGCAGCGAGGTTGGTCGGGTCGTAGGCCGCGACGTAGGCCGGGGTCGGCGCCGCGATCGTCAGCATGCCCGGACCGGCGGCCGGGAAGGTGAACGTGAAGCTCGGCGTCGTGCCGAAGGCGACGTTGGCGGCCGGGGTCAGGCTGACGTACCCCAGCCCGGC
>CAXTNU010000311.1:0-5021 GCA_964245595.1 uncultured bacterium | reverse complement strand
GGCGGACGATCCGAACCGCGCGCCGCTCGACCTGGGCGTCGCGCACGGCGTGGCCGGCATGCTCGCCGCGCTGAACGCGGCGCTGCCGCGCGAGCGGGGACTGGCGCGCCGCTACGTCGACCTGCTGCTCGCCACCTCGCACCGGATCGCCGGCGCGCACCGCTGGGGTGCCGCCTGGCGGCCCGCCGTCCGGCCGCCGGCCCAGCGCTCGTGGTGCTATGCCACCGTCGGGATCGCGACGGTGCTGTACGACCGCGCCGAGCTCGACGGCGACGACGCGCTGCGCGCGCTGGCGGTCGCCGCGCTCGACGGCGTGCTCGACGACGACGGCGCCGACCCGGCCTGGTTCATGCCGTCGCTCTGCCATGGCCGGGGCGGCCTCGCCGCGCTGACCTGGCACGTCGTGCCGGAACAGCCGCGCTTCGCGCGGCGTGCGCGCGCGTTCGCGCAGAGCGTCCTGGCCGAGTACGACGAGCGCCGCCCGCTGGGCTACCGCGCGTTCGACCTGGGCGACGGCCGCGGCGACCGGCGAACCGACTTCCTCGACGGAGCGTTCGGCATCGCGCTGCTGCTGGTCGACGCGGCGACCGCGCGCGAGCGCCGCTGGCTGCCGCTGCTGGGCCTGCTGCCCGATTAGTCGCCTGCGGGTGGCGAACGGTCTCGCCGCGATCCGGGGGTGCCGCTCGCGGGTGACGAAAGGGCTTCGCGCCGGCGTCTTGCCCGCGCGAGGTGAACGGGAGTGAGGCAACATGCCGACCGAGTACAAGTTCGACGACCTGGACTTGCGCGAACAGCCCGCGCGCGGCGACGCGATCGCCGACATCCAGACCTATGGGGGTAACACCTGCCAGACCCTGCGTTGTGGAAACACGGAGAACTGCACGTTTCCCTGCTGTCCTGACTGAGGCGGAGGGCGCACGGGTCTGGGATTCGGCGGAGCCGGGCTGCGCGAGCGTCCCGGCTCCCTCGGTTCAGGCCGTCGGCGCGGCGGTGGTCGCGTTCTGCGCGCGCAGCCGGCGCACGTAGGAAGCGCGCTGGGCGACCGTTTCGTCGACGATGCCGATCACGACGGCGGCCAGGCGGTCGGGGTCGTGGCGCACGGTCCGCGTCTCGCTGATCACGTTGGCGCGCACGACGCGCAGGCCCAGCACGCCCAGTTCCGCCTCGTCGACGTCGACGGGGAACTGGCCTTCCTCGGCGTACTCCTCGCGCAGCTTGCGCGGCAGCTCGTCGTTGACCACGACCACGTCGCACAGGCGGGCGTCGGAGCCGCGCATCAGCGCGCGCACGTGCGCCGCCGCGCTGTAGCCGTCGGTCTCGCCGGGCTGGGTCATCACGTTGCAGACGTAGATCTTCACCGCGTTGGAGACCTCGATCTCGCGCGCCACGCGGTCGACCAGCAGGTTGGGCATGATCGAGGTGTAGAGCGAACCGGGCCCGAGCACGATCGCGTCGGCCTCGCGCAGCGCGGCGATCACCTCGTCGAGCGGCGCGGCGTAGGGCGGGTCGAGATAGACTTCCTCGATCGTCCCGCGGGCGGCGGTGATCTGGGACTCGCCTTCGATGATGCGCCCGTCGCTCATGCGCGCCGCCAGCCGCGCGACCGCCAGCGTCGAGGGCAGCACCCGGCCTTTGACGTTGAGCACCCGGCTCGAGACTTTGATCGCCTGGTCGAAGTTGCCGGTGATGCCGGTCATCGCGGCCAAAAAGAGGTTGCCGAACGAGTGCCCGGAGAGCCCTTCGCCTTCTTGGAAGCGGTAGCGGAACAGCTCGGTCACCAGCGCTTCGTCGTCGGCGAGCGCGACCAGGCAGTTGCGGATGTCGCCCGGCGGCAGCACGCCCAGCTCTTTCTGCAGCCGGCCCGACGAGCCGCCGTCGTCGCTCACCGTCACCACCGCGGTCAAGTTGGTGGTGATCTTCTTGAGCCCGCGCAGCATCGTCGACAGGCCCGTGCCGCCGCCGACCACGACGATCTTGTAGCCGCGCTCGAGCTGGCGCGAGCGCACCGCCTCGATCATGTCGCGCGTCGTGCCGTTGGGCGCGACGGCGGTGACGATCGCGTTGAGCCAGCGCCAGATGCCCAGGCTCACCAGCAGCGCGCCCAGCCCGATGAAGACGTACGACAGGTACGAGGGCGCCATGAACTCGACCACCAGCGAGTCGACCAGCTCGTTGACCCGCAGCGAGGTGCCCTCGTCGGTCAGGTAGCGCGACACGCCGTTGACGAACAGGGTCGCGCCGACCGCGGCCAGCAGCAGCCAGCGCTTGACGCCCAGCCCCGGCTGGAGCCAGCGCGCCAGGCCCAGCGAGCGCCGCACGCGGCTGCTCACCGGCTCACGTCCCGGGCGTCGAAGGTCGCCACCACGCCGGTCGCCTGGGCCAGATGGCGCTGCAGCCGCCGGCCCAGGTAGACGCTGCGGTGGCGGCCGCCGGTGCAGCCGATCGCGATCGTGACCTGCGACTTGCCCTCCCGCTCGTAGCGCGGGACGAGGAAGTCGAGCAGCGGGAACAGTCGTTGCAAGAACGCCTCGGTGTCCGGCAAGGCTTCGAGGTAGGCCGCGACCGGCGCGTCCGCTCCCGTCAGCTCGCGCAGGCCTTCGACGTAGTTGGGGTTGGGCAAGAAGCGTACGTCGAAGACGAGGTCGGCGTCGAGCGGGAGCCCGTACTTGAACCCGAACGCGACCACCGCCACCGCCAGCCGGCGCGCGCCCGTCTCGGCGAAGGTCGTGCCGATGCGCTCCTTGAGCATCCCCAGCGTCAGGCGGGTGGTGTCCCAGACGACGCTCGCGCGGTCGCGCAGCTCGGCCAGCGCCGCCCGCTCGGCGGCGATCGCCTCCTCCAGCCCGCGTCCCTCGGCGCCGTAGGGGTGGCGGCGGCGGGTCTCGCTGAAGCGCCGGACCAGCGTGTCGTCCTCGGCGTCGAGGAAGAGCACCTCGGGGTGCAGGCCGGCCGCCGCGAGCGCGTCCAGGGCCACGGGCGGGTCGCCGAACGGCCCCAGCGTCCGCACGTCGAGCGCGAGCGCGACGGCGTCGGTGCCGGCCTGCTGGGCGAGGGTGACGAAGTCGTGGGCGAGCACGGGCGGAGCGTTGTCGAGGCAGGCGAAGCCGAAATCCTCGAACGATTTCATCGCCTGGCTCTTGCCCGCTCCCGAGAGCCCCGTTACGATGACGAGACGGCGCATGATATGAAGCTCTTTTCGGCTGAGAAAGCGAACGCCCTCATTCCCGTCCTCGAACCGCTGCTCGGGGAGCTCTGGACCAAGCGCCGGGAGCTCGCGATCCGGCTCTTGGAGACGGACCCCGCGTTGCGCGCCGGCCGCCCGGACACGACCCACGACCGCCGCCGCTCGCGCGCTTTCACCGAGCTCAAGGCCGAGATCGTGCGCCTGATCAACCGCATCGAGGCCCACGGCTGCGTGGTCAAGAACATCGACCTGGGGCTGCTGGACTTCCCGTCGATGCGCGACGGCCGGCCGGTCTACCTCTGCTGGAAAGCCGGCGAGTCGGAGCTCACCCACTGGCACGGCACCGACGAGAGCTTTTCCGACCGTAAAGCGCTGTAGCGGCGGCAAGATATGGCGAAGGCCGCTCTGGGCGAGCGGCCTTTAGCTTGGTCGGGAACGACGGCGCCTCGTGCGAGGTATCGCTCGTCCGTGAGCGCAGTTGCCATGGCTCGTAGCTGCCCTCAGGCAACCACCGCGCCGTCGGCCTTGATGAAGTCCTCGGCCAGACCCTGGAGGCGAACCTCGCCGAACTCGACCGTGTAGGCGCCGGCGGCCAGGCTGGTGACCTTGCCGAACTCGGGGACGGTCGCGAGCTGCGGGATCTTGGCCCGGATCTCGTCCGGCAGGCGGACGGTGTCGCCGACTTCGAGCGCCGGCTGGTCGAACAGCTTCTCCAGATCGGCCATGAGCAGGTTGAGCGGGATGCCGTATCCCTCGCTGACCTGCTCGATCGTCTCGGTCTCGCTGATCGCGCAGTTCGAGCAGCCGCCGAGGTGGAAGCGCGCGAACACGCGGCGAGCGCCGGCGTGCGTCTTGAACGCCTGCTCGACGGTGAGATCTTTGCTGAAGTGCGCCACGGTCGCCATCATTCGGTGAGACTACCGGGCCTCCCCGCCGGTTGCGGCGCCGGCATCGGGCGAATGGGCGCGGAGGACGCCTGTACGCCGGATTCTGTGCCGTCTCGCGACGGTGGCCGTCATCTCTCTGGGGCCGGCCTCACGGCCGGCCTCGGTGCGACGTGAGCTCGTTCCGCCGGGCCGGCGGGCGTTCACCGAGGTGATGCGATCGAGCGGTCTTGCTCCAGGTGGGGTTTACCCGCGCCCGCGTCACCGCGGAGCGCCGTGCGCTCTTACCGCACGATTTCACCCTTACCGCCCCATTGCTGGAACGGCGGTTTGTTTCTGTGGCACTTTCCTTCGAGTTGCCCCGACAGGACGTTATCCTGCACCTTGCCCGATGGAGCCCGGACGTTCCTCGGCGCCCCTGCGCCGCGACGGCCCGGCGTCCTCCGCGCCCTCGACCTTACACGAACGTGCCGCCGGCCGCAAGCCGGCGGCGCAGGCCGGCACGAGGACGAGAACGCGCGCTAGGGCGCGAAGGGCGGCGTATGGCTGCGATCGAGGTCGTGCACGCGCGGGTGTTCGCGCTGGGCGCGGGCGGCGGCAACCCGTGTCCGGTGGCCCTCGCCGCGGACGGTTTGAGCGCCGGCGAGATGCTCGCGCTCGCGCAGCATTTTGGGCTGGACACGGCGTTCGTGCTGCGCCCGCGCGCACCGGGCGCCGACCTGCGCGTGCGCTATTTCCTGCCCGAGCGCGAGATGGGTTTCTCCGGCCACGCGACCATCGCCGCGCTGCGCGCCTGGCGGATGGATACCGCCGATACGCGCCGGGTGCTGCGCTTCGAGACTGCCAACGGCGTCTTCGGCGCCAGCCTTGCGGCGCGCGGGGGCGATCCGGGCGCAACGCCGGGCGGGGACGACGCGGACGTGACCTTGGCGACCGGCGTGCCGGTCTTCGGG
>CAXTNU010000310.1:0-5023 GCA_964245595.1 uncultured bacterium | reverse complement strand
GTCGCTGGGCCGGCCGTCCAGGGTTTGGACGTCGACGGCGAAGAGGCCGTGGTCGAAGGCGGTGCCGGGTGCATCGCCGACGTGGCGGATCGTTTCGCGCAAGCCCTGGCGGCGCAGCTCCAGCACGCGATGATGGCAGAACGGGTTGTCGCCGGGCTGGCCCAGCAGGCTGTGCGCCATCCAGGTGCAGCCCCCGCGGCAGACCGACGCGTAGTAGCACGAGCCGCAGAAGCCGGTCGGCACGGTGCGCTTCTCGCGCGCGAAGGTCAGCTCGGGGGTGTCGAACCAGATCGAGGTCAGGTCGATCTCGCGCACGTTCCCGCCGGTGTACGGATCGGTCGGCAGCGACGGGCAGCCTTTGACCTTGCCGTCCGCCTCGATCCCGATCGCGCCGTTGCCGGCGACGCAGCCGCCGTAGTGGACCGAGGCCAGCCCGTTGCCGCGCAGCAGGCCCTCGTACGGCCCGAAGTAGCCCAGGTTGTTGCCGATCTGGAGCAGGACCCCGTGCCGCGAGGCGCGCTCGAACAGCGCCGCCAGCTTGGGAAACAGCTCGGCCAGCTGGTACGGCTCGAGGATCAGCTCGGGCCGGTCGGCCGCGCGGCCCATCGGCACGGTCAGCTGGAGCTGCCAGTTCTTCGCCCCGGCGGCGATCACGACGTCGAGCACGCCGTCGAGCTGGTCGACCACCGCGCCGCCGACCTGCGTGTTGACGCTGGTCGTCACACCGTGGGCCCGCAGCCGGGCCAGCGAGGCCAGCGCGGAGTCGAACGAGCCGTCGACCCCGCGCAGCTCGTCGTGCAGCGCGCGCAGGCCGTCGATCGAGATCCCGGCCGCTTTGAGACCCGCGCCCACGGCCGCGGCGATGCGCTCGTCGGTCAGGTTGCGGCCGCCGCTCTGGAGCGTGCACTCCATCCCGGCCGCGGTGATGGCGGCGACGATCTCGGCGAAGTCGCGCCGGAGGTACGCCTCGCCGCCGATCAGCGTGACCTCGCGCGTGCCCAGCCGCGCGAGGTCGGCGACGACCTCCAAGCACTCCGCGGTGGAGAGCTCGGTCGGGCGCTTGGCGCCGGCCCGCGAGCCGCAGTGCGCGCACTTGAGGTCGCACGCCAGCGTGATCTCCCAGACGGGGGGGACGGGCCTGGGCGCGGAAGGGTCGGGTTGGGAGAGTAACGGGGGCGGCCGCTCGGGGCCGACCGCGGTCACGGGGAGCCCTGCTGCTTGAGGCGCGCGATGGCGGTTTCGAGCGCGGCGAGCGCGGTGGTGACCGCGCCCTCGTTGCGCTCGGTCACCGGGGTGAAGGTCACCGCGCCGGGCACGGGGACGACCCCGCGCGCCGCGCCGGCGAACTTCGGGTTGCCGGCGGCCAGCGCCAGCCGGGCGGCGTTCGCGACGGCTTCCATCTCGGCCAGGTCGCCGCGCTTGGCGGCGCCCCAGATCGGCGGGCCGTAGGGCACCAGCGGGCCGGAGTCGTCGGTGGCCGGTCCGGGCAGCGGTTCCTGCTGCTGCACCGGCGCCTGGTCCGTCCGGACGAACGCGGCGGGGTTCGGCGGGGGTCCGAGATCAGCCATACTTCACACCTCGGGAAGAACGCGTGAGAATCGCAACGGCGCCCGCCGCGAAAACTCCCCGATTGTAGCAAGCCGCTCGGGCCCCGCGCAAGCCGCGGCGCAATGGTGCGGCCGGACACCATCGGCTAGAGCAGGAACTTGCGCAGCACCGCGACGTCGAGCTTGAACGTGTGCTGGGGCAACACCGCCTCGACCAGGTAGCCGCACGCCAGGAAGAATTTTTGCGCCGCGCGCTCGTGGAAGACCGGCACGGTGATCTTGTGGCAGTTGTAGTAGTTGGCGACGTCCTCGGCCCGCGCGACGAGCGCGCGCCCGGCGCCGTGCCGGCGCCGCGCGGGCAGCACGTAGAGCGCTTCGAGATGGCCCAGCGAGGCCGCGATCCGCAGCCGCAGCGCGCCCACGATCGCGCCGTCCTCGCGCGCGATCAGGTCGTGCGTCTGCTCGTGCCAGACGACCCGGAACGCCCACAGCTCGCTGCGCCAGTCGCGGTCGTGCGCCTGCCAGAAAACGTCGGTCTCGCCCGGCTTGGCGCTCTCGATCTCAACCGACATCGTACGTCCAGCCGTCGTACGCGGCGAACGTCTTGATCCCGGTCGCGTCCTCGAGCTCGTAGGCCAGCTTGGCCGGGTCGCGCTCGAGCATGCGCGTCCCGAAGTGGGTCATGATCGCCGCGCCCGGGCGAATGCCTTCGATCAGCGTGCGGGCGTCGTCGAAGGTCAGGTGGTCGACGTCCATCGTGTCGCGGTAGCGCAGCACGTTCAGCACCAGGACGTCGGGCTTTTGCCGCGCGTAATCGGAAACGATCTCGTCGAAGTAGCGCGTGCAGGGCAGATAGGAGATGGTCGGGCCGCTCGCGGTGCGGGCGTGGAGGCCGTACGCTTCGACCGGGTGCTGCAGGCGCAGCGACGAGCGCAGTTCGACGCTGCCGACGGTGAACGGCCCGCCGTTCGCCGCGACGACCCACTCGCGCGGCACGAACTTGCGCGCGTAGGGGAACACCACCGGCTGCTGGGCGGGGTCGAGCGCGTCGAGCGGGGCGCAGAGCGCGCCGCGCGGGCGCCAGCCGCCCTGGCACATCGCCTCGATCACCGCGTTCACGTCGCCGGCGTGGTCGAGATGCTTGTGCGAGAGCACGATCGCGTCGAGCGTGGCCGGGTCGCAGGGCGGCAGCGCGCTCAGCGCGCGGACCAGCGCACCCGGCCCGGGATCGACGTGGATGTTGGTCCCGTCGGCCTGCAGCCAGAACCCGCCCGAGGCGCGGATCTGCTTGGCGACGACCCAGCGCGCGCCGCCGGTGCCCAGAAAACGCAAGGAAACCACGAGGCGCGGTTCGCAGCGGACGATGGAACTTCCGCCGCCATGCCGGGCGTTCGCCCGGCATGCTGAGCGCTCCCGAAGCCTTCATGGCCGTTTCGAACGCGACGGCGGCCATCGTGCAGAAAGCGCCGCCGTACGTGACTTGCCGCGTCCACGGCATCGTGCAAGCCGCCGGCCAGGGCACGAGCGAGCGGACGATCACCGTGCGCACCGACGACGGGATCGCGATCGTGCGCGACGAGACCGGCAAGGAGGAGCTGCGGCCGGCCTTTCCCGCCTCGCCGACCTTCGACGCGCTGGCGCAGTTCGAGCTCCACGGGCAGATCACGATCGCCACCGGCAAGGGGCCGCACCGGACGGGCGACATGCGGATCACCAACGTGCACCCGCTGCACTACGAAGCCGGCCCCACCCATACCGACGCCGTCGCGCGCGCGGTGAAAGGCTACGTCGTCGCGTACGCCGCCGACGCGACGCCGGCACTGGGCCACCTGCACCTCGAGCGCAACGCGGCGTTCGGCCCCGGCGACAAGTGGCTGCGCGACGTCTGGTACGACGGCGCGAGCCTGATTCCGACGCGCGTCGTGTGGGGCGGGAACAGCGATTTCATGCTCGACGCGCGCTATCAGTCGGTCGCAGGCCACTGGCTGCTGGCCTCGCTGAACGCGGGCGCGGTCGTGCACGCGCCGCTCTGGCTGGGGCGCATGACGATCGCGCTCGACAACGACTTCAGCGGCTACGAGTTCAGCGACGTGCCGCCCGATCCGCGCCTGGCGCCGGCGCCGGCCGCGCCCGCGGCGCAGATTCACAGCTTGGTCACAGCACCGGCCGGCGCACCGTAGCGTTGCACGAGTGATCCGACGGCATTCCGTCGGGATGTCAGGAGATGTCTTCATGCACAGTCGTCAGCTCGTCTCGATCATCGGCGCATTCGCCGTGCTCACCGCCCCCGTCGCCGCGTTCGCCCAGCAGCAGCCCTACGGCTGGTCGCAGAACGCGAACGCCCAGGTCAGCGACCGCCAGTTCAACGACGCGGTCCGCGCGCTGAACCTGCGCCCCGACCAGCGCACCCAGATCCGCTCGATCGAGCGCTCGGGCAACGGACAGGACGTCCGGCGCCAGATCGTCGGCGTGCTCGACGAAAACCAGCGCCGCGAGCTGTTCCGCAATTTGGGCTACGCCAACAACGGCAACAACGGCTATGGTAACGGCAGCGGGTACGGCAACGACGGCTACGGCCGCCGCCACGGCAACAACGGCTACGGCAACAACGGCAGCTGGAACGGCCAGGGCCAGTACGGCGACCGCCGCGGCGGCATGCGCGACGGCCAGATCAGCGGCGTCGTGTCGTCGTTCGGCGGCTACAACCTCCAGCTCCGCAACGGCATGGCCGTCTCGCTTCACCAGGGCACCGTCATCAACCCGACCGGCACGACGCTCGCGCCGGGGATGCGGGTTTCGGTGCGCGGCTCGCGCAACAGCGCGGGCGGCTTCAACGCCGACGAGATCGACGTCATCAACCGCTAGCGCGGGCTGACCGGGCGAGCGCGGCGGCACTGCAACCGCGCTCGCCGTCCGGCTGTCCCCTGCGGGTGTGATCGAGCTGGCGGGTCTGCACAAGACCTTCCGCGGTCCGGGCGGCGCGGTCGAGGCGCTGCGCGGCGTGGACCTCACCATCGCGCGCGGGGAAGTCTTCGGCGTCATCGGGCGCAGCGGCGCGGGCAAGTCGACCCTGCTGCGCTGCCTGAACCTGCTCGAGCGCCCCAGCGCAGGCCGCGTCGTACTCGACGGGGTCGAGCTGACCGCGCTCGGGCCGGCCGCGCTGCGCGCCGTCCAGCGCCGGATCGGCATGATCTTCCAGCACTTCGCGCTGCTCTCGTCGCGCACGGTGCGCGACAACGTCGCGCGGCCGCTCGAGCTGGCCGGCCGCTCGCGGAGCGAGATCGACGCCGCGGTCGACCCGCTGCTGGAGTTCGTCGGCTTGAGCGCGCTGCGCGACCGCTACCCGGCCCAGCTCTCGGGCGGCCAGGCGCAGCGGGTCGGCATCGCGCGAGCGCTGGCGAACCGGCCCGGCGTGCTGCTGTGCGACGAAGCGACCAGCGCGCTCGACCCCGAGACGACGGGCTCGATCCTGGGAC
>CAXTNU010000309.1:0-5030 GCA_964245595.1 uncultured bacterium | reverse complement strand
TCTACGTCACGCGCGAACCGCCCGCCGCCGCCGGTGACGGCCGTCACGTGCGCGCTGTAGCGCGCGCCGTCGTCGATGTTGGGCGCGATCCGGGCCGCGATCGGCTTGCGCAGAAAGCCGATCTGGAGCGTCCCGAAGAACACCCCGATCGCGTTTGGGTCGTAGGCGTTGGCGGGATCGCGGCGCAGTTGCAGCGCGGCGCCCTCGCGCAAGCCCGCCGCGACGTCCTGGCGGCCCTCGAAGCTGACCCCGACCACCTTGGTGTTGAAGGCGACCGCCTCGCCGATGCTGGCGTAGGGATCGCGGTCGAGGAACTCGGCCTTGCGGGCGTAGAGGTCGGCCAGAAACGCGCGCGCGTCCGGCGGCAGCTCGGCGCCGGGCGCGGGGGGCGTTCCGAAGCCCGCCAGAAGCCGCTCGAAAGCGGCTTCGGACGGGGTGGGCGGCGGGAGGTCCCGCGCCATGCCTAAAGGTTGGGCTTGCGTTCGGGCACGACCGGGGCCGGCTCGTCGGCCGGCAACCCGCCGGTGTGGACCACCGGATCGTCGCCCAGGTCGAGCCGGATCTCCTCGTGGCCCAGTTCCGCGGCCTCTTCGTGCAGGCCGAGCGCCTGCGCGTCGAGCGGGTCGATCTCCGCGTCCGCCCGCCGCAGCGGGCGCTCCGGCGCGCCGAAGTTGCGTTTCTCGAACTTCTCGAAGTCGATCTCTTCCTGGCGGGTGCGCTTGTAGCGCGCCGGCTGGGTCGTCCGCTTCGAGGCCCCGTCGCGCTCGCGCTCGCGGCGCGCCTTGCGGGCCGCGGCGACCTCTTCGCGGTCGCGGAGCGCCGCCGTGCCGCCCGCCTGCGAGCGGGCCTGGGCGACGGTACGCGGCGCCTGCAGCTCGCGCGACGAGCGGCGGAACACCGCCCGCTGGCTCGAGCGCTTCTGCAGCACCGCGACCAGCGGAGCGGAGTAGAAGATCGAGTGGTAGCCGCCCGACACGATGCCGACCAGCAGCGCGAAGGCGAAGTTCTGCAGCGAGGCGCCGCCGAAGGCGAGCAGCGCGACCAGCGTGATGACCACCGTCGCCAGCGTGTTGACCGAGCGCGTCATCGTCTGCAGGATCGAGGTGTTGACGATCTGGTCGAACGGCTTGCCGTCCATCACCCGCACGTTCTCGCGGATGCGGTCCAGGATGACGATCGTGTCCATGACCGAGTAGCCGACCACGGTCAGCACCGCGGCCAGGAAGGCGTCGTCCACCCGCTTTCCGGCGATCGCGTAGATGCCGATCATCATCAGCGAGTCGCGCACCAGCGCGACCACGCAGACCCAGCCGAAGATCAGGTTCCAGCCGAAGCGGAACGCGATGTAGAGGAACTGGATCGCGATCGCGATCACCAGCGCCTTGAGGGCGTTGAACAGGTACTCGTGCGAGAGCGACGGGCCGACGGTCGAGACCGAGTGCACGCTGGGGTCGACCGGGCCGACCGTGGCGAGCGCGTTCTTGAGCGGCGACGAGTCGTTGCCGAAGTCTTTTTGGGTCTCGATCGTCCAGCGCTCGCCCAGCGGCTCGCCGCCCTTGGAGAGCGTGTTGATCTTGGCGTCGGTGACGCCGGCGGTCGCCAGCGCGGCGACGATCTTGGCTTTGTCGACCGGCTGCTGGTAGCGGATCGTGGCGTCGGTGCCGCCGGTGAAGGACAGCCCCAGGCGCAGCGGCGAGCCGGTGTGGACCCAGTTCCAGGCCATGAACGCCAGGCCCAGCCCGATCAAAATATACGAGATCGCCGAGACGGTGCGGAACCAGCCGACGACGTTCCAGTTGAGGCGGCGGAAGAACATCTAGGTACGGACCTCCGCCGGGTTCACGTTGCCGCCCGCGCCGTAGGCGGACTTGGACGTGACCAGGTTGTTCTCGACCACCACGTCGACCAGGAAGCGGGTCACGAAGACCGCGGTGAACAGCGACAGCGCGGTGCCCCAGAAGAGCGTGTACGCGAAGCCCTTGACCGTGCCGGTGCCCAGCAGGTACAGCACGCCGGCGCCCACGATGATCGTGAAGTGCGAGTCGAAGACCGAGGTGTAGGCGCGCTTGAAGCCGATCTTCACCGCGGTGCGCAGCGACTTGCCGGCCCACAGCTCTTCCTTGAGGCGCTCGAAGATCAGGACGTTGGCGTCGACCGCCATCCCGATCGAGAGCACGAAGCCCGCGATGCCGGGCAGGGTGAGCACCGCGTGCGCGAACGAGAGCAGCGCGAGCAGCAGCAGCACGTAGACGATCAGCGCGAGGTCGGCCAGGATGCCGGGCACGCGGTAGAACGACGCCATGAACAGCAGCACCAGCGCCAGGCCGGCGATCGAGGCGATCAGCGACTTCTGCAAGTCTTCCTTGCCCAGCGTCGCGCCGATGTCGTCCTTCTCGATCACGTTGGTCGGCACGGGCAGCGCGCCCGCGTTGAGCTCGTTGGCGAGCGTCGCGACCTGCTCTTCCGTGAACTGGCCGTGGATCATCCCTTGGTCGGAGATGATGCCCTCGATCGTCGCGTCGGAGACGAACTTCTTGTCGAGGAAGATGCCCAGCAGCTTGCCCATGTTGTCGCGGGTCAGCTCGGCGAACTTCTTGGCGTTCTTGTTGACGAAGTCGACCTGCGGCTCGCTGCCGGTCTGGCTGAAGCCGGCCGACGCGCTCTTGAGCTCGGCGCCGCTGTAGACGACCTTGCCGGAATCCTTGTACGCGCCGTTGGGGTCGTTGGCGTACTTCTTGTCGGCCCGCGCGCGCGCGCTGACCTGCGGCGGCACGATCTTGAACTCGAGCACGGCCACCTCTTTGAGCTGGTTCACCGCGGCGTCGGCATTCTTGACCGCCGGTAACTCGACCAGCAGCTTATCGGTGCCCACCTTGGTGATGACCGGCTCCGCGACACCCAGGCCGTTGACGCGGTTCTGAATGACTTGCTCGACCTGGTTCTGGACCTCCGAAGTGATCTTCGGGACCTCTTTGGTCGGCGTGAGCTGAAGCAGCACACGTGCGCCGCCTTGGAGATCGAGGCCGAGGTGGATCTTCTGCTGCACCGGGACGATGGCCCAGATGCACAGACCGACCAGAGCCAAGAGAAGGACCGCTTGAAGCGGCCTCTTGAGCTTATTCCACATACCGGATTCCGGGGGAAGGGGAGAACCCCCGGATCGTAGCATGGGGCCCGAACAGCGTCAAACGCGCAATGCTTGTCCGACCCGCAGCGTGAGCGAGGACGGACCTCCTTCGGGGGCGTCACGGTGACCGACTCCAAGGGCGTCGATGCAGGACTCCTCCAGACGCGCTACCGTCTCACGAAGCAGCGCGCGGCGATTCTGCGCGCGCTCGAAGACGGCGCGCACATGACCGCCGAGGCCATCCACGAGCGGGTCCGGGCCGAGCTCCCGGCGGTCAGCCTGGGCACGATCTACCGCACGCTGGACATCTTGCGCGGCATCGGGCTGGTCCAAATCTTCACCTTCGGCGGAGCCGCCCGCTACGAGGCCGCGCTCGACAAGCACCACCACCTGGTCTGCCTGGGCTGCGCGGAAGTGGTCAACGTGCCCGCCCCCGAGGCCGGCGCGCTCGCCCAGACGCTGGCCCGCGACCACCGCTACAGCGGGGTCGACGCGTTCCTGATCGTCAGCGGCCGCTGCGCGCGCTGCGCCGGCCTGGTTCGCAACGGCGCGGGAGCCGGCCAAGGCTAGGCGACGGGCACCGGGAGCCGAGCGGCGGCGTGCCGGGCGAAGGCGCAGAACGCCGCGACGGCCCGGACTTGGCCGACCGCGCTGCAGCGCGTCTCGAGGATGCGCGGCGAGCAGACCAGCACGGCCAGCGCCCGGCCGCGCGAGACCGCGACGTTGAAGCGGTTCTCCTCGAGCAGGAAGTCGGCGCCGCGCGGGGCGTCCTCGGCGCTGGACGCGGCCAGGCTGTAGATCACCGCCGGGGCCTCCTGGCCCTGGAACTTGTCGACCGTGCCGACCCGGGCGTCCGTCCCGAAGCGGGCTCGCAGGGCGCGCTCGAGCAGCGCGACCTGGGCGTTGTAGGGCGAGACGACCAGGATGTCCGCCAAGCCGAGCGGCCGCGCCGCGCCGTCGCGGGCGGTGAACGTGCCGCCGACCAGCCCGGCCACGATCTCGACCACCGCTTCGACCTCCTCGGGCGAGGACTGGGCGTTGCCCGCGTGCTCGACCGGGACGTAGCGCAGGCCGGCTCCGGCGAACCAGGCCGCGTCGATCCGCTGCCGCTCGCACGACGACGCGGCATGGAGCCGCCCGCCGTAGACCATCTCCGAGATGAACTCGCACAGCTCGGGGTGCATGCGGAAGCTGCGGTCGAGGAAGACCCCCCGGTCCTCGGGCACGGTGCCGTCCGCCGCCGAGGCGGGTTCGCTCGGATCGTGCTCGCGCTCGGCCGCGGCGAGCAGGTGGTCGAGGACGGACGCGCCGGCGCCCTCGGGGTGCTCGGCCAGCGAGACCTGAGCGAGCTGCAGCGGGTCGCCCAGCAGCACCACCGAGGCGGCGCTGGTCGCCATCGCCAGCGCGTCGGCGAGCGCGACCTGGCCGGCCTCGTCGATCACCAGCACGTCGAGCGGGGCCAAGTCGTTGCGGGTGAACAGCCACGCCGTCCCGGCGACCAGGTCGAACTCCCCGAACGGCTCGTTCTCGGCTCGGCACTCGACGAACGGTACGGCGAGCTTCGAGGCGTAGCGCGAATCGGGCGTGGTGCACTTCTTCACCCCGCGGAACGCGCGGCCGCGCTCGGCGGCCACGGCCTCGACCGCGTGGAGCAGGTTGTGGATCGCATGGTGGCCGGTCGACGTGACGCCGACGCGCTTGCCCTGGGCGAGCAAGTCCGCGATGACGTGGGCGCCGGTGAACGTCTTGCCGGTGCCGGGCGGGCCCTGCACGACCAGCGTCGGCACCGAATCGATCTGGTAATCGGCGACCGTCTTCTTGGCCCGCGCCACCGCGGTGGCGACCGAGAATGACTTGAAGGCGGCGAGGAACTTGGCCGGGTCGCCGCCGTTCTTGGCGACCA
>CAXTNU010000308.1:0-5043 GCA_964245595.1 uncultured bacterium | reverse complement strand
GCCGTAGGCCGAGCGCGGGCCGCGATCCCGCCTTTCCCGCCCGTGCCCAAGGACCGCCGCGCGCGCCGCCCGCGCTCGGCCTACGGCGCGTACATGAACCTCGTCCAGAACGCCGGCACGTGTACCCAGCCCGCCAACACCGACATCTTCCCGCTCAACTGCCAGCTCACGATCGGCGCCAAGAGCCTGCCGACGGCGACCGCGACCTATCAGGACTACGTGCAGGCACCCAACGGCACGGTCGCGCTGGCGACGCTGGGCGGCACCTACACCGGCAACGCCGACCCCGGCACGGCCGTATTGACCCTCTCGCAGCAGGGCATCTACACGGTCGGTGCGCTCAACACGACCATCAACGGCGGGCACCCGGCCGTGACCTGGGACGCGGTGGCGTACATCGCGGTCGGCTCGCAGATCGACTTCGACACCTACGCCGACTCCGGGCTGACCGTACCGCAGCAGAACGTCGTCGCGAACGGCAGCAACTCCGTCTACCTCTCGGCCAACGGCCTGACCCCGACCGACGCCTACGTGTTCGCGCTCGAGAACACGTCGGACAACGGCTACTGCGTGTTCACCGCGCCCCAGCAGAGCTCGTATCCCAACGGCCTGTGCCCGGTGGAGAAACCCACCGTGACCGGCGTCGTCTCGTCGTCGGGCACCTACACCGCTTCGTGGGTGCCGGCGATCGGCACGCCGGCGGCACTGCAGCCCGGCGCGTACAGCGCCTCGCTCTACGACCAGACGACGCACCAGCGGGTCGGCCAGCGCAACTTCACCGTGCTCAGCCCGACCGGCGGCGCGGCCGCCGCGGTGGTGCAGTTCTACGACGGCACCGGCGCGCCGTTCAGCACGATCGGCAGCGAGACCGTGCCGCGGGTGGCCTACAACGGCAACGGCACGGCTTGGGCCGACTCGAACCTGACCTACGTCAACGTCTACAACGGCGCGACCGGGCTCAACAACGCGCATACCTATCGGGTCACCATCGCCGACCCGCAGGGCAACGTGGTCAAGCAGTTCACCGACCAGACGCCGGCGAGCGGCGCGCTCACCTCGAGCAACGACCAGTGGGGCCTGCCCAACAACACCGGCCTGCCGCTGGCGTCCTCGTACACCGGCAACGTCTACACCACCAGCATCTACGACGTCACCGCCAAGGCGACGGTCGCGTCGCAGGCCTGGCAGGTGCTGGGCTACAGCATGCTGCCGACCTTCCCGACCGGCTCCAACCAGTTGCAGGCCGCCTCGGGCAGCGGCACCCAGACCGACGCGACGATCACCTTCCTCAACGACGGCAACGTCCGCTTCGGCGACGGCAACACCGACTCGCTGCAGAAGATCGTCGTCACCACCTCGGCCCCGTTCCCGGCCCTGACCTGCACCGGCGGCTGCGCGCCGATCCTGGACACCGACCACCAGAGCTGGACCGTCGCGCTGACCGGCTCGACCGGCGCCGGCTACACGCTGACCTTGACGGCGCCGGCGAACAAGGGCCTCAAGTCGGGCTCGCAGCTCGTCGTCCCGCTCACGGTCACCGCGGGCGCGTCGTCGGTCTGCCCGTCCAACACCCCCTGCACGCTCACCTCCTCGATCTTCCCGCTCCACAACAACAAGGGCTCGGGCGGCCAGTACGTGGCCAGCCAGATGCAGGTCACCGACAACGGCTCCAACCACTCGGGCACGATCGTGGCCGAGATCGTCGGCAACACCGCGAACGCCACCTCGCTGCAGCTCCTGCCGGGCTACACGCCCTACACCAACACCCACCTGGGCACGTACATGGGCGTCCCGTACGCGAACTTGTTCGCCGCCAACGCCTACGCCGCCAACCAGCCGTTCGCGTCCGCGGCGGGCTCGAACATCTACGGCTTCGCCATCACCAACACGAGCAGCAGCGGCTCGGCAACCTTCAGCGCGGTCGCGATCACGCTGCCGCCGGGCATCGACGCCTCCAAGGTCACCACGGCCGGGACGGGCTACTCGTTCTCGGGCGTGCCCAACACGACGTTCACCGTCAGCAACTGCGGCGGCGCCAACGGCATCCCGGCCAACTCGTTCTGCATCTCGAACTGGAACGGCAACGGCACCGCGATCTCGAACGGCCAGTTGTTCTACTGCTTCGTCGACATCCCGCAGTCGTCGGTCTCGTTCCCCTACTCGCCGGTCGGCGGCATCATCTACAACGGCGACGCCGGGTTCGGCCACCTCATCAACCTGACCGCCGACGGGACGCGCGACGTGTTCGCGCCCAAGGCCCAGAGCGGCCAGCAGATTCCGGCCAACTCGATCGCCGCGTACTCCCTCAACGCGGGCGAGATGCTCTCGACGATCACGCCCGGCACGCTGGGCACCGGCCTGACCAACAACGTCACCCTGCAGTTCGAGAACACGCCCTACAGCTCGGACCCTTTCCCGGACTGGGTCGACGGCATCCTCGTCGAGGTCCCGACCCCCGGCGCCACGCAGCCGGTCTCGTCGATCACGACGCAGTTCGGCGCCATCACGCCGGCCGGCTGGCAGTTCCTCAACGGCCAGAGCAGCTTCGTCTACGGCGGGCACACGTACTACTGGTTCGGGCTGTGCAGCAACCAGTACGACACCAGCTACACCCTGCCCAACTCGATCGGCGGCACGACCCGCGGCGGCGACGCGCCCAAGGCCGACCAGTGCTCCCAGTCGCCAAACGAACAGGAAGCGCTGCAGCCCGGCCAGACCTTCTCGGTCCCGATGAAGGTCGTCACCACCGGCAACACCGGCGCCTACACGGGCTACATCTTCGCCCACGGCGGCAACGGCAACGGCTGGTCGTCCGGAACCCCGTTCACCATCAACGTGCAGACCGGCACCGCGGCCTCGGCCGGGTTCAGCGCGGTGGGCACGTACAACGCCGGCGACACCGCGCCGCCCTTGAGCGCGGGCTCGCAGCCGGCGATCGGCGGCGACAGCAACACGACCTACGGCAACTCCTACGTCTACACGGTCACCAACACCGGCAACAACACGATCGGCAAGGTCGAGATCACGGTGCCGGGCACGACCAATACCGGCGCGGCGGGCGCCGACTCGGGCGGCGTCTACCCGACGCTCACCCCGGCGAGCTTCAGCGGTTCGGTCAGCTACACCGGCAACAACGGGTCGGGCGGCTGCCAGATCATCGCGGCCAACAGCGACTACGCCTCGTCGAGCTCGCAGAACGCCAACAACGGCGTCATCCGGCTGGAGAACTGCAACCTGCAGCCCGGCGACTCGGTCAACGTCGCCTTCTCGATGAAGATGCCCTACCGGGTCAACGTGATCTACGCCTTCCCGACCGCGGTGTACTCCCAGGCCGCCCCGGCGACCAAGGTCGCCTCGGCCGAGACTTGGGTCAACGACACGACCATGACGATCACCAACACCGCGGTGCTCTCGGTCGCGGTCAACTCGGGCGTCAGCTGCACCGGCACGGGCTGGACCTACAACACCTCGACCAACCTGCTCGATTTCGGCGCGGTCGCGCCCAGCTCGTCCAAGACCTGCACCGGCGCGGTGCAAGCCAACGTCTGGACGCCGCTGGCGGCGCCCTACGGCTGGTCGCTCTATGCCTCGATCGACAACAACCCCGCGACCTCCGGCGCCGCCGTCACCAACGAGGCCCAGATCGCCTACAACGCGACCGGCTCGCAAACGCAGGACGCCAACGTCCTGCCCGGCACCGCGACCTACACGGTACTGTCGACCAGCCCCGGCTCAGGCGGGTTCCTGGTCGCGCAGACGACCGGCTCGGGCACCACCCAGTCGTACCGCACGCCGTACATCTTCATGACCAACTACCGGATCACGGTCGGTACCGAGACGGTCGCCGCGCAGCAGCACACCATCACCTTCACCTGGATCAGCAACTAGTGGATTCGCGTTCCGCGAATCCGTCGCGTTCGGCCTTCGGCCGAGCCGCCAGGCGCTATCCGTCGTCGCGCCGCACGGCCGCGAGCACCAGCGCGATCAGGCCGAGCAGCACGACCGCGCCGTAGACCTGGGTCGAGCGCGCGTGCAGCGCGTGGTACGCGGGCGAGGCGACGTCGGGGGTGACTTGCATGGCCTGCACGATCACCCGCTGGTGGTACGTGCCCAGCGCCAGCGCGAGCACGATGCAGGCGGCGCGCGCGATGTCCCAGGTGCGGTCGGCGGCGCGCGCCGCGCGGAGCAGCGCGGCGACCGCCGCGACGCCGCCCAGCACGTAGCCCCACTTCGTCAGCACCGCGAGCTGCCCGGCGGTGAGCGCGGCGAAGCGGCCCACGTCCAGCGGCGCGATCAGGTGGAAGGCCAGCGGCGCGGAGACGAAGGCGAAGCCGATCAGCGCGCCCAGCCAGATGCCCAGGGCCGGGATCTCGATCGCCGCGAGGACGCGGTCGCGCGAACGGGAAGCGTCTCTCCTCATCCCCGCGCCCTTTCACAGGAGAGCTTCGCTGGACCCGCTCGCGTTCATCACCGCGCTCGCTCGCGACGCGGGCGCCCTCCTGCGCGAGCGGCTCGACGGCCCGCGCGAGATCGCCGAGAAGCACGCCCACGACCTGGTCACCGACGCCGACCGCGCCAGCGAGGCGCTGATCGTCGCGCGGATCGGCGCGGCCTTTCCGCGCGCGGCGATCCTGGGCGAGGAGAGCGGCGCGCACGCCGGCAGCGGCGACGAGCGCTTCGTCGTCGACCCGCTCGACGGGACCACCAACTACGCCCACCGCTACCCGCTGTTCTGCGTCTCGATCGCCTACGAGCGGGCCGGCGTGCTGGAAGCGGGCGCGATCTACGCGCCGCTGCTCGGCGAGCTGTTCGCCGCCCGGCGCGGCGGCGGCGCGACCCGCAACGGCCGGCCGATCGGTGTCTCGGCCATCGCCGAGGTGGGCGCCGCGATGGTCTGCACCGGCTTCAACCCGGCTGCCTACGCCCGCAACGGCCCGTATTTCGCGGCCCTCTCCGACCGCGCGCAGGCGGTCCGGCGCGACGGCAGCGCGGCGCTCGACCTGGCCTTCGGCGCGGCCAACCTGCTGACGGCGCTGCCCCTGG
>CAXTNU010000307.1:0-5045 GCA_964245595.1 uncultured bacterium | reverse complement strand
GGCTTGCGCAGCTCGCGTTCGCGCAGCGCGGCCGCCGCGCGCGCGACGTCGCCGGCCAGCGCGGGCGGCACGTCGGGCAGGTGCAGGCGCAGGATCTCGGTCTCGCGCTGCACCGTGGGGTGGCCGATCCAGTGGTAGAAGCAGCGCCGCTTGAGCGCGTCGTGCAGGTCGCGCGTGCGGTTGGAGGTCAGGACCACGATCGGCGGGTGGGCGGCGGCGATCGTGCCGCGCTCGGGGATGGTCAGCGCGAAGTCGGCCAAGAACTCGAGCAGAAAGGCCTCGAACTCGTCGTCCGCCCGGTCGATCTCGTCGATCAGCAGCACCACGCCGCGCGGGCGCTCGCTTCCGAGCGCGGCGAGCAGCGGGCGGCGGATCAGGAACTCGTCGGCGTAGAGGTCGGGCGTGCGCTCGCGGCCGGCCTCGGCGGCGCGGATCGCCAGCAGCTGCTTGCCGTAGTTCCAGTCGTACGCGGCGGACGCGAGATCGAGACCTTCGTAGCACTGGAGCCGGATCAGGCGGGCGCCGAAGACGGCGGCCAGGGCGCGCGCCGCATCGGTCTTGCCGACGCCCGCGTCGCCTTCGAGCAGCACCGCGCGCCCGAGCGACACGGCGCAGGCGAGCGCCGTCGCCAGCCCGGCGTCGGCGACGTAGCCGGCTTGCCGCAACCGGCGCTCGAGGTCGGCGACGTCGACGGGTTGCGACATGGCGACGCGTTTCGCAGGTCGTCGCGGCGATGCCTGGAAGCCCGCTAGCCGTCGTCTGCGAAGCGATGACGACGCGATATCTACGAACGAAGATAACGGAGATGCGTATCGGATGCAAGTCGAACTGACCGTCAACGGCACGCCGGCGTCGCTCGACGTCGAGCCGCGACTGCTCCTGGTGCACGCGCTGCGCGATTACGTCGGGCTCACCGGCACGCACGTCGGCTGCGACACGTCGAGCTGCGGCGCGTGCACCGTGCTGCTGGACGGCGTGTCCGTCAAGAGCTGCACCATGTTCGCCGTGCAGGCCCAAGGCCGCGCGGTGACCACCATCGAGGGCATCGGCACCGCGCGCGAGCTGCACCCGATGCAAGAAGCGTTCTGGTCCGCCCACGGGCTGCAGTGCGGCTACTGCACGACCGGCATGATCGTCAGCGCGGTCGACCTGCTGCAGCGCAACCCCGATCCCAGCGACGACGAGATCCGGGCCGGCCTCGAAGGCAACCTCTGCCGCTGCACCGGCTACGAGAACATCGTCAAGTCCGTGCGCGCGGCCGGCCAGGCGATGCGCGACGGCGAGCCGCGTCACAGCGTCCAAGAGCTGATGCCGCTGCACCCGCCCGCCGAAGAGCCGCCGCCGTCGGGCGAGGGCATCATCACTCCAGCCACCGCGGGAGCGCACACCTGATGGCTTTCAACACGATGGTCGGCGCGCGCATCCGGCGCCGCGAAGATCCCCGCCTCATCACCGGCCGCGCGACCTACACCGACGACGTCAAGCAGGTCGGCACCGTCTACGCCGCGTTCGTGCGCAGCTCGTACGGCCACGCCAAGATCCGCAGCATCGACCTCACCGCGGCCAAGGCGCACCCGGCCGTCCTCGCCGCGTACCACGGCGAGGACCTGCACCACGCGCACAACCTCAAGGCCTCGCTGCCGGTCGCGCACAAGATGGCCGACCTCAAGACGCCGCCGCACTGGATGCTGGCGCTCGACGAGGTCCGCTTCGTCGGCGACCCGGTCGCGGTCGTCATCGCCAATTCGCCCTACGAAGCGCGCGACGCCGCCGAGCTGGTCGTGGTCGACTACGAAGAACTGCCCGCGGTCGTCGACCCGTTCAAGGCGATGGCCGAGGGCGCGCCGCTGGTCCACACCGACCTCGGCACCAACGTGTGCTTTCGGATGCCGTTCAGCGCGGGCGATCCCGACGCCGCGTTCGCCGCGGCCGACGCGATCATCACGCAGCGCATCGTCAACCAGCGCGTCGCGCCGGTGCCGATCGAGCCGCGCTCGATGGTCGCCAACTGGGACGCCGGGATGCAGCAGCTCACGCTGTACTCCGCGACCCAGATCCCGCACTTGCTGCGCACCCAGCTCGCGGTCGTGCTCGGCCTGCCCGAGAACCACATCCGGGCGATCGCGCCCGAAGTGGGCGGCGGCTTCGGCGCCAAGCTCAACGTCTACGCCGAAGAAGCGGTCGTGAGCTGGGTCGCGATGCAGCTCGAGCGCCCGGTGAAGTACATCGAGACGCGCTCGGAGTGCTTCCAGGCGATGATCCACGGCCGCGACCAGATCGACGACCTCGAGATCGCCGCCCTGAAGGACGGCACGATCGCCGCCATCCGGGTGCAGATCACGGCCAACATGGGCGCCTACCTGCAATTGCTCACGCCGGTCGTGCCGACGCTGACGATGCTGATGATCCCGGGCTGCTACACGATCCAGAACATCAGCTGCGAAGTGGTCGGCGTGCTGACCAATACGATGTCGACCGACGCCTACCGCGGCGCGGGCCGGCCCGAGGCGACGTTCTTCATCGAGCGCGCGATGGATCTGGTCGCGGGCCGCTTCGGGCTCGACCCGGCCGAGGTGCGGCGCAAGAACTTCATCCCCAACGCGTCGTTCCCGCACACGACCGCGATGGGCCTGACCTACGACTCGGGCGACTACGAGACGACGATGGACAAGGCGCTGCGCCTGGCGGACTACGCTGGCCTGCGCAAGCAGCAGGAAGAGCTGCGCGCGCAAGGGCGGTATCTGGGCATCGGGCTCTCGACCTACGTCGAGGTCTGCGGCATGGGCCCGTCGGCGGCGATGCCCGCGGCCGGCTGGGACTCGGCCACCGTGCGGGTGGAGCCGACCGGCAGCATCACCGTGATGACCGGCGTCTCGCCCCACGGTCAAGGGCAGGAGACGACGTTCGCGCAGATCGTCGCCGACGAGCTGGGCGTGCCGATCGACCAGGTGAGCGTCGTCCACGGCGACACCGACAAGGTGCAGTACGGGGTGGGCACGTTCGGCTCGCGCGGCACCGCGGTCGGCGGCGCGGCGCTCAAGCTCGCGATCGACACGATCCAGGCCAAGTGCGTCAAGATCGCGGCGCACCAGTGGGAAGCCAACCCCGACGACGTCGAGTACAAGGACGGCAAGATCGGCGTCAAGGGCGATCCGTCCAAGGTGATGACGACCGCCGAGGCCGGCTTCCTGGCCTTCATGGGCGACAAGCTGCCGCCGGGGATGGAACCCGGCATGGACGCGACGCGCCGCTTCGAGCCGCCCAACTTCGTCTTCCCGTTCGGCACGCACGTCTGCGTGGTCGAGGTCGACGCGCTGACCGGCGAGGTCGAGGTGGTGAAGTACCTCGCGGTGGACGACTGCGGCCGCCTGATCAACCCGATGGTGGCCGAAGGCCAGGTCCACGGCGGCATCGCGCAGGGCCTCTCGCAGGCGCTGTTCGAGGAAGTCGTCTACGACGACAACGGCCAGCTCCTGACCGGAACGCTGATGGATTACGCGATCCCGCACGCCGAGCAGGTGCCGCACTACGAGCTCGACCACACCGTCACGCCGACGACCGTCAACCCGCTGGGCATCAAGGGCATCGGCGAGGCGGGCACGATCGGCTCGACCCCCGCCGTCGCCAACGCCGTGATCGACGCGCTGCGGCCGTTCGGCGTGGTCCACATCGACATGCCGCTCAAGCCCGAAAAGCTGTGGGCGGCGATGCACGCCGGCGGCAACGGCACGACCCGCGCGAACGGCCACGCCAACGGGAGCGCGTCATGATTCCGGCATCGTTCGACTATCTGCGCGCGAACAGCGTCGACGAAGCGATCGCGCTGCTCGAGCGGCACGGCGACGAGGCGAAGCTGCTCGCCGGCGGCCACAGTCTCATCCCGATGATGAAGCTGCGGCTGGCGACGCCGGCGACGCTGATCGACATCAGCGGCATCCCGGCGCTCGACTCGATCAAGATCTCGGGAAACCGCGTGACGATCGGCGCGCTGACCAAGCACGCCGCGCTGGCGGCGAGCAAGGACCTGGAGCAGCACGCCCCCGCGCTGTGGGACGCGGCCAACCAGCTCGGCGACCCGCAGGTCCGCAACCGCGGCACGATCGGCGGCGCCTCCGCGCACGGTGACCCGTCGGCGGATTACCCGGCGGTGCTGCAGGCGCTCGACGCCAGCTTCACCATCGTCGGCAAGGGCGGCGAGCGCACCCTCTCGGCGGCGGAGTTCTTCCAGGGCATGTTCGCCACCGCGCTCGGGGCGAACGAAGTGCTGACGTCGATCGCGTTCGACGCGGCACCGCAGTCGGCGTACGTCAAGTACCACCACCCGGCCTCGCACTACGCGGTGGTCGGGGCGGCGGTGGCGCTGACGATGAACGGCGGCACGATCGGCACGGCGCGGGTGGCGATCACCGGCGTCGGCGACGCGGCCTACCGCGCGAGCGGCGTGGAAGCCGCGCTCGCGGGCGTGAGCGCCAGCGACACGGCAGCGGTCCGCACGGCCTGCGCGGGCGCGGCGAGCGGGCACGACGCGCGCTCGGACGTGCACGCGTCGGGCGCGTACCGCACGGCGATGGCCGACGTGTTCACCGCCCGCGCGGTGGAGCGCGCCGGGACGCGCTGAAGTAGGCCGATTCGCCGCTGGAAAGCGAGCGAGCGGGCGAGCCGTTAGCATCGGTGCGAGTCACGGGCGGTACAGGGCGACTCATACGCGCAAGCATGGTGAGGAGTCGACCTTGTCCGTCCGTTCGAACCGAAGTGGCTTCCTGGCGGCGTCGGCCGCCGCCCTCGCGGTCGCCGCGCGCCCCGGCGCCGCAGGCGCGCAAGCCGCCGATCCCAGCCCCATGGCGGGCATGACGATGCCGCCCTGGCCGGCGCTGCCGCCGTTGCCCGCCGCCGACACCGGAGCGGACGCCGACATGGCGCGCGTCATCCGGCAGCTCGTCGCGTTCAACGCGCCCAAGGTCGAGACGGTCACGCCGCAGGTGGCGCGCGAGCTGCCCTCGTTCGCCGACGCGCTGCACGCCGTGCTCTCGCGCGACGGTAAGCCC
>CAXTNU010000306.1:0-5060 GCA_964245595.1 uncultured bacterium | reverse complement strand
GTCAACGGCGCGCGCGGCGCCAGGAGCACGGCGACGGCGAGCGCGAGCGCAACGGCGAGCGGGGGCACGGCGGGCGGCTTCATGAGCGTATCGTACCGCGCGAGGTACGGATCGCCCGCTTTGCCGCCCGAAAAACTTCGACCGCGAGGACGGCGCGGAAGATCCCTGCCGAGCGGAATTCCGGTGCGGCGCCGCCGCGCCGTTGACAAGGCTCCGGCGTCCCTCTAGACTAAGTCGTCGGCGCCCCGGGCCAATAGCTCAGTTGGTTAGAGCGCATGCTTGATAAGCATGAGGTCCCTGGTTCGAATCCAGGTTGGCCCACCATCGTACGACGAGAAGCGCCGCTGACCGCGGGGCTTTTCTCATTGTCACCGCTGAAAAACACGAAGGCCCACCGTTCGCACGGGGGCCTTGCGTCGCGTAGCAGGTTACCCTACTACCGGGTGTGGGCGACGATCCTTCGTGGCACTGCCACTGCCCACGCCCGCTAGCTGCAAGAGGCGAGGCCTCGCTCCCTGGCGGCCGGCGTAAAGGTTCGGCGAACCCGCCGGTTCGCCGCTAGCAGAACTTCGTGCACTGGTACGAGCAGCAGGCGAAGCTGCCGTCGGTGCATACCGCGGAGGTCTGCGAGGGCCCGGAATCGTCCGAGGCGGAATACCCGGCGGCTTCCTCGCGCAGATCGAGCTCTTCGAATCGGCTGTCTGTTGGCATCGGACACCCTTTCAACATGAGTCGTGTGCTGATCGAAGCCGCCGAAACGACGGCGGCCGATCGCGGATGACGTTCGGCGCCGTTTCTCCTATTCCGGGCCCGCGCGGCTTCAAATCAGCGCGATCCACTTCTTCATGTTCTCGTCGTCCTTCTTGAGCTGCGCCATCGCCATGTCGCGCAGCACGTTGGCTTCGCGCTCGTTCTCGGCGCGCAGCTTCACCACGAGGTCGAAGGTCTGCTCGTGCTCCAGCAGCGCGTCGTCGAACGGCGTCGCGTCGTCCGCCGCATCCTTCGCGGCGGGGTGCGATTTCGGTGCGGCGGCGAGCGGGCGGGATGGAAGCAGCTGCGGCACGAGCATCAGGCGATCGTCTTGATGAACGCCTTGGTGATCTCGGTGTCGGCCTTGCGCTGTTCCATCGCGACGTTGCGCAGCTCGTTCTGCTCGCGCATCAGCTCCGACTTCTCCGTGGTCATCTCGTCGAATTGCTGCGACTGCGACTGCATCGCGAGCTGGAACATCATGTTCTGGGAGTTGAGCGCTTGCGTGCCCTGCAGGAAGCCCGCGGCGGTCATGCTCGTCAGGCCGTTGTCGGCGGCGCCTAAGCCGCTGACCAAACCGCCGCCCGTGCCGCTGCCCGCGAACCCGCCCGCCGCGCCGCCGGCGATCGCGCCGATCGGGTTGCCGGTCATCGCCAAGCCCTGGATCGCCCCGCCGATGGCGGTGCCGAGATTGAAGCCCATGTTGGAGAACCCGTCCTTTCAGAATGGTGTCTGCCGGTCGTTCACGCGCTCGGCGCGGTCCGGCTAGGTGGTCGCCGCCGCGGCGGCCGAGTCGTCCGTGGCCGCCGCGCCGCCGTCGTCGTCGGCGGCGCTGGTCGCGGAGGGTGCTGAGTCGGTGATGGTGTGCTGGTCGACCGGCGGCGGTGCTTGGTGCTGGGGAAACTGCGGTGCGGCGCACGCGTTCGAACCGTACTGGCCGGCGAGCAGCTGGAGCGCCGCGCTCAGCTCGCCCATGTCCGCGGGAGAAGAGGCGGCCTGCGCGGCGCTCCCCGAGCCGAGCGGCGTGCTTCCGCCCGGGCTGGGTCCGGTAGCCGGCTCGCCGGTCTGACCCGTGCCGCCGCCCAGCCGGGCGTAGTGGCGCAGGACGGAGTCGGCGTAGGCGAGCGGCCGCCCGTCGCCCCAGTCGGTGCGGGTGCCGGGCGCGGTCGGCGAGCCGGTATTGTAGGCGGAGAGCGCGGCCTTCACGTCGCCGCCGTAGCGCTGGAGGTTGGATTGGAGCAGGCCGGCGGCGTAGTCGGCGTTGCGGGCCGGGTCCATTGCGGCGGGGTCGCGGGCGAAGGCGTGCCAGCGGTCGTCGATCTGGAACAGGCCCCGGCCGTGGCCGCCGTCGCCGACGACGTTGCGGCCCGAGTCGGCGCCCGGGCCGCCGGGCTCCTGGGCGGCGACGGCGGCGAGCAAGCGAGGGGCGAGGTGGTGGCGGGCGGCGGCGGCGGCGATCTGCGCGCCGAACGCGATGGGTGAGGAAGTCATGGCACCCGCCCTCTGCGCCGACTGCTCGCGTTGACAAGGGCGAGCGGGTGGTCTACCATGACTCGGTTGGCATGGGGTCTCCTCGCGGGGGCCCCGTTCTATGGTATGGGTTCTTGCTGAAAATCGATGTCGGGGCGCTGCTGTTCGCAGGGCGTCCGGTGTCCCTCGACGAGCGCGTCGAGGTCCCGCCGTTCTCCTCGTTCACGTTTCCGCAGCCGGCGCACGTCCGGCTCGACCTGCGGCGCGTCGACCGGGGGCTGCAGATCGACGGGACCGTGGAGGCGGGCGTGGCGGGGGCGTGCGACCGGTGTCTGGAGGACGTGGTCGTCCCCCTGACGGTCGACGTCGAGGAGCGTTTCGATCCGCCGAGCGGAACGGGCGACCCCTTCGGCGAGAACAACGTACTGAACGGCACCGAGTTGGACGTCGGCGATCTGGTCCGCCAAGTGGTGACCAGCGCGCTCCCGTTCGGCCTGGTGTGCAGCCCGGAGTGCCGCGGACTATGCGACACGTGCGGGCGGAGCAAGAACGCGGGCGGTGGATGCGACTGCGCCGCAACGACGGAAGGCGATCATGGCGAACCTCAAGTGGAAAACTCCCCGCTCCAAGACCCGTAGCCGGCGGGCTGCGAACTGGAAGCTCAACCCGGTGACGACCGTCGAGTGCTCGCAGTGCCACCAGCCCAAGCGGCCGCACTTCGTGTGCGACTTCTGCGGCACGTACGACGGCCGCCAGGTGGTCGCCAAGGACGAGCACGCCGGCCACAGCCACGGCTGATCGGTTGATCCAGCAGGGGGTCCGGATCGCGGGCGTCGGGCACTACGTGCCCGAGCGGGTTCTCACGAACGCCGATTTCGAGCGCATGCTCGACACCTCGGACGAGTGGATCCAGACCCGCACCGGAATGCGCGAGCGGCACATCGCCGCGCCGGGCCAGGCCACCAGCGACATCGCGCTCGAGGCCGCGCGCGACGCGCTGCGGCGCGCCCATCTGGACGCCTCGGCGATCGACTGCGTGATCGTGGCGACCGTGACGCCGGACTACATCTTTCCGGCGACCGGCTGCATCCTGGCCGACAAGCTGGGAATCACCGGCAAGCCCGCCTTCGACCTCGAGATCGCCTGCAGCGGCTTCATCTACGGCCTGACCGTCGGCTCGAGCCTGATCCGCAGCGGCGTCTTCCGGCGCATCCTGCTGGTCGGGGCCGAGGAGCTCTCCAGCATCGTCAACTACGAGGACCGCACCACCGCGGTCTTGTTCGGCGACGGCGCGGGCGCGGTCGTGCTCGAGGCCAGCGAGACCGACTCCTTCCTCGCCGCCGAGCTGGGCTCGGACGGTTCGAACCCGGCCGCCATGCTGATCCCGG
Source organism: uncultured bacterium (assembly GCA_964245595.1). GTDB lineage: Bacteria > Vulcanimicrobiota > Vulcanimicrobiia > Vulcanimicrobiales > Vulcanimicrobiaceae > Vulcanimicrobium. Next base: position 1,452 of record CAXTNU010000306.1, on the reverse strand, counting down.
CCGGCGGCACCGTCACCGGCTCGCTCAAGCACGCCGACCTCGACGAGCACCGCCACCAGATCTCGATGCGCGGCCGTGAGGTGTTCCGCTTCGCGGTCACCAAGATGATCGAGTCGACCAACGTCGCGCTCGAGCGGGCCGGCATCGCGCCCAGCGAGGTCACCTGGCTGATCCCCCACCAGGCCAACAAGCGGATCATCGACGCGGCGGCCAAGCACCTCGACCTGCCGGCCGAGCGCGTCATCCTGAACATCCACAAGTACGGCAACACCAGCGCCGCCTCGATCCCGATCGCCCTCTCCGAGACCGAAGCCGAGGGCAAGCTCAAGGACGGCGACGTGGTGCTCTTCGTCGGTTTCGGCGGCGGCCTGAGCTGGGGCGCCGTCGCCTGGCGCTGGTCCAGCGCCGGCACCAACGGGCACGGGCTGGTCGCCTGATGCGGGTCGGCGCGATCTTCCCCGGCCAGGGTTCGCAGGTCGTCGGCATGGGCGTCGACGCCGCGCGCCGCTACCCGGCCGCCGCGGCGTGCTTCACCGCCGCCAAGACCGTGCTCGGCTACGACCTGCTCGCCGTGTGCGAGCACGGGCCCGAGGACAAGCTGCGCGAGACCCGCTACGCGCAGCCCGCGATCTTCGTCACCAACGTCGCCCTGGCCAAGGCCGTCGGCGACGCGCTCGGCCCGGTCGCTTCGGCCGGGCACTCGTTCGGCGAGTTCTGCTCGCTCACGCTGGCCGGCTCGCTGACCTTCGAGTCGGCCCTCTCGCTGGTCAACCTGCGCGGCTTGGCGATGCACCGCGCCGCGGCGCAGGCCCAGGGCGCGATGGCGGCCGTGCTCGGCTTGGATCCGCAGAAGCTGCGCCTGGTGGTCGCCAAGACGGTGGCCCAGGCCGCCGGCCGAGTCCAGCTCGCCAACTTCAACGCCCCCGGCCAGATCGTGATCAGCGGCGACGCCGAAGCGGTCCGCGTCGCCGGCGAGGCGGCGCTCGAAGCCGGCGCCAAGCGGGTCGTCCCGCTCAACGTCGCCGGGGCTTGGCACTCGGTGCTGATGCACCCCGCGGCCGAGGAGTTCGCTCCGCACGTCGCCGACGCGACCGTGCTGCCGCCCAAGTTCACCGTCGTCTCCAACGTCGACGCCAAGTTCTACACCGACGTCGAGCAGATCAAGACCAACCTGGTCCGCTCGGTCACCGACGAGGTGCGCTGGCACGACACCGCGCTGGCGCTGGTCGGCCTGGGCCTGGATCTGGTGGTCGAGTTCGGCGCCTCGTCGGTGCTGGCGCCGATGTTCAAGCGGATCGAAGGCGCGCCCAAGGCGATCGCGGTCGCCGACGCGGCCGGGGTCGAGAAGCTGCGCGCGCTGCTCGCGCCCGCCTCGGTCTCGTGACCGGCAAGGTCGCGCTCGTCACCGGGGCCAGCCGCGGCATCGGGCGCGCGGCCGCGGTCGAGCTGGCC
>CAXTNU010000305.1:0-5095 GCA_964245595.1 uncultured bacterium | reverse complement strand
GCGCAGCAGCGCGCGCGCGTCGCGCGCCCGCAGCTCGCCCGCCCGCAGCGCGACGGTCGCGCGCTCGAGCGCCGGCGCGCTCATCGCTGCTCCTGCATCGGCAGCCGCAGCCCGTTCAGACGCGCGCACTCCAGCGATGCCTCGTAGCCGGCATCCGCGTGGCGCGCGACGCCGCTGGCCGGGTCGTTCCACAGCACGCGCGCGATGCGCTCGGCCGCGGCGGGAGTACCGTCGGCGACGATCACCACCCCGGCGTGCTGCGAGAAGCCCATCCCGACCCCGCCGCCGTGGTGCAGCGAGACCCACGTCGCGCCGCCCGCCACGGCGATCATCGCGTTGAGCAGCGGCCAGTCGCTGACCGCGTCGCTGCCGTCGCGCATTCCCTCCGTCTCGCGGTTGGGCGAGGCGACGCTGCCCGAATCGAGGTGGTCGCGCCCGATCACGATCGGGGCCTTCAGCTCGCCGCGCGCGACCATCTCGTTGAAGGCCAAGCCGACCCGGTCGCGCTCGCCCAAGCCGATCCAGCAGATGCGCGCCGGCAAGCCCTGGAACGCGATCCGCTCGTGCGCCATGTCGAGCCAGCGGTGCAGGTGCGCGTCGTGCGGGAGCAGCTCTTTCACCTTGGCGTCGGTCTTGCGGATGTCGTCGGGATCGCCCGAGAGCGCGACCCAGCGGAAGGGTCCGATCCCGCGCTCGAACAGCGGCCGGATGTAGGCCGGCACGAAGCCCGGGAAGGCGAACGCGTCGGTGAGCCCGTGCTCGAGCGCCATCTGGCGGATGTTGTTGCCGTAGTCGAACGTCGGCACGCCCAGCCGGTGGAAGGCGACCATCGCCTCGACGTGCGCGGCCATCGACGCCTTCGCCGCGCGCGCGACGCCGGCCGGATCGGCGACGCGCTGCTCCCGCCACTCCGCGAGGGTCCAGCCGGCGGGCAGGTAGCCGTTGACCGGATCGTGCGCCGACGTCTGATCGGTTACGGCGTCGGGCCGCACGCCGCGCCGCACCAGCTCGGGCAGGATCTCGGCCGCGTTGCCGATCACCGCCACGCTGAGCGGAATCTTGCTGCGCTTGGACTCCTCGAGCAGTGCGAGCGCTTCGTCCAGCGACGAGGCGAGCCGGTCCAAGTAGCGCGTCGCGAGCCGCTTCTCGACCCGGCTGGGATCGCACTCGACCGCCAGCATCGAGGCCCCGGCCATCGTCGCGGCCAGCGGCTGCGCGCCGCCCATCCCGCCCAGGCCCGCGGTCAGGATCCAGCGCCCGCTCAGGTCGCCGCCGTAATGGCGCCGGCCCAGCTCGGCGAAGGTCTCGTAGGTGCCTTGGACGATGCCCTGCGAGCCGATGTAGATCCACGAGCCGGCCGTCATCTGGCCGTACATCATCAGGCCCTTGCGGTCGAGCTCGTTGAAATGCTCCCAGGTCGCCCAGTGCGGGACCAGGTTCGAGTTGGCGATCAGCACCCGCGGCGCGTCGGGGTGCGAGCGGAACACGCCGACGGGCTTGCCCGACTGGACGGCCAAGGTCTCGTCGTCGCCCAGCCGCTCCAGCTCGGCCACGATCGCGTCGAACGAAGCCCAGTCGCGTGCCGCCTTGCCGATGCCGCCGTAGACGACCAGATCGGCCGGCCGCTCGGCGACCTCGGGATCGAGGTTGTTCATCAGCATCCGCAGCGCGGCTTCGGTTTGCCAGCTGCGCGCGCGCAGCGTCGTGCCGCGCGGCGCGCGAATGGTACGAGCGACTTCCAAGGCCATCGAGTATCCTCCCGGACGGTGTACTCCCGGCCGACGGCCCGGCGCTCCTCTCCGTGACGGCACCGGCAGGACCGGCGGCGGGTCCGCCCGCATGGGTGACGGAGGGGAAAATCATCTATGACCACGCACGGCATCGCCGATCTCGTCGACGCGCTCCGCGGGCTGGGCAGCGAGCTCGAGCCGAACCGCGTCGCCGCGACCCTGCGGGCGGTGCGGGTGGACGATCGCACCCTCGAGCCCTTCCTGACCTTCGCGCCGGGGCGCTACGCGCGCAACCTGATCGCGCGGACGGCGGCCTTCGAGCTGATCGCGATCTGCTGGGACCGCGACGTCCGCTCGGCGATCCACGACCACGCCGAGTCCGACTGCGCCTTCGTGCTGCAGCGGGGCGCGATGACGTGCGAGAACTGGGAGGTCACCCAGGGCGGCGAGCGCGAGGGCCCCTGCGCGCTGGCCCGAATCGGGTCGAATGCGCTGCGCGTGGGCGACATCGACCAGCGCACCGGTTCCCTCGCGGTGCACCGGGTCGGCGCGGCCGGCGGCCCGGCGATCTCGCTGCACGTCTACTCGCGCCCGATCGAGTCGTTCTTCCTCTACGAGGAAGCCGGCCGATGTCGCCGCGTGACCTCGCGCTACGACACCGTCCCGACCCTCACGTAGTTCGCAATCGGCGGCTCGGTGCGCAGCACCGAACGCGAAGGATTCGGGCGCAGCCCGAATCCACTAAGGCCAGCTCGTCTCGCGCGACGGCGTCACGATCAGCTCGCGCACCTCGACGCCCTTGGGCCGGGTCAGCGCGAACACCACCGCTTCGGCGACTTCGCGCGGGTCGTTGAGCTGGTTCTTCTCGAACGCGTCGGCCGACGGTTTGAACTGCTCGTCCCGGCCGTCGAAGAAGTGGGTGTTCATCCCGCCCGGGATCAGCAGCGTCACGCCGACGCGGCCGGCGAGATCGAGCGCGAGCCCGCGGGTCAGCCCGACCACGCCGAACTTCGAGGCGCTGTACGCGGTCGCGGCGCCCAGCACGCGCAGCCCCAAGGTCGAGGCGACGTTGACGATGCGCGGGTTGGCGGCTTTCTCGAGATAGGGCAGCGCGGCGCGCACCAGCGAGGCGGTGCCGATCAAGTTGACTTGGATCACCCGTTCCCACGCGTCGGCGTCGACTTTGTCGAAGTCGCCGCAGGCGTCCATGCCGGCGTTGGCGACGATCGCGTCGAGCGAGCCGCCGTTCTTCTCCGCCACCGCGCGGATCGCGCGCTCGACCGCGCCGCGGTCGCCCACGTCGACGAGGTGGTGGTCGTACTCGCGCGCCTGGCGCGGCCGCGCGATGTCGAACGTCACCGGCGTGCCGCCGTGTGCGGCGACGGCGTCGGCGATCGCGGCGCCCAAGCCCGAGCTTCCGCCGGTCACGATGACGGTGCCCAGGGTGCGCTTCGAGCCGGCCGCGTCGGCGGCGATGAGAGTCTGCAACGAAAAATCGCTCCGGACGGTGAGGGATGCTCACCGGGGCGCTTACCCGCGCGCGTTCTCGGCTAACATGCGGGCGAGCGAGCGGGTGATCGCCGCGCGCCGCCGCGCTCAGACCGGCTGCGCGGCGCCCTCGTAGCGGATGCGCATCGTCTCCTTGAGCCACTCCTGGCACGCCACCGCCGCTTCGACCGACGCGTGGCGCGAGCAGACGAAGGCCGGGTAGAAATTGAACTTCGGCCAGGCCGGGATGACGTCGCCCGCCTTGAGGAACTCCGCCACGTGGACCACCTCGGGCCGGCGGCGCACCGCGTCGAGGCCCTCGAACGCGGCGACGGTTCCGCCGCCGCCGACCTGCGGGATGAACGCCGCCGCCGCATGGTGCGGGCTGGGCGCGAACGGCAGCCCGCTCACGTCGGCGCCGCCGCGCAGATTGTCGATCACCAGCCGGACGAAGTGCACCCCGGTCGTGACCTCGGTGAAGAACTGCGCCAACCCCGTGCCGCCGATGCGGGCCCCGATCTCGATCAGGTACGGCACGCCGGCACGGATGCGCACCTCGGCATGGGCCGCCCCGTCGACCAGGCCCAGCGCCAGCACGCCGCCGGCGACCTCGTCGAGCATGCGGGTCATCGTCGCGTCGTCGAGCCGCGCGGGCGCGACGTACGACCACTCCTCGAAGTACGGGCCGACGAGATCGGGCTTCTCGCAAGTGCACATGACGTAGACCTTGCCGGCCTGCACGAAGCAGTCGATGGCGTACTCCTTGCCCTCGATGTACTCCTCGACCAGGATGCCCGAGAAGTGGCCGACCTTGGCGTCGCTGAGCTTGTCGAGCGAATCTTGGTTGATCTCGCGGATGACCCGCAGCGCGGCGCGCAGCTCGCCCTCGTCGTTCGCCCGCGCGACGCCCTGGCTGCCGAAGCCCGAGATCGGTTTGGCGACGACCGGAAAGCGCATGTGCGGCGGCAGCGTGCCGTCCGCGCCGGGGTCGAGCGTGAACGCCGGCGCGTTGAGCCCCGCGTCGCGGAAGGCGCCGCGCATCTGTGCCTTGTCGCGCGCCAGCAGCGCGGTGCGCGGCTCGATCCCGCGCAGGCCGACGTTCTCGGCCAGCTGCGCGCAGAACAGCACGCACATCTCGCTGGCGGTGAACACGACGTCGTAGCGCTCGCGCCGGTGCAAGTCCTCGAGCGCGCGCATCGCGGTCTCGGGATCGCCGTTGATGTCCAGCGCGACGTCGTCGTGCGGAAACGGGAGGTCGGCTGGGATCTGCTTGTTCGGCGCGTGGACGATCGTCGCGCGCGCACCCATCGCTCCCAGCTCGTCCCAGATGAACGGCATGCTGAGGTTTGGATACAAGATCAGGATGCGCAACGACGTACTCCTCGGTCCGAACGACTGTGGGAAAGCCGTACGCCGTCGCGCGGGCGCGCTCCCTTCGGCCCGCGCGTCACGCGCGGGTGCGGGCGCTCACTCCAGCGGCGTGTTCTGATCGTATACGAATTTCCACCCGCCGGCGGCGTCGCGCTCGAAGACGAGCGCGAGCAGGAAACGCGCCGGGGTCGCATCGGGCGTGTGGCAGTAGGTGACGTCGACCAGCGCTAGACCGGCCGCCTCGCGCGCCAGCACGACTTCGTAGTCGAACGTCCACGGTTCGGGGGCGGCGAACCACTCGGCGTGCGAGCGCAGCACGATCTCGGTGCCGCACGCGATCGTGCCCTTGCCGTCCACCACGACGACGTCGTCGCCGAGCGTCGCGGCGAAGCGCGCGGCGTCCTTCGCGCGCAGCGCGCCGAGGTGCTCGTCGAGCGCCGCGCGCAGCGTCGCCGCGGCCGGCGCGGCGGTCACGAATCGCCCCGCCGTTCCTCGGGCCGCACGCC
>CAXTNU010000304.1:1020-5101 GCA_964245595.1 uncultured bacterium | reverse complement strand
GACGCCGACGCTCTCGATCGCCCGGTAGACGATCGGCGACTCGTCGAACTGGTAGGAGACCGACACGTCGTCGGGCATGGCCGCCTGGAACCGGGACATGTTCTGCTTGACCGCGTCGACGACGGGCAGCGTCGCCCCGGAGCGCGCGGGCGCGAACTGCCCGTCGACGAAGATGGTGCTGGCGAGCGGCGGTGCGATCACGCGGCGGTTCCTCCGGCCGAGGGCATTCCGCGCCGCGGCGCCAAAGTCTTACCGCATGACGACGACGATCTATCGCGCGCGACGCATCGTCACCATGACCGGCGCCGAGCCCGAAGCGCTCGCCGTGAGCGGCGAGCGGATCGTCGCGGCCGACCGCGCGGCCGTGCTGCGCGAGCGCTTTCCGGCCGCGGAGGTGGTCGACTTCGGCGCCGGCGTCGTCGTCCCGGGCTTCAACGACGCGCACGCGCACCTCGCGGTCGCCGCCGAAGACATGCTGCACCTCGACCTCTCGATCGACGCGGTGCGCTCGCTGGCCGAGCTCGCCGCCGCGCTGCGCGCCGCGCTTGCGCACGCGGCGCCCGGCGAATGGATCCGCGGCAGCCGCTACGACGACGCGAAGATGGCCGAGGGGCGCGTGCTGACGCGCTGGGACCTCGACGCGGTCAGCCGCGAGCACCCGATCATGGTGCTGCAAGTCGCCGGCCACTGGGGCGTGGTCAACTCCAAAGCGCTGGAGCTGGGCGGTATCGGCGAGGCGTCCGAAGCGCCGCCCGGCGGGCGCTTCGGGCGCGACGCGAGCGGCCGGCTCAACGGCATCCTGTTCGAGACGGCGATCTTCGACTACGCCTACCCGCAGGCGACGCGCTTGCCGGACACGATCGCGCCGGCCAGCACGCCGGAGGACCGCCTGCGCGGGCTGGGCCTGGCGATGCGGGCGTTCCACGCCGCCGGAATCACCTCGGTGACCGACGCGATGATCGGCCCCGCCGACATCGCGCTGCTCGAGGAAGCGCGTCGCCGCGGCGAGCTCTCGATGCGGGTCAACATGCTGCTGCACTACGAGCACTACGATCTGCTCGCCGCGCGCGGCCTGCGCGCGGGTTCGGGCGACGAACGCCTGCGGCTGGGCGGGATCAAGGCCTTCGTCGACGGCGCGATCGGCGGGCGCACCTGCCTGATGGAGCAGCCGTTCGAGGGCACGAGCGACGACTTCGGCATGCAGACCATGTCCGACGCCGACCTGGGCGACGTGGTGCGGCGCGCGCACCTCGACGGCAACCGGATCGGCGTGCACGCCAACGGCGACCGCGCGATCGGCAAGCTGCTCGACGCGTTCGAGGCCGCCCAGCGCGAGCGGCCCGATCCCGCGCTGCACCACCGCATCGAGCACTGCAGCATCGTCACCGAGTCGATCCTGCGGCGCATGCAGGCGCTGGGCGCGATCGCCGCGCCGTTCGGCAGCTACGTCCATTATCACGGCGGCAAGCTGCTCGAGTGGTACGGGCCCGAGCGGATCGAGCGGATGTTCGCGCACCGCGCGTTCCTCGACCACGGCGTCGCGGTCGTCGGCTCGTCCGATTACCCGTGCGGGCCGTTCCAGCCGCTGCTGGCGCTGCAGTCGTGCGTCACCCGCACCGGCTACGACGGCACGCCGCTGGGCCTCTCGCAGCGCATCACGCCGGCCGAGGCGCTCGCGCTCTATACCGTCAACGCGGCGTACGCCTCGGGCGAAGCCGGCGTGAAGGGCGCGCTCGCGCCGGGTTATCTGGCCGACTTCGTGGTGCTCGGCGGCGACCCGCTGACCGTCGAGCCGGCGGCGCTCGGTGCGCTGGGCGTGCGCGCGACGTACGTGGGCGGCACGAAGGTCTGGGACGCCGCCGCCTGATGGGCGGCCTGATCGAGGTCCAGCTCCTCAACGGGATCGTCCAAGGCGTGATCTACGCGCTGGTCGCGGCCGGCCTGACCTTGATCTTCGGAATGCTGGACATCCCGAACTTCGCCCACGGCGCGTTCTACGCGCTGGGCGCGTACGCGGCGTTCACCGTCGTCTCGGCGACGGGCAGCTTCTGGCTGGCGCTCGTCGTCGTGCCGCTCGCGGTCGCGGCGCTGGGCCTGCTGGTCGACGCCTTCGCGATGCGCAGGCTGGCGCGCGCCGGGCACGTGTACCAGATCCTGTTCACGCTGGGGCTGGTGCTGATCGTGCAAGAGGCGATCGTGCTGATCTGGGGCGCGAACCCGACCAGCGTGGCCGTGCCGGCCGCGCTCGAGGGCGGCGTGCCGCTGGGCGCGGTGAGCTTCCCGTTCTACCGGCTGTTCCTGGTGCTGGCGGCGGCGCTGGTGATCGCCGCGGTGTGGCTGGCGCTGGGGCGCACGAAGTACGGCGCGATCATCCGGGCCGGGATCGGTGACCCCGAGATGGTGGACTGCATCGGGATCGACGTGCAGCGCCTGTTCACCGTCGTGTTCGGGATCGGCGTCGGCTTGGCGGGTTTGGCCGGCGCGCTGATCCTGCCGCTGCGCGGCGGGCAGCCGGCGATGGGCAACGAGCTGATGGCGACCAGCTTCGCGGTGGTGGTGATCGGCGGCCTGGGCAGCTATCTCGGCGCGGTCGTCGGCGGCATCTTCGTCGGGCTCACCCAGGCCGTGATGACGATCGTCTACCCGGCCGCCTCGGAGGTCGCGATCTTCGCCGCGATGGCGCTGGTGATCCTGATCCGCCCGCAGGGTCTGTTCGGCAAGCGATGAGCGGGCGATGACCAAATGACGAGCGGGCGATGAAACGCTTCGCGGGGCTGGTCGCGCTGGTCGCGGTGCTGCCGCTGGTGCTGCGCTATCCCGAGCTCGAAACGCAGATCCTGACCTTCGGCCTGCTGGCCGTCGGCTTCAACCTGCTGCTGGGCGAGATGGGCTTTCTGTCGTTCGGCCAGGCGACGTTCAACGGCGCGGGCGCGTACGCCGCGGCGCGGCTGCTGCTCGACGCGCACGCCGCGCTGCCGCTCGCGCTGCTCGGCGCGCTCGCGGCGGGAGCGGTGTCGGCCGCGCTGGTCGGGGCGCTGGCGATCGGCGGGCGCGGGGTGTACGGCGTGATGCTGACCTTCGCGTTCAACGAGATGGCGTACTACCTCGCCTTTCAGTGGCGCGACGTCACCGGCGGCGACAACGGCCTGCGCGGCATCCCGCGCCCGGATGTGTTCGGCCTCGCGCTCGACGACCCGACCCGCTACTACTACTTCACCGCCGCCGTGGTGCTGCTCGCGCTCGCCGCCGTGCTGCGCATCGGGGCGTCGCCGTTCGGCGCGGTGCTGCGGGCGATCCGCGAGAACGAGGAGCGGGCGCGGGCGATCGGCTTCCGGGTGCGCCGCTTCAAGGTCGCGGCGTTCGCCATCTCCGGCGCGCTGTCGGGGCTGGCCGGCGGGCTGTATGCCGAGCTGTTCCGCTTCGTGCCGCTGCAGGCGATCGACCTCGATACGTCCACCAACGTCGTGGTCGCGGCGCTGCTGGGTGGCACGGGCTCGCCCTACGGCGCGCTGCTGGGCGCGGCGATCTTCACCGTGCTGTCCAACTCGCTGAGCCACGTGTGGGCGCACTGGCCGCTCCTGTTCGGCCTGGTGTTCTGCGTGGTGGTGCTGTTCTTGCGCGGCGGGTTGTGGAGCGTGGTGGAGCGCTGGAGCGGCCGTGCTGCGCACGCGTGAGCTGGTCAAGCGCTTCGGCGCGCACCGCGCGGTCGACGGGGTCGATCTCGAGATCCGCCCCGGCACGCTGCACGCGATCATCGGCCCCAACGGGGCCGGCAAGACGACGCTGTTCGATCTGCTCAGCGGCGCGGCGCACCCGAGCGGCGGCACGATCGCGTTCGGCGGCCGCGACGTGACCGCGCTCGATGCGACGGCCCGTTCGCACCTCGGTCTGGGCCGCTCGTTCCAGCGCACCAACGTGTTCCCCAAGCTGAGCGTGTTCGAGAACGTGCGGCTGGCCGCGCAGTCGCGCACCCGGGACAGCTTCGCGCTCTGGCGCAGCGCCGCGTCGCTGGCCGCGGTGAACGAGCGGGCCGAGCGCGCGCTGAGCGAATTCGGGCTGCTCGAGCGGCGCGCGCTCGGCC
>CAXTNU010000304.1:0-1010 GCA_964245595.1 uncultured bacterium | reverse complement strand
CGCGCGCGGCCGGCCGGCGAGCTGGCCGGGGGCGAGCAGCGGCTGCTGGAGCTCGCGCTCACGCTGGCCACCGACCCGCTGCTGCTGCGGCTCGACGAACCGTCGCAAGGGCTTTCGCCCGCGGACGCGCGCCGGCTGATCGACCGCATCGGCACGCTGGCGGCGCGCTACACGATCGTGCTGATCGAGCACAACATGCCGCTGGTGATGAGCCTGGCCGACGAGATCACGGTGATGAACTTCGGCCGCGTCCTCGCGCACGGCACGCCGAACGAGATTCGCGCCAACGCGGACGTGCGCGCGGCGTACCTGGGCAAGCGCGGCTGATGGGGAAGCGCGGCTGATGATGGAGCTGACGCGGGTCGACGCCTACTACGGCCCGAGCTGGATTCTCAAGGGCGTCTCGCTGACCGTGCCCGATGGCGGCGTGCTGGCGCTGCTGGGGCGCAACGGGGCCGGCAAGTCGACCACGCTCAAGACGATCATGGGACTCGTCGCGCCACGCGCGGGCAGCCTGCGCTTCGACGGGGCCGAGATCGGCGGCCGGCCGGCGCACGAGATCAACCGGCGCGGGATCGCCTACGTGCCCGAGGAGCGCCGGGTCTTCGCGGACCTGACCGTGGCGGAGCACCTCGCCATCGCGGCCCGGCCCGGCGCCTGGCCGCCCGAGCGCGCGTTCGCGCTCTTTCCGGCGCTGGCGCCGCTGCGCGCCCGGCGCGGGCGTTTCCTGAGCGGCGGCGAGCAGCAGATGCTGGCGATCGCGCGGGCGCTGGTGACCGGGCCGAAGCTGCTGCTGCTGGACGAACCTTCGCAGGGACTGGCCCCGGTGATCGTCGACGCGGTGATCGGCTCGATCGAGGCGATGCGCGACGAGGGGCTGGCGATCGTGCTGGTGGAGCAGAACGTCGAGCTGGCGCTGGACGGCTCCGACCGCGCCGCGATCGTCGACGGGGGTGCGCTGGTGTTCGAGGGAACGGCGGCCGAGCTGCGCGAACGCGGCGACCTCCAAG
>CAXTNU010000303.1:0-5107 GCA_964245595.1 uncultured bacterium | reverse complement strand
CTCGCCATCAGCGGCAACGCGGCGCTGCACGACGGCACGGTCGGCCGCATCCCGGTCCGCGCGCTGACCGTCGCCGCGACGGCGCAGCGCAACCGCGTGCAGGTCAGCAGCGCCCGGCTCGAAGCGCTCAACCTGGTCGCGACCGCGTCCGGCTCGGCCGGCCTGGGCGCGAACGACCCGGTCGCGCTCGCGCTGCACGCCACCTCGCCCGACATCGTCGCCTTCGCCAACCGCGCGACCGCGCAGACGATCGACGCATCGGCCGCGCTCGACACGACGCTGACCGCCACCGGCACGCGCGGCGCGCCCGCGCTGCGCGACGTGCTCGACCTCGACGCGCCGCGCTACGCCAAGACGCGTGCCAAGCACGCCCACCTCGACATCGCGTTCGCCAACGATCGCCTCACGCTGGCCGACGCATCGGCGGATCTGGTCGCGGGCCGGCTCGCGCTGAGCGGCAGCGTCCCCGCGACGCTGGCACCGCCGTTCGTCGACCGCGGCAACGCGCCGGTCTCGGCCCGCCTGCTCGCGCAAGCCGTCGACCTCGGCCAGTTCGCGCAACTCCTGCCGCCCGACACGAAGCTCGGCGGCCTCGTCGACGGCGACGTGCAGGTCGCCGGCACGACCGGCGTGCCGGAGCTCGGCGGCCGGCTGGGCCTGACCCGCGGCTCGTACGTCTCGCCGCAGCTCGCCTCGCGCATCACCAACGGCACCGCGCAACTGGCCTTCGCCGGCCACGAAGCGCGCTTGACGACGCTCCACGCGGACGTCGGCGGCGGCGCGCTCGACGGCACCGGCCGGGCGACCGTCGGCGATCTGCGCAACCCCGGCCGCAGCCTGGCCTTCCGGGTCGACACGCAAGCGAAGAACATCGGCCTGGACGTGCCCAAGCTCATCCGCGGCAAGGTCGACGGCGCGGTGTCGCTCAGCCGCGCGGGGAGCGAACCGCTGCTGGTCGGCGGCAACCTCGACTTCTCGCACACCCGCATTCCCTTGAGCGCGCTGGTGCCCAGCGGCAGCGGCAAGACCCCGAGCGCGGCCCCGCCGCCGGTCGCGTTCGACCTGGCGGTCGCGGCGACGACCGACGACCGCGTCCAAGGCCCGGCGGTCGACGTCGGCGCCAAGGGCCGGGTCGTGCTCGGCGGCACGCTGGCGAAGCCGACGCTCGCCGGTGCAATGAATTCCACCGACGGCAAGCTGAGCTTCTACCGCACCTTCGTGCTGCAGAACGCGACGATCGCGTTCGATCCGAGCGACGGCGTGATCCCGACCGTCGACGCGACCGCGACCTCGCACGTCGCCAACCCGTCGACCGACGTGCTGCTGCACGCGCACGGTCCCGCCACCGGCCTCACCCTCGATCTCGCCTCGCAGCCGAACTACGACCGCGCGCAGATCGTCGGCCTGCTGGTCGGCGCGCAGTCGTTCGGCGCGGTGAACGGCGTGGCCAAGATGAGCCCGAGCGAAGGCAGCGGCGGGAACCCGCTCCAGGGCGCGGCGCTGGGCTACGTCGACTCGCGCTTCACGCAGAGCCTGTTCCAGCCGTTCTCCAGCTCCGTCGGCCAGGCGCTGGGCTTCTCGTCGTTCAACGTCAACGCCGGCCTGACCGGCGGCTTCTCGGCCAGCGCGTCGCGCAACCTGGGCAAGAACCTCGTCGCGAACTTCTCGCAGACGACCGGCGTGGACGGCCAGCGCCAGAGCTTCGGCTTGGATTATACCGTCAACGACGCCTCGTCGCTGCAGCTGACCCTGTTCGACGCCGGCACCCAGCCGCGCACCTTCGGCACTTCGACCCCGGTCGCACCGACCGGCCCAGTGAACTACCAGCTCGAATCGCTCGCCCCCGCCGCAGGCTCCAGCGGCTACGTCTTCACCTACGTCCGCAAGTTTCCGTAGCCGCAAACGCGCGCTGGTTAGCCTCGCCGGTGACTACGAGACGCGACACTACGCGCACTACCTCGGGAACCGCACGTACTTAGGATCGAACTGTATTCGATTGGCCTCCCAAATGTAAGGGGGACCGTACCGGGCCGAACGGGTGCAAAGGGCGAAATCGACGCGATTTCGCCCGCTTCGTACCGCACATCGGCACCGGACCACACACCCAAGAGGTTCACATGACCCAGTTCATCCTCGTCCTGGCCACCGCGCTCGCGATCATCACGGCCGGGGGGACGGCAACGAAGCAAGCATCGCATCATCCGGTCATCGTCACGCCTGCGGATGCAAGCCTGCCCGGCCCGCTGTAGACTTGACGCGCGACCGATGCTATGCCAAGAGACTTGCGACTTCATGACCAGTCAATGTTATCTCTCGATATTGCCGAGGAGGTGCTGTACTCTGATAGACCGCTATCCGCTCCCCATTTGTGACGTACTACTCGGCGGTCATCGCACCAAGTCGTAGCGCTGGCGCTGAAGCGCGGAAGATGGAATCAAAGTTCGCGATGGTACTGGGCATGCTCGTGACGGTCGCGTCCCGCCCGGGCCTCCTCGATCAGCAATAGGCCCGCGATCCGTACCTGGGCCGGGCGCCGATCCCCCGGGGGCGCGGCGAGCCCGCCACGCTCCCGGGTGGTGCGCGGGTTAGATCAGGACGTAGACCTGGCTCGGCGCCACGCCGGTGTCGGTTGCGATGATGTCACCCGCGTCGTCGATGCCGGGGGCATCGCTGAGCAGCACCCAGGGGTGCGGCGCGACGCCGGTGTTGAGATTGAACAGACCGGCCGGATAGGGTGCCAGCAGTTGGTAGCCCATCGCCTGCTGCAGGCCCGGCTGGAGCGAATAGCCGACCGAGGCGCGGTTGTCGTTGATGTCCTCGAGCCCGGCGTTGCAGTCACCGGGCAGCGGGCCGACGACCGTCACCCCGCCGCCGTAGGGCAGAAAGAATCCGGCGCCCTTGGGCAGCGTGCCGCAGCCGGTCGTGGTGAAATCCTCGTGCCCGACGATCAGCGACGCGGTGTTGATCGCGTACGCCGTCGACTGGCCGCTGACGCCCGCGATCGGCGCGAGCGGGCCGCCCGGGCCGACGCCCGCCGCGGCCGCACCGTTGAGCTCGCCGACGTAGATCGGCTTGGTGTTGACGTCGTAGGCGAAGCTCTGGTTGGGCACCGGCGGGATCAGGTGCGGGCCGGGCGACCACCAGCAGGCTTGGGACGGCGCGCCGGCCAGGTTTTGGCCGACGACGTTCGCGCCGGGCCAGCCGGTCTTGTAGATGCCGGCGGCGATCCCGGTCGGCGCCAGCCCCGACACGCACGGCCCCAAGGCCCCCGCCAGCGGCGCGCCGCCCGGGTTCCAGACCATCGGCGTCGCGGTTCCGACGCTGTTGTAGGCGACGCCGACCACGAACCCGTTCATATCGATGTCGTAGGCCCGTTCGCTGGTCGCGCCCGCCGGCAGCGCCAGCGTGATCGGCGCCGGGGTGGCCTTGTAGCTGTAGGCCAGGCCGTTGTTGCAGTTGATCACGCCCCACCAGGGCACGCTGCTGCTGCCGGAGTTGATCTTCACCGCCACGCAGCCGGCGCCGCCCGGCTGGGTGAGGTGCACGATCGGCACGGAGACCGCGGCGGCGGCCGGGCGCAGCACGGTGCGTCCGGACGGCCGCACCGGCGAGATCGC
Source organism: uncultured bacterium (assembly GCA_964245595.1). Taxonomy (GTDB): domain Bacteria; phylum Vulcanimicrobiota; class Vulcanimicrobiia; order Vulcanimicrobiales; family Vulcanimicrobiaceae; genus Vulcanimicrobium. Next base: position 1,490 of record CAXTNU010000303.1, on the reverse strand, counting down.
CGCCGACGCCTGGTAGGGGATCGTTGCGGCGCTCAACGCGACCGCGATGGCCAGACACCCGAGTTGTCGCATCGCTTCATCTTTCTCGAAGCTGCGCGCGCGGCGGTCCTCCCGCAAACACGCCGGCGCGCACGGTGAGAAATACCATTCCCGCGCAGCGGAGCGCGATGACGGGAGAACGGCGCCGCGTGGAACGCGATGCCGCCACCGCCGTTGCTGCGACGTGGATGGACTTCGATTCGTAGCACGTCGGGCGGCGGGTGTCCAGTCCAGCTACGCCCGAGGCATCGGACAAGTGTGTCCGATCACCGCGGAGCTGCGCTACGCGGGCGGGCGCGGGTTGCAAGCCTTCGGCGGCACCGCCAGCGGCGGCGTCGCGCTCAGCCCGAAATCGATCGGCAGGTACGACGTGCCGTCGGTCATGTACTCGCCGGTCACCGTGCGCGACTCGCCCGGCGCGAGCGCGAACTGCTTCACCAGGTAGCGGTTGGCCGGATCGTTCACGCACAGCACGCTCGTCGGCGCGGAATCGCCGTCGAAGCGGAAGGTCGTCGTCGCCCCGCCGCCGCCCGCGATCTCGTATAGGAACACGTTCTGCGGGCCGGGCGTCGGGTTGGCGAGCTGCAACTGCACCGGGCGCAGCACGCCGTAGTCGCCGGCCAGCGCGCGCCCGCCGGGGCGCAGGTTCGGGAGGACCGCGTTGCCGATCACGAACGGTTCGGGCTCCGCGCCGCCGACGGTGTACGCCAGTACGAACGGCGCGACGGAATCGAGCGCGAACTCGCCGCGCCGGCCGTGCCCGTCACCCGGCAGCTCGGGTCCGTTGAGATACGCCAGCGCGGCGGCGTCGTCGCCGGCCGCGACGACGTCGACCTCGAGCGGTCCGCCGTCGAGCACGCGCAAGTCCTGGATCGCGGAGACCAGCTCGCCGGCCCGCATCGGCCCGCCCAGCGGGATCAGATACGGCGCGTCGGGCGTGACGGTCGCGACGAAACTCTGCTGCGCCGGCCGCGTCTGCAAATAGCGCAGCGTCGAGGTGTGGCCGACGTACGAGAACGCATCGTTGGGACCGGCCAGCGCGCCCAGCACTTGCACGCGGGTGCTCGCGTTCGGGTTCGCGCCGGACGCGCGCAGGGCGAGATAGAGCCGCCGGCCCGGCGTGTCGGAGACGTGGTAGACGTACGCTCGCGCGGGGCGCGTGGCATCGGCCGCCGCACGGAAGAGCACGCCGTCGGCCCCGGCGCCCAGCCGCTCGGGATCGTCGCTGTAGAACAGCACCTGCGGGTCGAGCTTGGGCAGCGCGGCGACGCGCAGGTGGACGCCGGTCGTGCCGAACGCGTCGACGTACGCGTCGTGCCCGTCGACGTGCACCTGCGCTTGCGCGTCGAGCGCGTCGCCGGGGTGCAGCGCGGCGGGCAGCGTGACGCCGCGATAGCTGACCGTGCTGCCGGGCCGGCGCTGCGCGAGCCGGTCGAGCGCGGCTTGAATCC
>CAXTNU010000302.1:3730-5123 GCA_964245595.1 uncultured bacterium | reverse complement strand
CTACGGCGCCTGGCCCGCGCTGCTGCGCAGCGGCGGCTCGATCCCGCTGGTCGGCCAGCTCCACCGCCGGCTCGGCGCGCCGGTCGTGCTGCTGGGCTTCGGCTTGCCGAGCGACGCGATCCACGGCCCCAACGAGCGGCTCGACCTGGCGCAGTTCTTCCGCGGCGTCGAGACCATGATTCGCTTCTATGCGGAGCTGACACGATGATCGTCGACGCGCACTGCCACGCCGGCCCCGGCGACGGCCTGACCGGGCCCTGGGATACCGACGCCCCGCTGGGCGCGTACCTGCGCCGCGCGCGGGCCGCGGGAATCGCCCGCACGGTGGTGTTCGCGCCGTTCCACAGCGACTACCGAAAGGCCAACGCCAACACCGCGCGCATCGTCGCGCGCGATCCCGAGCGGCTGATCGGCTTCGCCTTCGTCGCGCCGGCCCGCGACCGCGGCCGCATCCACGCCCTGGTCGAGGAGGCGGTCGTGCAGCACGGCTTGCGCGGGATCAAGGCGCACGGCATCGACGGCCGCGCGACGCGCGAGCTGTGCGAGGCCGCGCGCGCGTTCGGCCTGCCGCTGCTCTACGACGTCGTCGGCCGGCCCGACGCGATCGACCTGCTCGCCCCGCAGTATCCCGACGTCACCTTCATCGTTCCGCACCTGGGCAGCTTCGCCGACGACTGGCGCGCGCACCGCACCGTGATCGACCAGATCGCGCGCCTGCCCAACGTCTACGCCGACACCTCGGGCGTGCGCCGTTTCGACTACTTGGCCGAAGCGGTGCGCCGCGCCGGGCCGGGCAAGCTGATCTTCGGCAGCGACGGTCCGTGGCTGCACCCGGGCCTGGAGCTGGAGAAGATCCGCCTGCTGCGCCTGGCGCCGCCGGCCGAGGCGCTGATCACGGGAGGCACGATCCTGCGCCTGCTCGCGCGCCGGCCGCTCGCGGCCTGAGCCGGAAACCACCCTTACCCGCCGCGCGGTTCCGGCGTTCGGGACCTCGTTTCGGAAAGGAACCGGATGCGCATCGCGGTGATCGGAGCCGGCGGCGTCGGCGGGTACTTCGGCGGCCGGCTCGCGGCGGCCGGCTCGGACGTGACGTTCGTCGCGCGCGGCGCGCACCGGGACGCGCTCCGAGCGGACGGCTTGCGCATCGTGAGCCCGCACGGCGACGCGGTCGTGCCGGTGCGGGTGGTCGACGATCCGGCCGAGATCGGTCCGGTCGACCTCGTCATCGTGGCGGTCAAGCTGTGGGACACCGAGGCCGCGCTGGCGCGGATCGGGCCGCTGCTCGGACCGGACACCGCGGTGATCTCGCTCCAGAACGGCGTCGCGAAAGATGAGCTGCTGCGCGCCGCGGTCGGCGCGGAGCACGTCGTGGGCGGGCTGTGCTACATCGCGG
>CAXTNU010000302.1:0-3720 GCA_964245595.1 uncultured bacterium | reverse complement strand
GGCCGGGCGTGATCCGCCAGACCGGCACGCTGCAGCGGATGACCGTCGGCGAGTACGGCGCGCCCGGCTCGGCGCGGCTCGAGGCGTTCGCCGCCGCCTGCACCGCGGCCGGCATCGAGATCGCGCTCGCGCCCGACATCGAGCGCGCGCTGTGGGAGAAGTTCGTGTTCCTGGTCGGCCACAGCGGCTCGACCTGCGCGATCCGCCAGCCGGTCGGCGTGATCCGGGCCGACCCGCGGGCGCGCGCGCTGCTGCACGCCTTGTTCCGCGAGACCGTCGCGGTCGGCCGCGCGCGCGGCGTCGGCATCGATCCGGCTTACGCCGACGACCGGCTCGCGTTCGCCGACACGCTGCCGGCCGCGATGACCTCGTCGATGCACGGCGACCTCGAGCGCGGCAACCGGCTCGAACTGGCCTGGCTGCAGGGCGCGGTCGTCGAGCTGGGCCGCGCCGCGAACGTGCCGACGCCGGCCAACGCGTTCGTGCTCGACGTGCTCTCGGTGTACGCCGGCGGCGCGCCGGTGCCGGCGTGACGGTTCCCGGCCTGACGATAAGCCGGCTGGTCGTGCGCGCGGTCGAGGTGCCGCTGCGCCGCCCGCTGCGCACCAGCGCGCGGGTGATCCCGACCGCCCCGCTGCTGCTGCTCGACCTGCGCACGGACGAAGGCGTCGTCGGCCACGCCTACGTGTTCGGCTACGACGCGCTCGGGCACCGGCTGCTGGCCGAGGTTCTCGCCGATGCCGCGGCGCTCGTGGCGGGACTGCCGCTCGACTCGCTCGCGGTCGGCGACACGCTGGCGCGGCGCTACCGTTTGCTCGGCGCGCGCGGCGTGATCGCGATGGCGCTCGCCGGCGTCGACGTCGCGGTCTGGGACGCGCTCGCGCAGGCGGCCGGCATGCCGCTCGCGCGCCATCTCGGCGGCGACCTCGTCGCGCTGCGCGCGTACAACAGCAACGGGCTGGGCCTGATCGGCCCGGCCGCGGTGGGCGCCGAAGCGGTCGAGCTGGTCGCCGAAGGCTACCGCACGATCAAGCTGCGGCTGGGCTATCCGACGCTGGCGGAAGACCTCGCCGCCGTGCGCGCGGTGCGCGCCGCGGTCGGTCCGGACGTCGAGATCCTGAGCGACTACAACCAGATGCTCTCGGCCGAGGAAGCGCTGCGGCGCTGCCCGGCGCTCGACGAGTTCGGCCTGGGCTGGATCGAGGAGCCGATCCTGCACGACGATCTCGCCGCGTACGCGCAGCTCGCGCGCGCCACCGCGACGCCGATCCAGCTCGGCGAGAACTTCCTGGGCCCGCACGCGCTGCGCGCCGCGCTCGCCGCGCGCGCGAGCGACCTGGTGATGTTCGACTTGCAGCGGATCGAGGGCGTCAGCGGCTGGCGCGCGGCCGCGGCGCACGCGCAAGCCGCTGCGATGCCGGTGTCGTCGCACCTCTTCCCCGAGGCCAGCGCGCACCTCTTGGCCGCGACCCCGACCCGCGACCGGCTCGAGCTGGTCGACTGGGCCAACCCCGTGCTCGCCGCGCCGCTCACCGTGCGCGACGGCATCGTCACGCCGTCCGCCGAACCGGGCACCGGCGTGCGCTGGGACGAAGCCGCGGTCGCGCGCTACCGCGTCTGAGCTAGAAGCGCGAGACCAGCCGCACTTCGTTGAGCGGCGTCTTGTACGTGAGGATGCCCTGCGCGACGAATTCGCGCTGCATGTCCTCGAGCGTGCCCTGGTCGATGCGCAGGTCGGGCTTGAAGTCGTAGCGGTCGGCCTTGCGCAGCAGCTCGGTGGGCTGCTTGGTGTACTTGGCGTACGCGTCGATGTTCTGCGGCGCGTAGTAGCCGCTGCCCACGATCTCGGCCGCCGCGCGGCGCAGCGCGGTCATGATCGCGCGCGCGCTGTCGGGGTTGTGCAGCAGGTTGGGGCCGAAGAAGACCCCCGAGGCGGCGATTCCGACCGGCACGAAGGCCGCCATCTTGCCCAGCCGCTTCTGCTCGAACAGCTCGGTGAACGGGGCCGAGGTGAAGACGGCGTCGATCGCCTTGCGCTCGAGCGCGACTTCCTGGTCGGGGTTGGCGATGTTGACGCCGTCGATGTCGGTGATGTGCAGGTCGGCCGAGCGCAGGATGCGCGCGACGTAGTAGGCCGAGGCCGCGCCCGCGCCGCCGATCCAGCCGATCTTCTTGCCTTTCAGGCCGGCCACCGAGCGCAGGCCGCCGTCGTAGAGATCCTGGCGGATCAGCAGCGCCGAGGGGTGGCCCTTGCGCGGCTGGTAGCCGGTCGAGGCGACGAACTTCACTTCCAGCCCGCGGTTGACGGCGTTGAAGAACGCGGCCGACAGCGCCGCGGCGACCATGTCGAGCTGGCCCTGCGCGACCAGCGCCATCGAGTCCTGACCGGCGACGATGGGGGTCAGGTTGGCTTCGAACCCGGCGTCCCGCAGATAGCCCTTTTCGACCGCGACGAAGACCGGTGCAAACAGCGTCGAGGGCACGTAGCCGATCGTGAGCGGTTTGCGGCTCTGGGCGAAGATCGCGGTCGGGAACGCGCTCGCGGCGCCGGCGGCGGCGGCGCTGGCGAGGAAACGGGCGCGGGTGGTCATACGGCGGCGGGGCTCCTTGCGGTGGTCGAAAGATCGAGGATCGCGGCCTGGCGGATCAGTTCGGCGCGCACGTCATCGACATCGGCCGACCGGCCGGCTGCGTGCAGCGCGGCGGCCACGCCGGCGGCATGGCCGGTCGCGAACGCCGTTCCCATAACGCGGGCCGAGGCGAAGGCGTTCACCTGGGCGTCGATGACGCGCCCGGCCGCGAACAGGTTGGCATGGCTGGCGCTGCGCAGCGTGTCGAGCGGGATGCCGTAGGCCGCGTCGCCGCGCAGCCGGATCCAGAGGCTGGGCTGGCCGGGCCCGCGGTGGTTCTCGACCGGCCAAGAACCCAGCGCGACCGTGTCGGCGGGGACCCGCGCGGCCAGCACGTCGTCGTCGCGCAGCATCGCGCGCGCCACGACGTGGCGCGACTCACGGGTGCCGATCGCCGGCCCGGTCTGCACGATGTAGGCCCGCTCGTGACCGGGCAGGACGCGAATCGCGCGCAGGTACGCCCAGGCTTGGCGGCGCCCGCGCCGCTCGGCGGCACCGTGCGAGCGCGCATCGCGCACGTCGTACGCCTCGTCGGCCAGGAAGGCCACCACGTCGGTGCCGTAGGCCAGCCGCGCGACCAGCCCGTTCTCCTTGGACAACTCGTCCTCGCCGTCGGCCTTGGCGGCTTGGATCGCCCGCGCCCAGGCTCCGCGCGAGACGTCGGCCGCCGGGTCGATCCCGCCGAAGCGGATCGCGAGCGTGCCGTTCTGCACGCTCCCGTCGAGGCCGCCGTAGCGCGTCGCCGCGCCGGCCCGCTCGGCCAAGTCGGCCTCGCCGCTGGCATCGACGAACGCCGCCGCCTCGAACGTGAAGCTGCCGCCGTGGTCGTTCGCGACCGCCTCGCGCACCAGCCCGTCCGCGCCGCGCGCGGCGACCAGCGAGGCGTGCAAGAGCACCTCGACCCCGGCCTCGGCGCAGATCTCGTCGAGCACCAGCTTGACGGCCTCAGGGTCGATGATCTCGATCACGACGCGGGTGCCGCCGGTGCGGGTCGGGCCGCTGGTTCCGCCCAGCCGCTCGAGCCCGGCGAGCACGTCGCCGCCGACGCCCGCCACCGCGCGCAGCGGCGGATCGGCTTGCGTCCAGAAAC
>CAXTNU010000301.1:0-5150 GCA_964245595.1 uncultured bacterium | reverse complement strand
CGCGCGCACCGCGCTGAACCCGGACGCGTCCAGCCGCGCGCGGGCCGTCGCGACGAGGTCGGCGTCGAGGTCGATCGTGGTGACCTGCCCGCGTGGGCTGACCAGCACGGCGAGCAGCGCGGCGTTGTAGCCGCTGCCGGTGCCGATTTCGAGCACCCGGTCGCCCGGGCGGACGCCCAGCAGCTCGAGCATCACGCCCATGATCGCCGGCTGCGACGACGCGCTGATCGGCACGCCGTCCTGCAGCTTGATCGCGATCGAGCGGTCGGCGTACGCCTCGTCCAGCGGCAAACCGGGCAGGAATGCGTGGCGCGGCACCGCGCGGAACGCGGCCTCGACGGAGCGGCTGACGACCCAGTGCTCGGCTCGCAAGTGGTCCACCAGCGCCGCCCGCAGCGCGTCCGCCTCGCTCGCCACGGTGCTAGCCGAAGCGCAGGTTCGGGTCGGCCGTCAGCACCTTGGGGTCGACCCGCGCGCTCTCGCCGCGGCGCTGCGCGGCGGCGGCGATCATCGCGGCGTTGTCGGTGCAGAAGCGCCGCTCGGGCACGAACGCCGGCACGCCGCGCCGCACGGCCAGCGCGCGGAACGCGGCTTGCAGCGCGCCGTTCGCCGCGACCCCGCCGCTGAGCACGAGCGCCCGATAGCCGCCCGCCGCGAGCGCGCGCGCGGTACGGTCGATCAGCACGTCGACGACCGCGGCTTGGAACGAGGCCGCCACGTCCGCGCGCCGCGCGTGCCGGCCTTCGTCCGACTGCAAGAAGTAGCGGACCGAGGTCTTGAGGCCCGAGAAGCTCATGTCGAGCGAACCTTCGTCGGGCCGGTGGCGCGGGAAGCGGATCGCCTTCGGGTCGCCGTCACGCGCGAGCGCCTCGAGCGCCGGCCCGCCGGGAAACGGGAGATCGAGCAGGCGCGCCGTCTTGTCGAACGCTTCGCCGGCCGCGTCGTCGCGCGTCTTGGCGATCACCCGCAAGTCCAGCGGCGAGCGCACCTCGACCAGTTGCGAGTGCCCGCCCGATACGAGCAGCGCGAGGAACGGGTAGGGCGGCGGCGCGTCCTGTTCGAGGAATGCCGCGAACAAGTGGCCGTGGAGGTGGTTGACCGCGTAGAGCGGCAGACCGGTCGCGAACGCGAGCGCCTTGGCCGCCGCGACGCCGACGACCAGGCTGCCGATCAAGCCCGGCCCGGCCGTCACCGCGATTCCGTCCAGCTCGTCCAAACCGATCTCGGCGCGGGTGAGCGCGTCGTCGACCGCCGCCGAGAGCAGCGCGGCGTGGCGGCGGCTCGCGATCTCGGGCACGATTCCGCCGTACTTGGCGTGGAACTCGTCCTGGCTGGTCGAGACGTTCGCCAGCACGCGCACCCCGTCGCGCACGACGGCGGTGGCGGTGTCGTCGCACGACGTCTCGATCCCCAGCAGCAGCATCGGCGGCCGTGCGGCGGCGGCTAGCGCCGCGCCGCGACCTTCTCCGCCAGCTCGGCGGCGAACGCGTCCACCGTCACGGTGCGCTTCGCGTCGCTGCCGCGCTCGTTGACGTTGACCGTCCCTTCGGCCAGCTCGGCCTTGCCGACGACCAGCACGTAGGGCACCTTCTGGGTCTTCCAGTGGCGAATTTTGTAGCCCAGCTTCTCGTTGGAAGCGTCGGCGTCGACCCGGAAGCCGCGCGCGCGCAGCCGGTCGCGCACTTCGTAGGCGTAGTCGAGCTGGTGCTCGGAGATCGGCGCGACGACGGCTTGCACCGGCGCGATCCAGGCCGGGAAGTTGCCCGCGAAGTGCTCGATCAGCACGCCGAAGAAACGCTCCATCGAGCCCGCCAGCGCGCGGTGGATCATCACCGGCCGGTGGTCGGTCCCGTCCGCGCCGCGGTACTTCAGGTCGAAGCGCTCGGGCAGGTTGAAGTCGACCTGCACCGTGCCGAGCTGCCACTTGCGCCCGATCGCGTCGTGCAGGTTGATGTCGAGCTTGGGCCCGTAGAACGCGCCCCCGCCCTCGTCCACGCCATACGGAAGATCGCGCGACTCCAGCGCGCGCCGGATCGCGTTCTCGGCGATCTCGTCGGTCGGGCCGCGCTCGGCGCGGGTGCTCAGGAAATACTCGAAGCCGGTGAAGCCGAAGGCGTCCATCAGGCGCAGCGCCTCGTCCAGCGTCTGCTCGAACTCGCCCTGGAGCTGCTCGGGCGTGCAGAACAGGTGCGCGTCGTCCTGGGTGAAGCCGCGCACGCGGGTCAGCCCGTGCATCGTGCCGCTCAGCTCGAAGCGGTAGACGGTGCCGAACTCGCTGTAGCGGATCGGCAAGTCGCGGTACGAGCGCGCGTCGCTGGCGTAGATCAGGATGTGCCCGGGGCAGTTCATCGGCTTGAGCCGGAAGCGCTGGCCCTCGACCTCGAGCGGCCCGAACATGCCGTGGGCGAAGTTCTCCAGGTGGCCCGAGACCTCGTAGAGGTGCTCGTGCACGACGTGCGGCGTGACGACCGGCAGGTACCCGCGCTCGCGCAGCCCGTCGCGGATGAACTGCTCGACGATCCCGCGCATCAGCGCACCCTTGGGGTGCCAGAAGATCAGCCCGGCGCCCGCGGTCTCGTCGATGTGGTAGAGGTCGAGCTCCGCGCCGAGCTTGCGGTGGTCGCGCTTGGCGGCTTCCTCGAGGAACGCCAGGTAATCGGTCAGCTCTTGCGGGGTGGTGAAGGCGGTGCCGTAGATGCGCTGCAGCATCGGGTTGTGCGCGTCGCCGCGCCAGTACGCGCCGGCGACCGACTGCAGCTTGAGCGCGCCGATGGCGCCGGTGGTGTCGGCGTGGCCGCCGCGGCACAGGTCGGTGAAGTCGCCGATGGTGTAGAGCGTGATCGGCTCGTCGTCCGGGATGCCCTCGGCCAGCTCGACCTTGTAGGGGTTGTCGCGGAAGGCTTCGATCGCTTCCGCGCGGCTGACCCGGCGGCCGGTCATCGGGTAGTCGGCCGCGACGATCTCGCGCATCCGCGCTTCGAGCCGCTCGAGGTCCTCGGGCGTGAACGGCGTCCCGCGCTCGAAATCGTAGTAGAACCCGGTCTCGATCGCCGGGCCGATCGTCGGCTTGGCGTCGGGGAAGAGGTCCTGGACGGCGTAGGCCAGCACGTGCGCGGCGGTGTGGCGGAGGTGCGCGATGTCGACGGTCGTGGTCACGTATGTTAGGTACGACGCCGGCCGCACGACGCCCGTGTTCGGTCCGCGTTCGGTCCGCCTCACGCTCGACCGCGGGCGTGACGAAATCGCTCCGGCCCGCTAGGATTGCCCGGTGCACTACGACCACGTCCTCGACCACGGCGAGACCCACGGCGCCGGCACCCAGACCATCCGCGACCTCGTGCTGGGCATGGCCGACGGCCTGACCGTCCCCTTCGCGCTCGCCGCCGGGGTCACCGGAGCCGCGGCGGGCAGCGGCCTCGTCCTGACCGCCGGTCTGGCGGAAATCGTCGCCGGGGCGATCTCGATGGGTCTGGGCGGGTATCTCGCCGCCCGCAGCGAGCAGCAGCACTACGAGAAGGAATACGCCCGCGAGGTCCGCGAGACCAAGGAAATCCCGAGCGAGGAGCGCGCCGAGGTGGCCCAGATCCTGTACCGCTACGGGGTGCGCGAGCCGGTCCTGGGCCGAGTGGTCAAAGAGATCACCAGCGACCGGGAGCAGTGGGTGGACTTCATGATGCGCAACGAGCTGGGGCTCGAACGGCCCGACGAGCAGGCCGCCCCGCGCAGCGCGGTGCTGGTCGGCGGCGGCTACGTGCTGGGCGGCATCTTCCCGCTCGCGCCCTACGCCTTCATCCCGGCGGCGCACCTCGCGCTGTGGTGGTCGGTCGTCTTCACTTCCGTCGCGCTGATCGTGTTCGGCGCGGTGCGCGCGCGCGTGCTCGGCACCCGGGTCGCGCGCGGCGCGCTCCAGACCTGGCTGATCGGCGCGGTCGCCGGCGGCGCCGCGTACGCACTGGCCCGCGCCGTCACGCCGCACTAGCCGCAGGAGAGCGCCGGCCGCCCAGAGATTGCTCGCACCATGGACGAGGCAAAGGGCCGGCTCTCCGCCCTGCGGCCGCTGACCCCACGGCAGATCGAGCGGCTGCGCCCGATGTGGGCCGCGGACGAGGTTCGCTACGTCTACGCCACCAACGCGATCGAGGGCAGCTCGCTCACGCTGGGCGAGACGTACGTCGTGCTCGAGCAAGGGCTCACGGTCGGGGGCAAGCCGCTGCGCGACCACCTCGACGCGGTCAACGGCAAGAAGGCCTTGGACTACGTGTACCGGCTCGTCGACGCGCACGCCGAACTCACGCCGCGCGTGCTGCTGGACATCCACGAGATCGTCGTGGCGTCGAGCGAAGCCGCCTGGGGCGGTCGCGTTCGCGACGACGCGCGCTTCATCGCCGGTTCGATGTACGTACCGCCGAGCGCGCGGCGGGCCAGCGACATGCTCGACGAGGTCTTCGACGATTATGCCCGCCGGCGTGAGAGCGAGAATCCCGTCGTGCTCGCCGCGGATCTCCATTTCGGTATCGTGCACGTCCACCCGTTCAAGGATGGAAACGGCCGCACCGCGCGGCTGGCGATGAACCTGCACCTGCTGCAGCACGACTACCCGCCGCTGGCCATCATGCCGGCGGAAAAGCCGCGCTATATCGACGCGCTGGAACGAGCTCATTTCGGCGACCTCGAGCCGTTTCGAGCGTTGATCCAGACCCTCGAACTGGGTGAGCTCGAGCGCTACCTCGCCGCTCTGCGACAGGCGTACGACGAGCCATAGCGCTCGGCCGCGCAAACCGAACGAACGACGTCGAGGAGAGGAATGCAGCAGCTCACCCTGGTCGCGCCGCGCAGGTTCGAGTGGCGCGAAGTCCCGGAGCCGGTCCTGGGCGGTGAGCTGGCGGCGCTGGTGGCGCCGCTCGCGGTCGCGTCGTGCGATCTCGATCCCGACATCATCCACGGCCGCACCGGCCACGGGCTGCCCATCGCGTTCGGGCACGAGTTCGTGGGCGAGATCGTGGCCGCCGGGAGCGCGGTCGAGCGGTTCGCGGTCGGCGACGTCGTCGCGGTCGCGTTCCAGATCTCGTGCGGCGTGTGCGACGCGTGCCGGCGCGGCCACACCGCGAGCTGCCGCGCGGTGCCGCCGCTGGCCGCGTACGGCCTGGGCG
>CAXTNU010000300.1:0-5178 GCA_964245595.1 uncultured bacterium | reverse complement strand
GCCGCTGTATCACGGCAGCGGCCAGGGAAATTTCGGCGGCGTTCCGGCCGCCCCCAGCGCCGGGGCGAACGCGCGCAAGGTGACCGCGCCGGTGGTCGGGGTGTTCTACCGCTCGGCCTCGCCGGGCGCCGATCCGTTCGTCGAGGTCGGCCAGCGCGTCAGCGTCGGCCAGACGCTGTGCATCCTCGAAGCGATGAAGCTGATGAACGAGATCACGACCGACCACGCCGGCGTGGTGGCGCGCGCGCTGGTCGAGAACGGCGAGCTCGTCTCGCTCGGTCAGGAGTTGTTTTGGATCGATCCGTGATCGAGGGCAAGCGCGGCTTCGCGGCGCTGCTCGCCGACCGCAAGGGCCAGCTCGAGAAACCGCACTACGAAGCGCAGGTCGGCGCGATCGTCGCCGCGCTGGCCGGCGCGTTCCGCAAGGGCAACAAGGTGCTCTGGTTCGGCAACGGCGGCAGCGCGGCCGACGCGCAGCACCTCGCGGCGGAGTTCAGCGGGCGCTTCCTGCGCGAGCGGGGCGGGCTGCCGTCCGAAGCGCTGACGGCCAACACCTCGGCCGTGACCGCGATCGCGAACGACTTCGGCTACGAGCAGCTCTTCGCGCGCATGGTCGAAGCGCTCGCGAAGCCGGGCGACGTCGTCGTCGGCATCACCACCAGCGGCACCTCGAAGAACGTCGTGCGCGGGCTGGAGCGCGCCAAGGCCGTCGGCGCGACGACGATCGCGTTTTCCGGCAACGGCGGCGGCCCGGTCGCGGAGATCGCCGACCTCGCGCTGATCGGCCCCGACGGCTACAGCGCGATCGTGCAAGAGGTCCACATCGTCATGGGCCACATCATCTGCGACCTGGTCGAACAGGAGCTGCTCTTCGCGTGACGGGCGCTCGGAGCTCCGGTACGCCCGCAAGCCGTCCGGCCGTGTTCCTCGATCGGGACGGTACGATCATCGAGGACAAGGGATTCCTGAGCGATCCGGGCGGGGTCGAAATACTGCCGACCGTCGTGGACGCGCTGCGCCTGCTGCGCGCGCGCGGGTTCGCGACGGTCGTCATCTCGAACCAGTCGGGGATCGCGCGCGGGTATTTCGGGCACGACGCGGTGCGCTCGGTGAACGACGAGATCGCGCGGCAACTGGGCAACGACGGCGTCGCGCTCGACGCCTGGTACTGGTGCTCGCACTACGACGAGGGCTGCGACTGCCGCAAGCCGCTGCCGGGGCTGGTGCACCGCGCGGTCGAGGAGCAGGGCGTGCGGGTCGCGGGCGGCGCCGTCGTCGGCGACCGCGGCAGCGACGTCGCGCTCGGGCACGCGGTCGGCGTGCCGGGCATCCTCGTGCCGGGGCCGTACCCGTACACCGGCCCGGAGCCGGACTTGCGCGCGCGCACGCTGCTCGAAGCGGCGGAGTGGATCGTCGCGCGTGGCTGACGACGTGCCGAACGCGGCCGCACTCGCGGTCCCGCATGGGGTCGACGTGCTGCGCCGCATGGCAGGCCGGCGGGTCGTGGTGGTCGGCGACATGATGGTCGACGAGTGGATCTGGGGTGACGTCTCGCGCATCTCGCCCGAGGCGCCGGTGCCGGTGGTCGCGGTGCGCGATCACTCGTTCACCTTGGGCGGGGCTGGGAACGTCGCCAACAACCTGCGCGCGCTCGGCGCGCGGGTCTCGTTCGTCGGCGGGGTCGGCGACGATGCCGAAGGCGCGCGAGCGCGGGCGATGTTCGACGACCTCGGGGTCGACGCGCGCGGGCTGGTGACGCTGACCGACCGGCCCACCACGCGCAAGACGCGGGTGGTGGCGCACAACCAGCAGGTGGTGCGAGCGGACTGGGAGTCGACCGCGGCGCTGCGCGACGCCGACCGCACGCGGGTGATCGGCTGCGTGCGCACGGCGCTGCGCGACTGCGACGCGGTGGTGCTGAGCGACTACGCGAAGGGGCTGCTCTCGCGCGACGTCGTCGAGGCTGCGCTGGGCGCGCCGGTCGTCGTCGCCGACCCCAAGCCGCAGAACGTCGGCCTGTTCGCCGGCGTGACGTGCATCGGGCCCAACGCCGGCGAGGCCTCGCGCGCGAGCGGAATCGCGATCGTCGACCAGGACTCGCTCGAGCGCGCCGGGCGCGCGCTGCTGGCGCTGCTGGGCTGCCGCTACGTGCTGATCACGCGCGGCAGCGACGGGATGTCGCTGTTCGGGCGCGCCGGCGAGCGGGTCGACGTGCCGTCCGTGGCGCGCACGGTATTCGACGTCTCGGGCGCGGGCGACACGGTCGTCGCGGTCTTCACCCTGGCGCTGGCGGCCGGCAGCGATGCGGCGACCGCGATGCTGCTGGCGAATTACGCCGCCGGCGCGGTGGTGGAGAAGCTCGGCACCGCGACCGCCACGGCGGCCGAGATCGTCGCGCTGATGGAGCACGACGATGGGAACTGACTATGGCGCCGGCCTAGGGGCCGAGCAGCTCGCCGGCCTGGGATCCGAGCAATTCACCGGCTTGGTGCTCGACGCGGACGGCGCGATCGCGTGGCGCGAGGCGCAGCGCGCCGCGGGACGGCGCGTCGTGTCGACCAACGGCGTGTTCGACTTGCTGCACGTCGGCCATGTCGGCTACCTGGCCTGGTCGCGCGCGCAGGGCGACGCGCTGATCGTGCTGCTCAACGCCGACGAGACGGTGCGCGCGCTCAAGGGGCCCGAGCGCCCGATCGTGCCGTTCGCGGACCGTGCGCGCGTGCTGGCCGGCTTGCGCAGCGTCGATGCCGTGGTCGGTTTCACCGAGCGCACGCCGGAGGTGCTGCTCGACCGCATCCGGCCCGACGTGCACGTCAAGAGCGCGCAGTACCGCATCGAGGAACTGCCCGAGCGCTACGTGGTCGAGCGCCACGGCGGCATGCTCGTGCTCGCCCCGCACCAAGCCGGCCGCAGCACGACCGACCTCGTCGCCGCGATCCGCGTGCGGACGTAGTCCGCGCCATCGTGCTCGAAGGTAGGGTGGTGACGGCGCGCGCCCTCGGGGAATCGTGGCGAGCTTATTTTCGCGAGCGCGCGCATCGTATGGGGGCCCCGCCGCGAAGCGGTGGGGGGCGCGCAGTCTGGGGCGGAGCGCCGTTAGAATGAAGATCGCCATCACGGCCAACGGTCCCGGCGAGTTCGCGGGCTGGGTGCGGCCGCTCGTCGCCGCGCTGCGGCGGCGCGATCCGGCGGCCGAGATCCACGTGCTCGGCGTGCCGGACGATTTCGCCACCGGCCGCGAGGCGGCGTACGTCGAGGCGCTGTTCCCCGGCGTGCGCGCGTACTCGCCGGCGGCGTACTTGCGGCTCGCGCTGAACCGCCCGGTGGACGGGCTTCCCGCGCATGCCGACCGCGTGCAGTATCTGGGCGGCGATCTCGCCCACGCCGCGCGGGTG
Source organism: uncultured bacterium (assembly GCA_964245595.1). Lineage (GTDB taxonomy): Bacteria > Vulcanimicrobiota > Vulcanimicrobiia > Vulcanimicrobiales > Vulcanimicrobiaceae > Vulcanimicrobium. The sequence continues at coordinate 1,783 of CAXTNU010000300.1, read as the reverse complement.
CACGCGCGCCTCGGCGGCGAGGCGGCCTCGTACAAGTTCTCGCGCAAGAAGTACGCGCGCACGTTCGCGCGCGTCTTCGCGGTCGACGAGGCCAACCGCGAGCAGCTGCTGGGCTGGGGCACGCCGCCCGAGCGCATCAGCACGCTCGGCAACCTCGCCATCGACGGCGCGCTCGGCGAGGCGGCGGGCGCGTACGGCGACCCGCCCAGCGACGCCGCGCGCGACGGCGTGATCGTCTTTCCCGGCTCGCGCAAGGCCGAGGTGGCGAACGTCTTTCCGATGTTCGTGCGGGTCGCGCTCAACCTGCGCCGCATGCTGCCGGGCGTGCCGATCGCGTTCGCGGGTTCGCCCTTCGTCCCCGACGGCGTGCTGCGCGCCGCGCTGCGGGCCGGCGGGCCGCACCCCGTGTCGTACGGCGTGCCCGCCGATCTCGTGGGCGGCGACATCGTCGCCCAGGGGGAGCGCTTCCCCTTGGTGCGCGCGGCGATGCGGGCCGCCGCGACGGCCCGGCTGGCGGTGACGATCCCCGGCACGAAGGTCGTCGAGCTCGCCGCGCTCGGCGTGCCGGCCGTCGTCTGCATGCCGCTGCAGGCGCCCGAGCTGGTCGTGATCGGCGGCCCGTTCCAGTACGTCGGAAAGCTGCCCCTGATCGGGACGCCGATCAAGCGCGCCGCGGTCGGGATGGTCGCCAAGCGCTTCACCTACTTCGCCCAGCCGAACATCGACGCGGGCAAGCTGCTCGACGTCGAGCTGGCCGGCACGCTGCTGCCCTCGCAGGTCGCCCGCACGGCGGCCGAGCGCTGGAACGATCCCGCCTGGTGCGCGCGCACCGGGGCCGAGCTGCGCGCGCTCTACGCCCACCACGCCGGCGCCGCGGAACGGATGGCGGCCTTCTTGCTCGAACCGGTCCAGCCGTGAGATACAGCGTCATCATCGCGACCAAGGACCGGGCCGAACTGTTGGACGGTGCGCTGGCCTCGCTGCGCGCCCAGGCGAACGCGCCCGAGTTCGAGCTGGTCGTGGTCGACAACGGCTCGACGGATGCGACCGAGCAGGTCGCCGAGCGGCACGGCGCGGCGTACGCCTACGTCGCCGAGCCGAATCGCGGCAAGGCGCGCAACGCCGGCCTCGCGCGCGCGAGCGGCGACGCGATCGTGTTCGTCGACGACGACGTGATCGTGCCGCCGCACTTTCTCGCCGCGCACGCGGAGGCGCACCGCGACGAGATCTTCCCGCTCGCGGTGTCGGGGCCGATCGTCAACGTGCCGTCGGCGGCGCACGCGCCCGAGCCCACCGCGGTCAACGCGTCCAACGCGTTCTTCGTCACCTGCAACGTCTCGGTGCGGGCGGCCTCGCTGCGCGCGGTGGGCGGGTTCGACGAGTCGTTCGACCTGTACGGCTGGGAGGACACGGAGCTGGGCGCGCGCCTGCGCGCGCACGGCGTGCGGCGCCGGTTCGCTTGGGACGCCTACCTCTGGCACATCAAGCCGCAGACGACCGAGTCGCTCGAGGACGCGCTCGGCAAGGCGCTCCAGAAAGCGCGCATGGCGGCGCGCTTCGTGCGCAAGATGCCGACCGCGCGGGTGAAGCTGGCCACCGGCGCGTACGCGCTCAATCTGCTGCGCGCGCGCGTGCTCGCGCCGCGTGCCGCGCAGCCGTTCCTCGCCGGCCTCGCTTCGAGCCCCCAGGCCCCCGCCGGGCTGGCCTCGGTCGCGCGCGGCCTGCTGCTCGACAGCGTCTACACCGACGAGCTGATCCGCTCGCTGCGGCGATAGCCGTGCGC
>CAXTNU010000299.1:0-5209 GCA_964245595.1 uncultured bacterium | reverse complement strand
CTCCAGACTCGCACCAGCGCGGTGTGGACGGCGTCCTGGGCGGCCTCGCGGTCGCGCAGCACGTCGTACGCGACCGCGCGCAGGCGCGGCGCGTACGCGCGGTACGCCGTCTCGAAGGCCGGTCCGTCGAACGCCACGCCCGGGGCTTCGACGGCGCTCAGCCTTGCGCCAGCGTCCGGTCGTGCCACGCCGCGGGCCGGTCGAGCTGCACCGTGCGGTAGCCGAGCACCCCGAGCAGCGAGCCCGGCGCCACGGCCAGCGGCCCGGGCTTGGCATTGGGCGTGCCGGGCGCGGCCTGGGGAAACGCGGTCGCGCGCGCGGTGGCGAAGCGGATCGCGCCGTCCTGGTGCTCGAGCACCTGGTGGATGTGGCCGTTGAGCACGGTCACCGCGCCGAAGCGGCGCAGCAGCGCCAGCGCCTTGGCCCCGTCGGCGGTCGTCCAGCCCCATTCCGGCGCGGCCGCGAAGAGCGGCACGTGGCCGAACACCACGACGGGGGTGTCGGCCCGGCGCGCGGCCAGGTCGTCGGCCAGCCACGCGAGCTGCTCGTCGCCGAGCATGCCCATCGTCTCGCCCTCGCCGACGTTGATCAGCGCGACGAAGTGCGCCCCGCCCTGGTCCCAGGACGACCACCCGCGCCCGCGCGCGTCGCTGCGCCCGAACGCCGCCGCGAAACGCTTGGGGCCCTCGGCCCCGATCACGTCGTGCTCGCCGGGAATCGTCAGCAGCGGCGCGCGCAGACCTGACAAGATCGCGCGCGCGTCGTCGAACTCCGCGGCTTTGCTCAGGTGCGTGACGTCGCCGGTGTGGATCACGAACGCCGGCTGCACCGGCAGCGCGTTCACCGCCGTCACCGCTTGCTGCAGCGTGGCGCGCACGTCGGGGTTGGCCGCACCGGCATACCCGATGTGGCTGTCGCTGATCTGCGCGAACGCGAAGCCGCGCGGGGACGCGGCGGCCGGGCGGGCCAGCCCGTCGGCGCCCAGCGCGTAGACGATGCCCGCCCCCGTCCAGGCGACGTGGCGGACGAAGTCCCGGCGTCTCATCGTGCGCTCCGCACGACGATCGTCCCGTGCATCGCCGGGTGCACCGTGCAGTGGTACGCCAGCTTCCCCGGCGTGCCGAAGGCGTGCGTCCAGCGCTCGCGGTTGGCGAGCCCCTCGGAGTCCCACGACCCGTCGTCCGCGGTCGCGGTGTGCGCGTCGTCGTCGTCGTTGACGAAGGTGACCTTGTCGCCAGCCCGCACGGTCAGCGTCGCGGGCACGAAGGCGTCGTCGTGAATGTGGACCGTGGCGTTCGGCGGCGTCGCGGCGCCGGTCGGCACAGGGATGGCCGCGGCCACGAGCGCGGCTGCGATCAGCGTTCTCATACTTCCGGTACGCCGCCGCCAGGCAGGGCGGTTCGGCTCGGATCACCCCAGGGTACACGGATCACCGCAGAGGTACACGACGGGGCGTCATTTCTGGTTCACGTCCCGGTAACGATCGGCGCGCACCATAGGCTCCGTGGCTCAGACGCTGGACCAGTTCAACGCTCTCTGCGAACGGCTCGAAGCCGCGGCATCGCTCCTTCGCGAGCACGGCTGCCTGCTTCAAGCGGTTGCGCGGAGGTACTACCTCATTTACACGCTCGCGAGCCGTGCCGCGGCGCTTTGCGGCCTAACCGTCGCCCGACGAACGCAAGCCGGTATCATGATGCAATCGAACCAATTTAGCCACGGCGCGATGCCCGACGTCATCCGCGCGTTGTATACTGGGAACAGGAGCGGCGGCGTCGGTCCAGGTAGTCATTCCGGCATCGTCGGCGCGCGACTTCACGAACGAGAGGCATTTCGATACACGTATCGGTTGTACCGCGACCGGCTGCGCGCGGATTACGGGCCGACCGAAACGGCAGAGCCCTATGGCGCGGATGAAACCGACGAGCGGCTCTACTGGGCGAACCTACTCATCTCGGACTTGAGGAAACTCGTATGAGTGCAATCGTACCGAACGGAAATCCGGCGTCGGCCGATGACGCGGATGTCATGCGCAAGGCGCGAGCCGCTCTGATCGCCCGGCTCGCGCAAGTCGTCGACATCTCGACCCTCACCGTGGGCGAGGGCGGCGACGATGACCGCGATTTCGACTATTCCCTAAACGTGCCGACGCGCGAACTCCACGTTGCGACGCAGCGGATCGGTGACATTGAATGCGACATCAACGAGGAATTCGGGGTCTGGGTGCGCGTTTTGGCCATTCCGGTCGGCCCTCGTTAGCCGTCAGGAATACGTCGCGCGCAGTTCCCGTTTGAGCAGCTTGCCGGCGGTGTTGCGGGGCAGGCCGTCGGTGAAGATGATGCGCTTGGGAACCTTGAATGGGGCGAGCGTGGTGCGGGCGTGGGCGAGCAGCTCCGCTTCATCGGCCTGCGCGCCGGGGCGCAACACGACCACGGCGGCGATCGCCTCGACCCAGCGCTCGTCGGGGAGCGCGATCACCGCGGCTTCGTAGACGGCCGGGTGGGTGAACAGCGTCTCCTCGATCTCGCGGCTCGAGACCACGATGCCGCCGGTGTTGATGACGTCCTTGAGCCGGTCGACGACGTAGAGATAGCCGGCCTCGTCTCGATAGCCGACGTCGCCGGTGTGGAACCAGCCGCCGGCGAACGCCTGCGCGGTTTCGTCCGGCTTGTCCCAGTACTCGGTCAGCAGCTGCGGCGAGCGGTGCACGATCTCGCCGTTCACGCCGGGCGGCGCGTCTTGCATCGCCTCGTCGACGACGCGCGTCTCGACGTTGAGGATCGGGCGCCCGGCCGACGCCGGCCGCTCGTCGTGCTCCTCGGGCCGCAGCACGGTCGCGAGCGGGCCGATCTCGCTCTGGCCGTAGAGGTTCCACGCCCCCGCGGCCGGGAGCCGGCGGCGCAGCTCTTCGAGCACCGGCACCGGCATGATCGACGCGCCGTAGTAGACCTTGCGCAGCGTGCTCAGGTCGCGCCGGTCGAAATCCGGATGGCGCAGCAGGCTGATCCAGACCGTCGGAGGGGCGAAGAACGAGGTGATGCGGTGCTCCTCGATCAGCCGCAGCACGGTCGCCGGCTCGGGCGCCTCGATCAGGACCGAGGTCGCGCCCAGCAGCAAGTGCGGCATCAGGATCACGTGCATCTGCGCGGAGTGGTACAGCGGCAGCGCGTCGAGCGAGCGATCGGCGGCGGCGAGCTCGGCGCTGGCGATGCAGCTCGCATAGTGCGCGAGCAGCGCGGCGTGCGTCATCACCGCGCCCTTGGGCTCGGCGGTCGTGCCCGAAGTGTACAGGATCTGCGCGACCGGGTGCGCGTAGCGCGCAGCGAGCGGCGCCGCGTCGGCGCCTTCGTCGAGCGCGGTGGCGAGCACGTCCAGCGCCACGCCGTTCGAACCGACCGCACCCGCGAAGCGCCCCTGCACGGCGACGCGAGCGCAGTCTTCGCTTGCCGCGACGTTCGGCGCGAGCGCGGCGTCGCAGATCAGCGCCGACGCACCCGACTGGCGCACGATGTAGCCCAGCTCGCCGGCGGTGAGCGCGTAGTTCACCGGCACGTGCACCAGCCCGGCGCGCAGACACGCGAGCCAGGTCAGCAGGTACGCATCGGAGTTGCGGCCGTACGCGGCGAGGCGCTGGCCCGGTTCGAGGCCCGCCGCGGCCAGGCGGCGGGCGACGCGGTTGGCCGCAGCGTCGAGCGCCGCGTACGTCCAGGGGCGCTCGGCGAAGCGCAGCGCGGCGCGCTCGGGATCGCGGCGAGCCGAGCGGCGCAGGGCGTCGGCGATCGACTCCCGGCGGGCGAGGGCGATGTCGGTGTCCGGCGCGGTCGTCATGGCAGCTCCTCGATCGGGGCCGACGCTCAGTGCGATGCCGTCACGGGAGGCGGTCCGATCGCCAGGACGTAGCCGTCGTACGGCTGTTCCGGATTCGTCGGATCCCACTGCGGCATCGGGATGTACCCGAGGACCGTGTTGCCCGTCGCGAGCGAGTAGACGCGAGCTGCGTTGTAGCCCATGCCGACGTACACGTTCTGGTTCGCGTCGACGGCGATGCCGGCCGACCGCCCACCTTGGACCTGAATCGACCCGTTCGGAGCTGGGCCGTTGTTTCGTTGGCCGTACGCGTAGATGACGGTCGCCGGGCCCGAGTACGGGTGAATCGGGACGTAGATGCCTCGCCCGGGCCCGAGCGCGAACGCATCGTCGAGGACGCCGGGAAGGCTGATGGTGCGCACGGGGCACGGAGCGGCACCGCGGCTATGAACCGGGTACACGAAGATCGAGCTGCCCGAGCCGACGTACATGAGCCCCTCGACATCGAGGGCGAAATAGCGCGGCGCGTACGCCAGCGTGAGGGTTCGTACCGGAGCCGGATCGTTGCCCGAAGCATACCCGTAGCTTGCGACGTATCCGTGGGGCGCGGCCGCCGTGCCGTCGGACGACAGGACGTCGATGGAGTTGTTGTCCAAGGCCACGCTGCGGCCGCGCCCGGTGCCGGTAATGCGCTGCTCGACGGGAGCGGCACCGTACGTCCCGGGTGCGTACAGCTTGAGCTTCCAGCGATACGCGGCGTCGTCGGCGCACGTCGCGGTCGGGCAGACGACGACGAGCTCGTACACGGTGCCGTCCGGCGCGACCGTCATGTCTTGGATGAGGCCGGTCTCTCCGGCGGACGGCTGCAGGTTCGTGATGCCCTTGATCGTCAGCGACGGGAACCCGGTGGGCGGTCCCGCGGCCAGCGAGTACGCGACGGCCGAGTAGGAGCTGCTGACCCACAGCGTACCCGACGCAACCCCGCGGTTGGAAGCATCGACGCTGCGCAATGCCGCCGAAGGACCGCCGGCCTGCGAAGCCGGCAAGGCGCCGCCGCAGCCGGCGAGCACGACGAACAGGGCAACCATGAGCCAGCGCATACGAACAGATCCTTCCCGGCGCGGAGCCGCTCCATGTGGTTCGTTCGGCTCACTCGGAAAGCCGAATGGGGAAGCCTGGGGGGCATGAAACTCCCCCGCCCGGTCCGGCTTCGCGCCCGCAGCGCCGAACCGGCTCGTCTGCTTCGTGGCTCCGACGACGAATGGACTTCAGGGCAGCGCGGGCGCCGTGCTCGGCAGCGCGCGCGGCAGGGCGAACGTCGACGCGGGCAGGGCCGGCGGGAAGCGCCAGCGCGAGAAGGTGAGCTGCTCGCGCTCCTCCGCGCCGCCCTGCGCCCGGACCGACG
>CAXTNU010000298.1:0-5217 GCA_964245595.1 uncultured bacterium | reverse complement strand
CTCGAGACGGGCGCCGCTTGGCGCGCGCCCAGGCGGCCGAGCGCGGCGCCCGTCTCGAGCACGGTCGCCGGATCGAGCGCGCGGCCGCCCGCATAAGCGGCGGCGATCGTGTCGCGCTCGGCCGAGGGCGGGCCGGCCAGAGCCCAGACGACCGGGAAGATCCACTTGCGCTTGGCCAGGTCGGCTCCGCACGGCTTGCCGGTGGCGGCCGAGTCGCCCCAGGTGCCCAGCACGTCGTCCTCGATCTGAAAGGCGACCCCGTAGGCCCGGCCCAGGCGCGCGTAAGCGCGGGCACGTTCGGCCAGGGCCCCGGCCGCGAGCGCGCCCAGTTCGCAGGCGACCCCGAACAGGGCCGCCGTCTTGCCGCCGACCATCGCCAGGTAGTCCTCCATACTCACCCGCGCCGCCGTCTCGAAGGCGATGTCGCGCCCCTGCCCGGCGCACATGGCCAGGTGCGCCTCGTGGAGCACCCGGGTCATCGTCAGGGTCGTATCGGCCGGGCGGGCCACGGTGCCGTCCAGCAAGGCCAGGTAGGCGACCGCGCAGAGCGCGTCGCCGGCGTTGATCCCGTGGGCCAGGCCGAAACGGGCCCAGGTCGTCTCGCGCCCGCGCCGCAGCCGGTCGCCGTCCTCGATGTCGTCGTGGACGAGCGAGAACTCGTGCAGGATCTCGACCGCGCAGGCCGCGTCCATCGCCTCGTCGGCCGGCGCGCCCTCTTCCGCCGCGACTTCGAGAACGAGCCGCGAGCGCAGCCGCTTGCCGCGCCGCTCGCCCGCGCGGAAGCCGAAGTGGTAGCGGATCTGCTCGCTGACCGGGGAGCCGTCGTCGAAGCGCGAGACCGCCCGTTCGAGGGCGGCCTCGAGGCTATCGAGGGCCGGCGGCGAGTGCATCCATCCGGTCCGCCACCCGGTCGACCAGCCAGCCCGGGGTCGACGCGCCCGACATCAGCCCGGCCGTCCGGACCGCCGCGAACCAGCCCGCTTCGAGCTCGTCGGGGCCCTCGACGTGGTACGCCCGGGCCCCGTTCATCGCGGCCAGCTCGGCCAGGTGCTTGGTGTTGGCCGAGGTCTTGCCGCCGACCACGACCAGCACCTCGACCTCGCGGGCGAGCTGCTCGACCTCGCTCTGGCGGTTCTTGGTGTCGGTGCAGATCGTGTTGATCGCTCGCACGTCATAGTATTTCTCGCTCAGCTTGCGGACGATCTCGGTGAAGCCGGGGCCGTTCCAGGTCGACTGGACGACCACCCCGACCCGGCTGGCGCGGGGCAGCGCGTCGACGTCGGCGGGCTTGGTGATGCACCAGGCGCCGGGCACGTGCGAGAGGGTGCCCTTGACCTCGGGATGGTCGGGATCGCCCACGACGACGATCTTGTAGCCCTCGGCGCGGAGCTTCTCGGCCTGGAGGTGGATCTTGGTGACCATCGGGCAGGTCGCGTCGATCACCGTGATGCCGCGCTCCTTGGCCCGCTCGAGCGTCTCGACCGGCAGCCCGTGGGCGCGCACGAACAGCGTCTCGGTGTCGACCTCGTCGATGTGGTGCGCGTTCTTGAGCCCCTTGGCTTCGAGCGCGGCGACCATCTGCGGGTTGTGCACGACGTGCCCGAGCGTGGTCACGCCCGCGCCGAGCCGCTCGACCGCCTCCTCGGCTTTCTTGACCGTGATGGCCACGCCGAAGCAGAACCCCTGGGTCTTGGCTCGCTTGATGATCACCGAATGCTCTCCTCGAGCGCGCGGATGCGTTGCATGATCTCCGCCGCTCCCTTCTCCAGATCGTCTCCGTCCGCTTCCCGGTTCCGCACGATGTGGAACGGCTCGCCGAAGACGATCGTCACCCGGCTCAGCGGGCGCAGCGCGCGCGTCCCGACGATCGCCGCCGGCACGACCGGCACGCCCGAGGCGCGGGCCAGGAAGGCGGCGCCTCCCTTCTCCTGCTTGTCGCCGTGCACGTTGCGGCCGCCCTCGGGAAACATCCCTACGCAGCGGCCGTCCTTGAGCATGCGCAGCGACGAGCGCAGCGCGGCCGTGCCGCCCGCCGCGCGGTCGACCGGGAAGGCGTTGACCCGGGGCAGGATCGGGCCGAGTACCGGCAGCCCGAAGAGTTCCTTCTTGGCCATGTACCAGACCGGCCGAGGCAGCGCCACGCCCAGGATCGGCGGGTCGAAGTTGGAGAGGTGGTTGGCTACCACGAGCAGCCCGCCGCTGCGGGGCACGTTCTCGCGCCCGACCACCCGGAGCCGGAAGACGCTCCGCACGATGCCCGCGACGATGCCCTTGGCGAAGTCGTAGAACGTCACGCCCGAGCGCCATCCATCAGGGTTCGCATCCGGGCCACGACGTCGGCCGGCTGGAGGCTGGTCGAGTCGATCGTGACCGCGTCCGCGGCGGCCCGCAGCGGGGAAGCGGCGCGAGTCGAGTCGAGCCGGTCGCGCTCGGCGATCTGGGCTCGGACCTGCTCGAGCTCGACGTTCAGCCCGCGCTCGTGGAATTCGGCCTGCCGCCGGCGGGCCCGTTCGTCGACCGACGCGGTCAGGAAGAACTTGTGCCGGGCGTCGGGCAGGACGACCGTGCCGATGTCCCGCCCGGCCATCACGACCGGCCCCTGGGCGGCGATGGCGCGCTGGCGCTGGACCAGCTCGGCCCGGATCGCCGGCAGGGCGGCGACCGACGACACGGCGGAAGCGACATCCGGATCGAACAGCCGCTCGCCCGTGTCCTTGGCGTCGATCATGACCCGGTAGCCGGCCGTGGTGGCCGGGTCGGCCACGATCGCGATCGTGTGGTGGGCGAGCATCGACACCAGCCCGCTCTCGTTGTCGAGGTCGACCCCGTTCATCAGCGCCAGGTACGCGACCGCCCGGTACATCGCCCCGGTGTCGAGGTACAGGTGCCCGGTCTCGGCGGCGAGGATCTGCGAAATCGTGGTCTTACCGCTTGCGACGGGTCCGTCTATCGCGACGTGATCGTTGGCCATCCCGGACCGGCACGTTCTCCACAGAGCAGCCGACCTCCGCGCCGCTACGGGTCGTCGAGCGAAACGGCGGTGGTCCGGCCGGCAACCGCTGCGAGCGGGCGAAGATCGGCCAGATCGCCGGTCCGCACCCGCGTGCCGGGATGGCGTCGGCAGTCGCGATGACGGCGGCATCATCGTACCCGCGCCCGCGTTGCGCCGAACATACCGCAATGCGGCGGTCGCCCGAGCGAGCCTCTCATCGAGGCTCACCAAACGAAGCTCCTCGAGCACGCGGTTCACGTTCGCGTCGCGCGCTCCGTCGCCGGTCGTCGATTCGGCGAGAACGCCGGTCGGCACGATCACGTCGACGCCGTTCGCGAGCGCTTCGCGGATCGCGGCACGGAGGGGGCGGCCTTTTTGCGCGAACGCGGTGAGGGCTCCGGAGTCGAGGCAGAGTCGATACGTTGCCACAGCCGCATTCCTTATGATGCTACTTAGGATAAACGAAATGCCAGGCAGGTGGCACTCTCTTGCGCGAACATACGGGCGTGGCCAAGGCCAAGACGGTTCATTATTGTACGGCGTGCGGGTTCGAAGCGGCGCGCTGGCTGGGGCGTTGTCCCGGCTGCGAAGCGTGGAACACGTTCGAAGACGCGCCGGTCGTCAAGCCGGCGAAGGGCGCCTCGGCGCGCGCGAACGCCGTGCCGCTCCGCACCACGGGGCCGCTGCCGCTGGCCGCGATCGACGAGGCGACGATCGCGCGCCGGCGGACCGGGATGCGCGAGTTCGACGCGCTGCTCGGCGGCGGCGTCGTGCCGGGCAGTCTCGTGCTGCTCGGCGGCCCGCCGGGCGCGGGCAAGTCGACGCTGCTGCTGCAGCTCGTCGACGTGCTGGCGCGCGCCGGCGCGCGCGCGGTCTACGTCTGCGGCGAGGAGTCGGCCGGTCAGACGAAGCTGCGCGCGCAGCGCCTGCGCGCCGACTCGTCGCTGCTGGTGTTTCCCGAGACGAACCTGCGCGCCGTGCTCGACGCGCTCGAGCGCCAGCCGCCCGAGGTGCTCGTGGTCGACTCGATCCAGACCATGTGGCTGCCCGACGTCGAGTCGTTCGCGGGCAGCGTCTCGCAGGTGCGCGACTGCACCCAAGTGCTCATGGAGTTCTCCAAGCGCACCGGCTGCGCGACGTTTTTGGTCGGCCACGTCACCAAGGACGGCGCGATCGCGGGGCCGCGCCTGCTCGAGCACCTGGTCGACACCGTGCTGTACTTCGAGGGTGACCCCTCGGGCGAGTACCGCATCGTGCGCGCGTACAAGAACCGTTTCGGCGGGATCGACGAGATCTGCGTCTTCTCGATGGACGACCGCGGGCTGCACGAGATCGCCGACCCCTCGGCGCTGTTCCTGCACGGGCGCGGGCCGCGCCCGAGCGGTTCGTGCGTGGTGCCGACGCTGGTCGGCCAGCGCCCGGTGCTGGTCGAGATCCAAGCCCTCGTGGGCGAGGCGACCTACGGCACGCCGCGCCGGCTGGCCGCCAACGTCGACGCCGCGCGGCTGGCGATGATCATCGCCATCCTCGAGCGGCGAGCCGGGCTGCACCTGGGCGGCCACGACGTCTACTGCTCGGTGGCGGGTGGCCTGCGGGTGAGCGAGACCGGAGCCGACCTCGGCATCGCGCTCGCCATCGCCTCGGCCTTCCGCGACGTTCCGTTAGGGACGGGTACGGTCGCGTACGGCGAGCTGGGGCTGTCCGGCGAGGTCCGCGCCACCTCGCAGCCCGCCCGCCGCGCCGCCGAGGCCACGAAGCTCGGTTTCACCCGCCTGGTCACCCCCGAGAACGCGCGCGACCTGGCCGCCGCGGTGCGCCTGGCCTTCGACTGAACAACCACTTATTCGCATTGCGTGAAGCGGTTAGCAGTGCTAGAATGCAGGACAATCGATTGGTTGGGCTAGGACGTTGATTTAGTTAGCCTCCTTAGGTGCGTGCTTCTGCGGGGGAAGACAATGCATTTCCGTTCGATTTTACGGTCGTCATATCGATCGTACTAGCCGGCTGTAGCAGTTCGTCGACAACGATACCGGCTCATGGAGGTGATTTGCACGAGCGTCTCTCACAACGTGCGGCCGCTACGTCCGTGTCGACAGCAAGGACGATTGGCCTCGGACAGGCGCCTGATCCTTCAAACGCACTCGTGGTCGCGACGTCAGCTGGAAAACAATATCGGGGCTTCGGACTTCTTGGTGGCTGAAGAAGCGTAAACCGCCTGTCGTGTC
>CAXTNU010000297.1:0-5218 GCA_964245595.1 uncultured bacterium | reverse complement strand
CGCGATGACGTCGATCTCGCCCCCGGGCAGGCGCACGTTGCGCGCCACGATGCGGTAGCCGTGCGCCTCGAGCAGCGCGACCGCCGCGTCCTCCCCGGCCCGCCCGAGCGCCGCCGTGCGGCCGCTCACGCCTCGGCCTCCAGCCCCGGCAGCATCGCGGCGCGCACGCGCCAAAAGCCGCGCCGGTGCGCGGCGCACGGGCCGTGCGACTCGAGCGCCGCGATGTGCTGCGGCGTGGCGTAACCCTTGTGCAGCGCGAAGCCGTAGTGCGGGTACCGCGCGTCGAGCGCGACCAGCAGCGCGTCGCGGTGGACCTTGGCCACGATCGAGGCTGCGGCGACCGTCGCGCACTTGGCGTCGCCCTTGATCACCGGCTCCTGCGGCGCGCTCCACGACTTGATCCGCACCGCGTCGGTCAGCAGGTACTCCGGCGCGATCGCCAGCGCCGCGAGAGCCCGCTCCATCGCCAGCACCGAGGCCCAGTAGATGTTGAGCCGGTCGATCTCGCCCACGCTCGCCTCGCCGATCGCCCAGGCCACGCAGCGCAGCTTGATTTCGGCAGCCAGCTCGGTCCGCAGCTCGGGCGGGACTTGCTTGGAGTCGTTGAGCCCGCGCAGGCGCAAGGGCCCGTCGGTGACGACGCACGCCGCGACCACCGGCCCGGCCAGCGGCCCGCGCCCGACCTCGTCGATCCCGCCGACGAGCAGATGGCCCGACGCGCGCGCGCGCTCCTCGAACTCGTGCAGGCGGTCCAGGCGGCGGCGTTCCCGCGCGGCGGCGTTGCGCTGCCGCCGGCGCACGTCCTCGGCGCTAGCCATCTACGCGGGCTCCGGCCGCTCGAAGCTGATCCGGCCGAACTTGGCGTCCCCGAAATCCTTGAGGAAGGCCCCGGTCGCGTTGTGCAGGTCGACCTCGCCGCCTCGCCGCGCGAAGCCGCGCGCCCGGGCGAAGGTCTCCAGGTCGGGCACGTTCAGGCCGGGCCGCTCGGCGTGCGCCCAAGCCACGAACCTGCCCACCACTTCTTCGCCGTCGAACCGCTCGCGCGGCAGCGCACCGGTCAAGGCGAGCTGCCACTGCGCCTCCGGCGTCGCGATCTTCGGAACGAGGATTCCCGGTGTGTCCATCACTTCGAGTTTCGGCTGGACGCGAATCCACTGCAGGGCGCGCGTCACCCCGGCCTTGTCTTCGGTGCGCGTCGCCGTGCGGCGCGCGATGCCGTTGATGAGCGAGGATTTGCCCGTGTTCGGGATGCCCACGACCATCGCCCGCGTCGTCCCGCTCCCGCTCACCAGGGAGCTCAAAGCCGGGAGCAGCTTCTTGACCGAGGACTGTTCTCTGCCGTTCACCGCCAGCGCGATGCGGCCGCGTCGTTCGTACCATGCCAGCCATTCCCGCGTCGCGTGCGGGTCGGCTAGGTCCTCGCAGCACAACACGACGATGCGCGGCTTCTTGCCGGCCACCAGGTCGAGGTACGGGTTCGAGCTGGCCCGGGGCAGCCGGGCGTCGAGCACCTCGATGACCGCGTCGACGATGCCCAGCCGCTCGCCCAGCTTGCGCATCGACTTGGCCATGTGCCCGGGGTACCATTGGATGGTCGCCGCGAGCGGCGACGGGCGCTCCGCCCCGGGCTGCGCGCCCCCCGCCGCTTCGCGCCGGGCCCCCCGGTTCGAGCTCGCAATGGGCGCGCTGCTCGCGTCTCCACGCTGCTGCGCTCGCTCCATCACCGGAATCATGTCCGCTGGCGAGTCCATGTCCGCGGGCGAAGCCATGGCCGCCGGCGGTTTCGTGGCCGTGGGCGAGTCGGTGGCAGCCATGTCGTCTTCGGGCATCAGAGCTTGCGGAGGGGCCAGATGCCGATGACGGCGCGGCCGCTGACGTCGGTGTCGTGCAGGACGCCCCAGTCGCGCGAGTCGTCGCTGTCGGCGCGGTTGTCGCCCAGGACGTAGTAGGCGTGGGGCGGGACGACGACGGCCGGCGCGCTGCGCCGATCGCGGTAGCGCACGTAGGGTTCGTCGATCGTCCGGCCGTCGACGCGGACGGCACCGTCCTGGACCTCGACTCGCTCGCCGGGCAGCCCGACGATGCGCTTGATGTAGGTCTCGGGATTGGGTGCGTCGTGCCGGAACGCGATCACGTCACCGCGCCGGATCGGGCCCAGCCGGTACGCCAGCGTGTTGATCAGCACGAACTCGCCGGCGTGCACGCGCGGTTCCATCGAGAGCCCGTCCACCTGCGGCGTTCGCATGAAGAACGCCGCCGCGATGACCACCAGCACGAGCAGCTGCACGGAGAGCGAGACCAATCGGGGCGCCTTCGCCACGGGGAGAACCCTTCGGCCGCTCCGTCGGAGCGGCCTTTGCTCACTTCAGGATGCGGATGCGGTCGAGCGGCCAGAAGATCACGAAGGCGTGGCCGGTGAAGCCGGCTTTCTGGCCCGCGCGCTGACCGGTGGCAAAGGTGCCGCTCGGCTGAGCGAAGCCCCAGATGTGCGAGTCCTCGGAGTTGTTGCGGTTGTCGCCGAACATCAGGTAGAAGCCGGCCGGGATGCGGTCGGGGGCCGACCAGCGCTCCTTGGGCGGGACGTTCGAGATCGCCGGATCGAGTCGCACGCCGTCGACGAACACGCCGTAGTCGCGCACCTCGAGCTCGTAGTTCGGCTTGGAGGCGATGTACGGCTCGGTCAGCGGCTGCCCGTTGCGGTACACCGTGCCGTCGTGGACGCGAATCTGCTCGCCCGGCGAGCCGACGACGCGCTTGATGAAGTCGTTCGAGCTGGGGATCGGGGGCGGGAAGACCACGATGTCGCCGTCGTGCGGCTTGCCGAAGCGGTACTCGAACTCGTTGACCAGCAGCACGTCGTGGACTTGCAGCGTCGGCTCCATCGAGCCGCTGGGGATGAAGAACGTCCGCACCACGAACGTGATGAGGAACAGCGCGACCAGGCCCGCCACGATGAACGCGTCGAGGTACTCGCGGATCACGGTGCGGATCGAGGGGTGCGCGGCCGATTCGGTCACGGTCTCGTATGCCGGTCCGCCGCGGACGGCAACCGTTTCCCTGGGCCGGATGCTGATCGCCACGCGCACGATCGCGAAGACCGCGATCAGCGCGAGCAGTTCGAGGGGAGTCACGGGAAGACCGCGTTACTTCGCGGTCTTGCTCTCCGCCTTGGAACCGGCTTTGCGGTCGACCTTGCGCTCCTTGATGCGCGCGGCCTTGCCGACCCGATCGCTCAAGTAGTACAGGCGCGCGCGGCGGACGATGCCGCGCTTAGAGACTTCGATCCGGTCGACGCGCGGGCTGTGCAGCAGGAACGACCGCTCGACGCCGACGCCGTGGGCGACCCGGCGGACCGTGATCGTTTCCTGGAGCCCGCCGTTGCGGCGGACCGTCACGACGCCCTCGAACATCTGGACGCGTTCCTTGCCGCCCTCGACGACCTTTGAATAGACCTTGACGGTGTCGCCGGGACGGAAGTCCGGGACGGACGGCTTTTCCTGTTCCTTCTGGATCAGGTCGAGTACGTTCATGACAGCTCTCTGACGACGAAAACGCCGCACGGGGGCGGCGGGCAACCTCGGGAGTATATCACGGAGCCCCTACCCCGGCAAGGGCGGGTCGGTTACGGCAGTAGGTCAGCCCTTGAGGTGCCAGCTGTCGGTCAGGAGGCGGAAGCTGAGGGTCGAGTCGACCGTATCGAGCTGGCCGGTCTGGTGGGTCGTGCGGTGGCCGCGCACGGAGCCGTCGAGCGGGATCGTCTTCACCTCGTCGTAGCGCAGCGAGCCGGTCTCGAACAGGTCGAGCGGGCGCCCGGCCACCGCGGCCGAGAGGGTGCGCTGCAGGTCGATGTGCAGGACCGGCCCGGGCTCGGAGGAGACGATGCGAAAGTCCGTGCGGTCCTTGATGCCCCGGCCGTCGTGCACCACCGTCCAGCTCGCCCCGTCGGCGTCGTGGTTCTCGACCAGTCCGCGGTTGAAGAACTGGAGCAGCGCGATCTCTTCGGGGCTCAGGTTGGTCTTGGCCGGGTCGTAGAGGAGCTTGCCGTCCATCTCGATGCCGATCCGGGCCGGTGTGCCGAGCCGGCCGTCCCGCCCCTCGGCGATGTCGACCACGATTCCGTCGGGCGGCACGGCCACGATGTCGACCTTGATCGTGCCGTCGCTCCCGCTCTGATCCTGGGTGCGATCGGTGCTGCTCGTCGGCGTCGAGGTCACCCCGCTGCCGTTGGAGTTCGCCAGCCCGGAGGTCGCGACGCGCCGCTCGCTGCGCTCGGAGTACTGCACCGCGAACACCAGAGAGCGGGGAAGGGTGTGCGGAACGGCGGCCGGCGCGGGCTCGGCTGCGGCGGCGGAAAGTGGGGCGGCGGCGAACGCAAACGCGCACGCTGCGACGAAGGCGCGTGTCATGCGCCCCCGGATTCCACGCGCGGGAACGGACCGCCCGCTGGCGTCGGCACGGCGAATGAGCGGTCCGGCGCTCAGCTCGAACTAGTCAGCGGCATCGTCCGCTTCGGCCGCCTGGGCGGTTTCGGCGGCCTCGGCGGCGTTGCGGGCCGTCGTGCGGGCGCGCGACTGCTCGCGGCGCCACTCGGCGATCCGCTGGTGGTCGCCGCTGAGCAGGACGGCCGGGACGTCGACCCCGCGGAAGACCGGCGGACGGGTATAGGCCGGGTGGTCGAGCGCGCCGTCCTCGCCCCAGGACTCCGCCGCGGCGGAATCCGCATCGATCGCCCCTTCGACCAAGCGCACCGTCGCGTCCAGGTAGGCCAGCGCGGCCAGCTCGCCCCCGGTGAGGACGAACTCGCCCAGCGCGATCTCCTCGAGCGGGTAGAGCGCCCGCAGCCGCTCGTCGACCCCCTCGTAGTGGCCGCAGACCAGGATCAGGCGGTCGAGCCGGGCCCACGCCGCCGCGTCCGCCTGGCGGAAGAGCCGGCCGCTGGCCGACGTCAGCACGATCCGGCGCCGCTCGCCGGCCGGCGCGGCGGCCAGGATCCCGTCGAGAGTGCGGGCCAGGGGCTCGATCCGCAACACCATGCCGGGGCCGCCGCCGTAGGGCCGCTCGTCGGCCCGCTCGCGGCCTTCCAGCGCGTCGAGCAGGTCGTGCATGCGGACGTCCACGAGCCCGCGCTCGACCGCGCGGCCCACGATCGAGAGCCCGATCACCGGCGCGAACATCTCGGGGAAAAGCGTCACGACGTCGACGTGCAAGACTCCCACGT
>CAXTNU010000296.1:0-5218 GCA_964245595.1 uncultured bacterium | reverse complement strand
GACCAACCGGACTTCGCGCCATGCCCAAGACCGAGCACTATCAGTGGTACACCGAGCAGTTCGCGCCGACCGAGCTGCACGCGCACGCGATCGAGGAGACGTACTACAGCGGGCGCACGCCGTTCCAGTCGGTCGCGGTGCTGCGCACGCCGGTGTTCGGCAAGCTGCTCGTGCTCGACGGCGACACCCAGTCCTCGCAGGCCGACGAGCGCATCTACCACGAGTCGCTGGTCCACCCGGCGCTGGCCGCCGCGGCCGACCGCGCCGACGTGCTGATCCTGGGCGGCGGCGAGGGCGCGACCCTGCGCGAGGTGCTGCGCGACCCGGGCGTGCGGCGCTGCACGATGGTCGACATCGACGGCCAAGTGGTCGAGCTGTCGAAGCGGTATCTGGCCGAGTGGTCGGCCGGCGCGTTCGACGACCCGCGCGCGCGGGTCGTCATCGGCGACGCGCTCGCGTTCTTGAAGGAAGACCGCGACCGCTACGGGGTGATCGTCAGCGATCTGACCGAGCCGCTGCCGGACTCGCCCTCGTTTCCGCTCTTCAACGGCGAAGTGTTCCGCGACATCAAGACGCGCCTCGCGCCGGGCGGCGTGTACGTGCTGCAAGCCTCGACCGCGGGCTTCCACAACATGGCCCTGCACGCCAAGATGGCCCGCTCGCTGCGCGGCCACTTCCAATACGTGCGGAGCTTCTACACGCATGTCCCGGCGTTCGACAACGACTGGGCCTTCATCGCCTGCAGCGACGAGGTCGACGTCGCGGCGACCGATCCGGCCCGCATCGACGCCTACGTCGCGGGCTTGCGCGGCGAGAACTGGTTCTACGACGCCGAGACGCACCGCCGGCTGTTCGCGCTGCCGCTGTACCTGCGCCGCGAGCTGGCGCAGGCGGGAGACGTGTTCGCATGATCGACATGGCGATGGCGCGGCGGATCTTCGACGACGGGCGCGGGCCGTTCGTGAAGCTGCTCGGGCTGCAGTTGGAGTCGGTCGAGCACGGCCGAGCCGTGGTGCGCATGCCGTTCAGCAAGCAGTTGATGAACGGCGCCGGCTCGATCCACGGCGGCGCGGTGGCGAGCCTGTGCGACTCGGCGTTCTACGTCGCGCTGGCCTCGATCTACGGCCCGCAGCACCCGACCGCCACCGCGACCCTGACGTGCAGCTTCCTGGCCGGCGCGCACCCGCCCCACGACCTGATCGCGACCGCGACCGTGATCAAGCCCGGCAAGCGCATCGTCTACGGCGAGGTCAGCGTGACCAGCAACGAGCGCGTCGTGGCGCACGCGACCTTGAATTTCGCCAATTTGGGGTAGCGGCTGAACGTCTTGTTCGGGCCGTATCACCAACTTGCGGGGCATCTCCTGGGAGCGAGGCGTCCTACGGCACTTGTCGCCGCATAAGGTGCCGTCGATTGAAACCGGTTCGTAACGGTGGCACGCTACATTGCTCGGACAAACGATGCTTAGGAGAAACGAACATGAGCAGTAGAGCCGAGTGGCCCGAGTATTATGACCGGAACGGGGCGCCCAAGCGGCCGTCCTCAGAGGCGGATCGCCCCGAGTGGGGTCGTCAGGAGTGCATCGACGCAGGCCGAACCCTCGCTGGTCTTTTTGCGCAGAACCCCGCGTTCGGCGATTCGTATCTAGCGGTGGTCAAGGATTTCTATGCGACCGGCCAGAGTGGGGACTTCACCGATCGCTACCGTGACGTCATCGTCCCGAACGTTCCCGGGAAAAGCGGCAGCAGCCCGTTCAACTCGCACGACTTTGCCAACGTTCATCGAGCGACCTGGCTTTGGCTGCTCGAAGGATTCTCGCGCCTAGTCGATCACAATCCGCACGAACCGGAGAGTTGGGGCGATCCTCCGCCAGGCGAGATTTCGCGCGGTGAGGAGGCTATCGGAGCCCCGGCCGACCTGTTCCACAACGTACCGAACAGCAAAGGTTTCTTCGCAATAAGCACGAGCGACATTCCCGCGCCGACCGTCACGCATTGAGCCGCGTGGTGAGTTCCGTTCGCGAACGGACCCGTAGCTTCCGATAAACGTTCGTGAGGTGCGTTTCTACCGTTCGCTCGGCTACACCGAGCCTAGCTGCGATCTCGCGATTCGACAAGCCGGAGGCGGCAAGCTCCGCGACGGCGTGCTCGCGTGCCGACAGCGCTATCGCCACGCTCGCCGGGGCGGCCGTGTAACCGGTCCGGCGAGCCAGCGCGACATCGCGCGCACGGGGCACCGGGAGCGCCAGCCCTGCGATCATCGCAAGCGCTGGTGCGCCGAGCGCATCGAACGCGTCGCGCGCGGTTCTCAGGCGCCGGTGATCGTCCGCCAGCAGCCCTTGCGCTAGGTCGAGATGCGCACGATGCCAGCGCGAGCCGAAGCGGGGCCAACTCGCCAGTGCTCGCAGACAGCGCTCGGTCCCGTGGGATGGGAAGAGCCGTGCGATCGCGAGCGGTAAGGCTGCGAACGAGTACGGCATCGGCGGCATGTCGAGGCTGTTGCCGATGAACGCGGCGATATCCGGCTCGACCGGCATGTTGCATGCCGACATCGCGAGCGCGTACCACCTGGCGGGTGAAGCGGCGTGCCGCACTTGCCCGTTTCCGATCAGCCGGCGGATCGCAGCCAGGGTCCTGTGCCGTGCCAGGGGCTCGCGCCGGGCGAGCGCTGCATGGAGCAGGCGGACGTCGAGCGTTCCGTACGATTCTTGGTAGGTATCGTCCCAGACCGGAATGCGGTCTAGCAGCATGGCGGCTTCGTCCCAGCGGCCGTCACAAACGCGGCGAAAGATCGTCAGCATGGTTCCGGTCGGATGCGCGCGGGTAACGACGCCGCTCGTGTCGTCCTCCACGGCCTGGAGCGAGACTAGCCCGACTTCGAACATCGCGCTCGTCGCACGGAAAACGCGATCGCTCGGCTCCTGCCGCAAGTGCTCCGAGCCCAACTCCCCGCGATAGGACTCGAACGCCCGGCGCGCGCCGTCGGCATCACCGCGCAGTGCGGCGACGAATGACGCCGGCCGGCGATCGTTCCAGCGCAAGTCGACGCCTTGCGCGAGTCGCTCGTACTCCTCGATGCGGCCCGAGAACGCGAGCGCCGCCAGGCGAACTGTCCGCAGGCGGCAGGCTACCATTTCATCTTTGCCAGCCATGCGCTCGACGCGCGCGCGAAGCGCATCGAGCTCGGCAAAGCGCTCCAGCGTCAGCGCCGCCGAGAAGAAGGAGATGAGAAGGTCGGCCGCCGCCAGCCCGTCCCGGCGTGCGATCGCGCCGTCGAGCTCCCTTTTGAGAAAAGAGGCCGCCTCCACGTCGCGCTGCAATTGTTGCAGCACGCCCGCGTAATCGGCTGCGTACGCCGTCGGCAATGGGCGGCGTGCGTAGCGCAACGCGATCTCGAGGTACTCGACGGCGGCTTCGAGCGAAGCGGTTTCGGCCAGGGCCCGCCCTAACCGGAGCGCACAGTCCGCCGCGACGTCGTCCGCGCCGCATGCTCTCGCGCAATGCAATCGCGCGGCAAGGATCTCGGGACGTCCGTCGTCCCCGCCGAGGCCGGCGAGCAAGCGCATATGGTACGGAACCGGATCCGATACCGTCGTTCGGATCGCGTGTGCGATCGCGGTGTGGCGGAACACGAGCTGGAGATCGTCGACCACCGCCAGGTCGACGGTTTCGGTAAGTGCTCCGGCCAGCAGGCCGACCTCCAATTGCATGGCCCGTGCGATGGAGCGCAGGCTGACGGGCGGGTCCAGCCACGCGCAATGGCGCAGGCCTTCGCGGGCTGCCTCGGAGCAGCGTTCCAGTCGCCTGCCGATTGCCACAGCGGCCGACGGTTCTGTTTCATCGGGCGAGCGCGCGGCGTCACGCAAGGCCTGCTCCGCTAGAAACACCACGTCGAAGGGAAGGCCGGACGCCGACGACACGATCTCGCCGACGACGTCAGCGGGTGCCTGCGGGTAGATTCGGCGCACGAGCTGAGCGGCGGCGCTTACCCGAAGCGGTCCCAGGTGAACGGAGCGGTGTGGGCCGAGTTCCGGCGCCTCGCCGCGCCGATCGGCTAACAAAAAGATGATCGCGTCACCGCGTTCGTGGGCTAGCATGCGGATGATGTGCCGGCTGACTTCATCGAGCCATTGGGCGTCGTCGATGAATACGGTCGATCGCTGCTCCAGATAGGCCAGGACGTACGCGAAGAGCTGGCTCTCGTCAGCGTCCGGGGACACCGGTTGAGCGATCATGCGCTGCACGCACACGCCTGGTCGCGCCCGGTCCGTTGGCAGCGCAGCGCTCCACAGCGTCTGCTCTTCACCGGCATGGCTCGCGAGCACGTAACGAAGCAAGGCCGTCTTGCCGATCCCGGCGGGTCCGGCGACGCGTATCAAGGCCGCTTCGCCGCGGGCGTGCGCCTCGGCAATCAAGGCTTCGATCTCACGCAACGGACGGCTGCGGTCCAGCAGCTCACCGGCGGTACTCGAGGAGGTCGTCATGGCAGCGTACCCAAGTCTTGGGCGTGCGCCGCTCGGAGTTCCTCGCCGGTGCTACGTCCGCCACGCTCGTGCCGGGCGCCGCCGAGCCGCGCCGGTTGCGGCTGGCGGCGCTGCCGCTCGCGCACGACGTCGACCCGTACCGCGACGCGGAGCCGGGCGCGGACGAGCTGGCCTGGCTCTACGGCGACGGCCTGGTGGGCTGGGAGGGCCGCCCGGTGCCGCTGCTGGCCGAGCGCCTGCCCGAGGCTGCGGAGGACGGCCGGCGCTATCGCTACGAGCTGCGCGGTGAGGTGCGCTGGCACGACGGCGCGCCGCTGCGCGCGCAGGACGTCGCGGCGGCGTTAGCCGCGGTGCGCGCGCCGCGGTGGGGAACGCACCGGCCGGTTCTGGCGTCGTCCGCGTAGAACGCCATTTCGCTGTCGTCCTCCACTCGCCTGACCACGGGTTCGTCCGCTCTTTCTTCGGCCCGTACGGGATGCCCGCGTTGCCCGTGCTTCGCCATGCGGCAGACGACATGCCGATCGGGACGGGGCCGTTTGCCCTGCGCTCACGGCCCGAGCTCGGGCGCTGGGTCTTCGAGCGCCATGCGGCATCGCCGCGCGGCGTCCCGCGGGTCGGCACGTTGGAGGTGCGTCTGCTCGGCTCGGCGCGAACCGCGGGCGTGATGCTCCGCTCCGGCGAGGCCGACATCGCGCTGCCGCTCTCGCCCGCCGCCGCGACCGGCGACCGTTTCGC
>CAXTNU010000295.1:0-5230 GCA_964245595.1 uncultured bacterium | reverse complement strand
GTACAAGGCCGCTCAGCGCGGCCGCCTGCGGGTCGTCCGCCGCGACGGCCGGCTGTTCACTACCCGCGACTGGGTCGAGGCCTACCGTCCTGACCGAGGGTAAGCACGGCCCCTAGCGTATTCGGAGGGCGACGCCGAATACTAGGGCGATGAGCAAGGCTGAAGTCGCCTACTTCTCGATGGAAATCGCGGTCGGGGCGGCGATTCCGACCTATAGCGGCGGGTTGGGCGTGCTGGCCGGAGACGTCATCCGGGCCGCCGCCGACGCCGGCTACCCGATGGCCGGGGTCACCCTGCTCTACCGCGAGGGCTACTTCCGCCAGTACCTCGACGACGGGCGGCAGTACGAAGGGCCGCAAGCCTGGCAGCCCGAGACCGTGCTGACGGCGCTCGAACCGCTGGTGAGCGTGCAGCTGAGCGGGCGTGAGGTGCGGGTGCGCGCTTGGCGCTTCGACGCGCGCGGGGTCGACGGCGCGACCGTGCCGGTCTACTTCCTCGACACCGACGTCGAAGGCAATGACGACGACGCCCGCGCGCTCACCCGCCGGCTCTACGGCGGCGACGCCCGCTACCGGCTCGAGCAGGAGGCGCTGCTGGGCATCGGCGGGGTCGAGCTGCTCGCGGCGCTCGGCCACACCGGCCCGAGCACCTATCACATGAACGAGGGGCACTCGGCGCTGCTGGTCCTGGCGCTGCTCGAACGCGAAGGCGCGCTGGAGCGGGCCCGCGAGCGCTGCGTCTTCACCACCCACACCCCCGTTCCGGCCGGTCACGACCGCTTCGAGCCCGACCTGGTCGCCGGGGTGCTGGGCCAGGCCCGCGCCGACGCCCTGCGCGCGAACGGCCTGTTCGACCACGACGGCACGCTCAACATGACCGTCCTCGCGCTGCGCGGCTCGCGCTACGCGAACGCCGTCGCGATGCGCCACGGCGAAGTGTCGCGCGCGATGTTCCCCGACTACGAGATCGCCGCGATCACCAACGGCGTCCACGCCGCGACCTGGGCCGCGCCGCCGCTAGCCGCCCTGTTCGACCGCCGCCTGCCCGGCTGGCGGCGCGACAACGGCGCCCTGCGCCAGGCCGTCGGCATCCCGCTGCACGAGCTGCGCGCGGCCCACGCCGAGGCCAAGACGGCGATGGTCGAGCGGATCGCGGAGACGACCGGAGTCCGGCTCGACCCGCAGTTCTTCACCATCGGCATCGCGCGCCGGGCGACCGCGTACAAGCGGGTCGACCTGATCCTGAGCGACCTCGAGCGGCTGCACGCCGTGGCCCGCCGCGGCGGCGGCCTGCAACTGGTCTTCGCCGGCAAGGCGCACCCGCGCGACTACGACGGCAAGGCCGCGATCGAGCGCATCTGCACGGCCGCCGGGGCGCTGGGCGACGGCGTGCGGGTGGTGTTCGTCGAGAACTACGACATGACGTGGGGCGGCTTGATCACCGGCGGCGTCGACCTGTGGCTCAACACCCCGCGCCCGCCGCTCGAAGCCTCCGGCACGAGCGGGATGAAGGCCGCCGTCAACGGCGTGCCCAGCTTGAGCGTGCTCGACGGCTGGTGGATCGAGGGCGCGTTCGAGGGCGCCACCGGCTGGTCGGTCGACGACGTCACCGGCACCCACGACGGCGCGACCGCCGACACGCTCTACCGCCTGCTGGAAGAGACGATCGTGCCGCTCTACGCCGAGCGGCGCGACGCCTACCTGACCGTGATGCGCGCTGCGATCGCGCTCAACGGCTCGTACTTCAACGCGCAGCGCATGCTCGCGCAGTACGCGCACGAAGCGTACCGCGCGAGACAGCGCGAACCGGAACTGGTCTAGCTAGACCGTCCGCAGCGGGGCCGGCTGGGCCGGCGCCGGGTGGGGCGGCACGACGCCGTCGTCCTCGGGCACCGGGTGGGCGTGCTTACCGCGGCCCATGCCCAGCCGGTCTTCGAGTCCGGCGATGAAGACGTACAGCACCGGGGTGACGACCAGGTTGAGGATCGTCGAGACGATCATCCCGCCGAACACCGCGGTGCCCAGCGAGTTGCGCGCGCCGCTGCCGGCGCCGGTCGCGAACACCAGCGGCGTGACGCCCAGGATGAACGCGATCGAGGTCATCATGATCGGCCGGAAGCGCGTCTCGGCGGCGCGCCGCACGGCGGTGATCGTGTCGGCGCCCTGCTCGCGCAACTGGTTGGCGAACTCGACGATCAGAATCGCGTTCTTGGACGCCAGGCCGATCAGCATGACGAAGCCGACCTGCGCGAAGACGTCGGAGATCAGGCCGCGCACCATCAGCGCGCCGATCGCGCCGAGCAAGCCCAGCGGGACCGCGAACAGGATGATGAGCGGGTCGGCGAACGACTCGTACTGCGCCGCCAGCACCAGGAACACGAACACGATGCCCAGGCCGAAGATGATCGCCGCTTGCGCGCCGCCCTCGATCTGCTCGCGCGAGATCCCGCTCCACTCGTAGGCGAAGCCCGCCGGCAGGTGGGCCGCCAAGCTCTGCATGGTGTCGATCGCCTCGCCCGAGCCGTGGCCGGGCGCCGGGCCGCCGCTGATCTCGATCGAGCGGTAGAGGTTGAAGTGGGTGATCGTCGGCGGCGTCGGCACCTGCTTGAGCGAGACGAGCGCGGAGATCGGGATCGCGGCCGCCGGGGTCTGCACGCCGCCCGCGCCGACCGTCGGGTCGCCGTGGACGTAGATCGAGCTGAGGTCCGCGACGCTCGAGCGGTACGGCGTGTCGGCCTGCACGTACACGCGGTACGACTTGCCGCCCAGGTCGAAGTCGTTGACGTAGACCGAGCCGAGGTAGACCTGCATGGTGTTGAAGATGTTGGTCAGCGGAATGCCCAGGCTGAGCGCCTTGCCGCGGTCGACGTCGACCTGTTCGGTCGGCTTGTCGTTGCGGAAGGTCGTGTAGACGCGGTACAGCCCGCTGGTCGGCGCGTTGGCCGGCCCGATGACGGAGTACGCCGCACCCAGCAGCGGCTCGATCCCCTGGTTGGCGCGGTCCTCCAGCTCGAACGAGAAGCCGCCCTGGAAGCCCAGCCCCGGCACCGCCGGCGGAACGATCGCGAACGCCTGCGCGCCGGGATAGAAGAACAGCCGCTGGTTGACCCGGTTGAGCACCGCCGCGACGGTGTGCTCGCGGCCCGGCCGCTCGCCCCACGGGCGCAGCCGGATGAACATGGTGGCCTTGTTGTTGCCCGAGCCGGTGAAGCTGAAGCCGGCCACGTCGAACACGTCGGAGATCTCGGGCTGCTGGTGCAGGATCGCTTCGATGTCGCGCTGGACGCGGTGGGTGTAGTCGAGCGAGACGCCTTCGCGCGCCTGCATCGAGATGATCGCGAAGCCCTGGTCCTCGTCGGGCACGAAGCCGGTCGGGATGTGCGTGTAGGCCCAGCCCGTGACGAACAGCGCGGCGGCGAAGCCGACCAGCACCAGGCCGCGGCGGCGCATCACGCCCGGGAGCAGCTTGCCGTACCCGCCGCGGGTGGCGGTGATGGCGCGGTTGACCGGCCGGAAGAAGCGCGACTCGCGCTGCACGCGGTTGCGCAGCAGCAGCGAGGAGAGCACCGGGGTCAGGGTCAGCGCGCAGAAGAGCGAGATCGTGATCGAGCACGCGATGGTCAGCGCGAACTGCTTGTAGAGCTGGCCCGTCGTGCCCGGGAAGAACGCGACCGGCACGAACACCGCCAGCAGCACCAGCGACGAGGCCAGCACGGCGCCGGTGATCTCGCGCATCGCCTCGCGCGCGCCCTCGAGCGGCGGCATGCCCTTCTCCTGGATGAAGCGGGCGATGTTCTCGATCACCACGATCGCGTCGTCGACCACGAGGCCGGTCGCCAGCGTCAGCCCGAACAGGGTGAGCTGGTTGATCGAGAAGCCCAGCGCCTTCATCAAGAAGAACGTGCCGAGCAGCGAGACCGGGATGGTCAGGGTCGGGATCAGCGTCGTGCGCCAGTCCTGCAAGAACAGGAAGATGACCAGCACGACCAGGCCGATCGCGACCACCAGCGTGATCACGACCTCCTTGATCGACTCGCGCACGAACTCGGTGGTGTCGAAGGCGACCGTGTAGCGCACGCCGGCCGGGAACTTCACCGCCAGCGCGTCCATGGTCTGGCGGATCTGCTGCGAGACCGCCAGCGCGTTGCCGGTCTGGAGCTGCAGCACGCCCAGCCCGACGCCGTCCTTGCCGTTGAACCACAGCGATCCGGCGTAGTTCTCGGCTCCCAGCACGACTCGCCCGACGTCGCCGACCTTCACGAAACCGCCGTCGGGGTTGGTCTTGAGCACCACGTTGGCGAACTCGGTCGCGTTGTGCAGCCGGCCGGTGGCGCGCACCGCCAGCTCGTAGGGCTGGTGGCCGTTGGTCGGCGGCGCACCGATCGAACCGGCCGCGACCTGCACGTTCTGCGACTCCAGCGCGGTCAGGACGTCGCCCGCGGTCAGGCCTTGGTCGGCCAGCCGCTTGGGATCGACCCACAGGCGCATCGCGTACTTGCGCTCGCCGAACACGCGCACGTCGGAGACGCCGACGATGCGCTTGAGGTCGTTGACGACGTTGTCCTCGAGGTAGTTGGTGAGGAACGTCTGGTCCCAGCGCGCGTCGCTCGACGTGACGCCCAGCGCCATCACGAACGTGCCCGAGTTCTTGGACACGCTGACGCCGGTCAGCTTGACCTCGTTCGGCAACCGGCCTTGCGCGAGGTTGACCGCGTTCTGCACGTCGTTGGCGGCCTGATCCAGGTCGCGGTCGAGGTTGAACGTACAGGTGATCTGCGAGGTGCCGTCGCTGCCGGACTGGGACGAGATGTACTTGAGCCCCTGGACGCCGTTGATGGCTTGTTCCAGCGGGGTCGTCACCGACGACTCGACCGCTTCGGCGCTCGCGCCGGTGTAGCTCGCGACGACGGTCACCGTCGGGGGCGCGATGTTGGGGAACTGCGCGATGGGCAGGGTCGGGATCGAGATGAGCCCGAGGAGCAGAATGACGAGCGAGCACACCGATGCGAAGATCGGGCGCCTCAGGAAGAAGTCGACCACGTTGCCTTCGACTCTCGGAAGAAGTGGGGGGTTGCCGGGAGCGCGGCGCGCAGCCGCAGCTTCCCGCGGTTGACGCGCGAGGCGGCGGTGCGCTGCGGCACGCCCAGGCGGCGGCCCACGTCGCGCAGCGGCAGATCGTCGAGCGCGCGCAGGGCGAGCGCCGGTTCGGGTGCGATCAGCCGGCGCACCGC
>CAXTNU010000294.1:0-5262 GCA_964245595.1 uncultured bacterium | reverse complement strand
CGGCGCGGGACCGTTTCGCGTGCTGCCGCTGGTGCTGGCGGACGGGGCGGCGGGCGAGCTGCTGCTGGCGGGCAGCAGTGCGCCGGAAGCCGAGATCGCGGAGCTGGCCGGGCTGGCGGCGGAGATCGGCGCCGCCTGCGACGGCACCCCAGCGATCGCGGCCCCGAACGCGCTCGAGCGGCTGATCGAGACCGTCGAGCAGCTCGGCGACGCGGTCGCCGTCCTGGAGACGGGCACGGACGGCGAGACCCGCTTCGTCCACGTCAACGCCGCCTTCTCGCGGCTGTTCGGCCACGCGGCCGAGGAGCTCGCCGGCCGGCTCGAGTCGCGCCTGTGGGGGCCGCTAACCGATCTCGACCGCACGGCTTGGATCCGCTCCCGCATGACGCGCCGCAAGGCGGTGCGCGCGGTCGTCGTCCTCTACACGCGCGAGCGTGCGCTGCTGTGGACCGAGGTCGGTTCCTCGCCGGTCGCTCACGACGACGGCGGCACGCTCTATCACGTCGTCACCTATCGCGACGTGACCGCGCGCAAGCAGTTCGAGGACGCGCTGTCCTCGGAGAAGCGCAAGCTGCAGACGACGCTGGCCTCGATCGCCGACGCGGTCGTCACCGTGCTGGGCGACGGCCGGGTGGAGTTCGTCAACGCCGCCGCGCAGCGGCTGCTGGGCATCGCGCTGATCGACGCCTACGGCGCGCAGGTGGCGGAGGTGATCCGGCTGGTCGACGACGAGGGCGCGCCGCTCGACGCGCTCGCCGGAGCGGCCGCCGGCGGCGCGGCCCGGCGCGGCGCGGGCCACCTGCACGGCGCGAGCGGCGTGCTCGACGTCGCGTACGTGGCCTCGCGCATCGACGACGAGGACCAGGGCTTCGTCGTCGTCCTGCGCGACGTCACCGCCGAGAACCGGCTTTCGCTGCGGCTCTCGTTCGAGGCCAACCACGATCCGCTGACCAGCCTGCCGAACCGGCGCGCGTTCCTGGACCGGCTCGCCCACGCGGTGCAGAGCGCGCGCGCCGGGGACCGGCACCACGTCGTGGCCTTTCTCGATCTCGACCGCTTCAAGGTGGTGAACGACCGCTTCGGGCACGCCGCCGGCGACCGGCTGTTGCGCGAGATCGCGGCGGTGATGGGCAAGGTGGTGCGCGGGGGGGACGTGATCGGCCGGATCGGCGGCGACGAATTCGCCCTGCTGCTCTCGGACTGCACGATCGAGAACGCGCGCGTGGTGGTCGACAAGCTGCGCCGGGCGGTCGATGCGTACCGCATCGAGCACACCGGCGAAGCGCTCGCGGTGGGCGTCTCGATCGGCTTGGCCGCGATCGAAGCCGAGACGGCGAGCGCCGCGCAGGTGCTGGCCGAGGCCGACACCGCGTGTTATCA
Source organism: uncultured bacterium (assembly GCA_964245595.1). Lineage (GTDB taxonomy): Bacteria > Vulcanimicrobiota > Vulcanimicrobiia > Vulcanimicrobiales > Vulcanimicrobiaceae > Vulcanimicrobium. Next base: position 3,882 of record CAXTNU010000294.1, on the reverse strand, counting down.
GGCCAAGGCCGCCGGGCGCAACGTGGTCGCCGGCTGAGCTCGGTCGCTTGCGGCGTATTGCGGGGTACGCTACGGCCATGGGTCGCTCACGTCGAATCGCCTCCGTCGCCCTCGGCGCGGCCGCCGTCGCCGCCGGTGCGGCCGTTGCCGCGCGGTGCAGCCACGTCGCCGACCGCGAGTCGCTGCGCGGCCGGGTCGTGGTCATCACCGGCGGCGGCCGCGGGCTGGGCTACGCCCTGGCCAAGGACCTCGCGCGGGGCGGAGCTCGGGTCACCATCGCCGGTCGCGACGCCACGACGCTCGAGCGCGCTCGCGAGCGGCTCGCCGAGCTCGGCTTCGCGGTCGACACGGTGCGCTGCGACGTGCGCGACGCCGCGCAGGCCGAAGCACTGATCGCGCAGGTCGAGACCCGCAGCGGCCCGGTCGACGTGCTGGTGAACGACGCCGGCGTGATCGAGGTCGGCTCGGTCTGGGACCAGTCGCTCGACGACTTCCGCGAGTCGGTCGAGACGCACGTCTTCGGCCCGCTGCACACCATGCGCGCGGTGCTGCCGGGGATGCGGGCGCGCGGCGACGGACGGATCGTCAACATCGCCTCGGTCGGCGGGGTGCTCGCGCCGCCTCACCTGGCTCCGTACGCGGCCGGCAAGTTCGGGCTGGTCGGCCTCTCGCAAGCCTACGCCGCCGAAGTCGCGCACGACGGCATCACCGTCACCACCGTTTGCCCCGGGCTGATGCGAACCGGCTCCCCCGACAACGCCTCGTTCAAGGGCGACACGCGCGCCGAGTACGCCTGGTTCACGCTCTCCGACAGCAACCCGCTGCTCTCGGCCTCGACCGAGCACGCGGTGGTGCGGATCGTGCACGCGATCGCCCGGCGCCAGCTCTTCATCACGATCACCCCGCTGGCGCGCCTGGCGCTGATCGCCAACGGCCTCGCGCCCGCCACGACGACGCGCCTGCTGGCGCTGGCCGCGCGCGCCTTGCCGCCCCCGCGCTACGACGAGGGCGGCAAGCGCAGCGGCGCGGAGAGCCACTCGCCGCTGGCGCCCAGCCTGCTGACCGCGCTGGACCGGATCGCGAAGCGGCAGAACAACGAATGAGCGGCGCGGACGAACTGCGCGCGCACCTCGCCGTTGCCGAGGACGCGCGCGGCGCGAAATGGCGGCACCGGTTCTACGATCTGATCGACACGACGCGCTTGACCCAGCGCGATCCCAAGATCTTCTTGGGACCGGACGGCTTTCCGTACTACGCCCTCGACCTGCCCCCGGCCGGAACGGAGGGCGACGTCTCGGCCGGCGACCTGATCGAGCTCGCCACCAACCGCGGCTTCGGGATCGCGATCGAGCCGCGCGAGGAGAGCGCGTCGTGGGTGTTCACCTGCGGCGACCTGGTCACGCGGCGCGCCTTCGGGGGCTACGAGTTCCCGCGCATCGGCGTCGTGCCCAGCGAAGCGCCGACCTTCCGCGCGGTGCTCAAGCAGACGCAGCGGATGGAGGTGCTCGCGCCGTCGGACGCGATGCTGCCGGGTTACCTGCGCCCGCTGCTGCACGTGTACTTCACCCGCACGCTGGGCATCGCGCACCCCGGTGTGCTCGCGCTCGTGTCGCCCGATCAGGAGCCCAAGGAGCAGCTCGTCTTTCGCATCGGCCACACCGACTTCGCCGACGAGCAGGCGTTCGAGAACGCCATCGCCGGCCTGACCTGGTTCCTCCCGCGCCACCTGGTCGTCTCGATCCTGCCCGCCGACGTGATCGACGCGCTCGACGAAGCCTTCGTCCCGCTCGCGGCGTAGCCGCGCGCCCGCGCCGACATGGAGGACTGACTCCGCCTGCTACGGCGCGGGCTGGTCGGTGGGGCACCAGAAGAGGTTGCGCGAGCCCATCGTCGCGGCTTCGATCGGGGTGCCGCAGCGGCGGCACGGCAAGCCGGTGCGCTTGTAGACGTAGAACGCGTTCGCGCGGGTGACGTTGCCGCCGCGCGACTTCGGGCGGTCGGCCGGGGTCGTGGTGATGATGCGGCCTGCGCGCACGCCCGCTTCGAGCAGCGTGCGGGTGTCGCTCCACAGCGCTTCGAGCGTCGCGCGCGCAACGTCGCGGCCCGGAACGAACGGGCTCACGCCTTGCCGGAACAGCACCTCGCAGCGGTAGATGTTGCCGATCCCGGCGAGTACGGACTGGTCCATCAGCAGCTGCCCGATCGGGGTCGGGCTCTTGGCGATGCGCGCGAACGCGCGCTCGGGATCGCTGCCGGGGTTCAGCGGGTCGGGGCCGATGCGCGCTTCGAGCCGGGCGCGCGCCGCGCCGTCGTACAGCTCGATCGCGATCGCGCCGCGCAGCTCGAGCCAGTTCGACTTCGACCACAGCCGCAGGCGCAGCGTGCCCTTGGGCTCGGGCAGCGGGAGCGCGCCCTCCTCGAACCAGCCGAAGCGGCCCAGGTGCACGTGGAGCTGGCGCTCGGGGCCGAAGACGTAGAGCAGGTGCTTGCCCAGCGCGTCGACGCGGCGCAGGGTGGCCCCGTCGAGCAGCGCGGCGACCTCGTCGGAGCGGCCGTTGGGCGAGTCGAGCCGCAGCCGCTTGCGGGCGAAGCGCGCGGCGTGCTCGCGCGCGAGCCGGTGAATGGTATGACCTTCGGGCACGCCGGTTAGACGCCGGGCGACGTCAAGCCGGAATCGCCGCTTCGATCTCGGCCAGCTCGGCCGCGGACAGCTTCAGGCCGGCCGCGCCGATCCAGCCGTCGACCTGCTCGGGCGAGCGCGCGCCGACGATCGCGCCGGTGACGACCGGATCGCGCAGCGCCCAGGCGATCGCGACCGCGCCCGGCGAGACGCCGTGGCGCGCGCCGATCGCGCGCAGCCGCTCGACGAAGGCCAGGTTGACCGACAGTTTGGGCTCTTGGAAATTGGCGCTGCGCGAGCGCCAGTCGCTGGCGGGCAGCGCGGACGCGCGCTGCTTGGTCATCGCGCCGCTCAGCAGGCCGGACTGCATCGGCGAGTAGACGATCACGCCGATGCGGTACTCGCGGCAGTAGCCCAGGAGCTCGCTCTCGATGTCGCGCCGCAGCGGCGAATACGGCGGCTGCAGCGAGGCGACCGACTCGATCTTGCGCGCCCGGTCGAGCTCGGCGATGGTGAAGTTCGAGACCCCGATCCAGCGCACTTTGCCTTCGCGCTGCAAGTCGGCGAGGGTCGCCCAGCCGGCGTCGACGTCGCTGACGTCGGCGGTCGGCCAGTGGATCTGGTAGAGGTCGATCGTCTCGACCCGCAGCCGTTTGAGCGACGCGACGCACTCGCGCCGCAGCGAGAGCGGATCGAGCGACTCGGTCATCCCGCCCCGGCCGTCGTCGATCAGCGCGCACTTGGTGAAGACGTAGGGGCGCTCGCTCGCCGGGATGCCGGCGAGCGCGCGCGCCACGACCTCTTCGCTGTGGCCCAGGCCGTAGGCGGCCGCGGTGTCGATCCAGTTGACCCCGCGCTCGAGCGCGCGCCGGATGGCGGCGATCGACTGCTCGTCGTCCTGCGGCCCCCAGCCGAAGCGCCATTCGGGGCCGCCGACCGCCCAGGCGCCGAAGCCCACGGGGGTGATGGCGAGGTCCGTCGTGCCGAGTTGTCGGGTGTCCACGTTCATGTTGGACCCCGGGCGGGGCGGGAAAGGTGCGGAACATGGACGACCGTTCGAACGAACCAACGGCCACCGACGAGCGCGTCGCGGAGAACGCGGCACCCTCGCCGGTGGCGCCCGTGACGCGCAAGCCCGCCGCCGACATCGACCCGGCGACCGGCCTGCCGCGCGGCATGCACGACGACGATGCCAGCCCGCTCGACCGCGGCAAGCCGCTCGACCCGTTCGGGGGCGCGGCGCCGGCCGAGCGCGCCAAGGG
>CAXTNU010000293.1:0-5271 GCA_964245595.1 uncultured bacterium | reverse complement strand
GCCCCGCGCTCGCGCTCTACGACGCGTTCGCGCGCGACGCGCGGCTGCCCGACGGCGTTCGCTCCGCGGCCGCGGACGCCCGCGACGCCGTCGGCGCGACCGTGCTCGCGCACGGCGAGTCGCGCGCCTATGCGCCGTACGGCGGCACGGACTACGGCGACGCCGCCGGTCCGACCGTCCACTTTCCGACCACCGCGAAGCAGCGCGATCCCTGGGCACCCGACGTTAGCGAGACCGACAACGCCTTCTACGCGCGCGTCGGCGCGGACCGGGTGGACGAAGCGCTGGGAACGGCCTGACGCAACACGGTACGAACCGGCCGAGGAGCGCCGCGCGCGGTTCCGGAACGGCGGCCCATGGAGACCGTCACGCCGACCGCGCTGCAGCTCTTCGCCGGCTTCGCGCGCTTGTCGCTGCAGGGATTCGGCGGCGTCGGTGGGCAGTCGCGGCACTTCCTCGTGCGCGACCGGCGCTGGATGAGCGAGGACGAGTTCGCCGAGTACTCCGCGCTCTGCCAAGCGCTGCCGGGACCGAACACCGGCAACCTCGCGCTGATCGTCGGCGACCGAGCGGCCGGCACGTGGGGCGCGGCGTGCGCCTTGATCGGGTTCGCGGGGCCGTCGACGGTGCTCGCGATCCTGCTCGCGATCGGGATCGAGCGGATCAGCCACGTGCCGCGCGTCGCGGCAGTCGAGTCGGCGATCGTCGCCGCGGCGGCAGGGCTGGTCATCGCGAGCGGCGCGCGCATCGCGCGGCGGCTGCTCGGCGTGCCGGCCGCTCTGGTCCTCGCAGCGGTGCTCGCGGCGGCGATCGACGTCGGGCACGTACCGCTCGTCGTCGCCGTCCTGGCCGGCGTCCCGGCCGCGATGCTCCTCGCGCGCGTGCCGCGCGCGCGATGAACGCGCTCGCGTCGCTGGCCTGGCGCTTCGGCCTGCTCTCCGTCGTCGCGGTCGGCGGCGGCAACGCGATGTACCCGCAGATCCACGCCGACGCCGTCTCGCAGATGGGCTGGATGACCGACCGCGGCTTCACCGAGCTCGTCGCGGTCGCGCAGTTTGCGCCCGGGCCGAACGTGCTGATCGTTCCGCTCATCGGCTGGCGGGTCGCCGGTTGGCTCGGCGCGCTCGTCGCGCTGGCCGCGTTCTTGGTACCGTCTTCGTGCATCACGGTCGCCGCCGGCCGTATGCTGCGCAGCCGCGCCGACACACCGTTCGTGGTCGCCTTGCGAACGGCGCTGCGCCCGGTCGCCGCCGGGTTGTTCTTCGCTTCGGGAATTGCGCTCGCGCTCACCGGCGGCCCGGTCGCCCTCGAGCTTGCGATCACCGCTGCGGTCGCTGCGCTCGCGACCGCGTTCGAGCTCAACCCGCTGTGGTGGCTGCTGCTGGCCGCCGCCGTCGGGGCGCTCGCCGGCTGACGGCCGGCCGCGGGGGAGCCGCTACCAGTTCAGGACGGGACGGCCGCCGGCCGTGAGCTCTCCGTGCGCCAGGATGAGGTCGAGGTGGTGGTGGCTCTTCTTCACCTCGCCCGGCGTTTCGATCAGCGCCGCGCCCAGGCCGAGGTGCAGCCCGAAGTGGCGCTCGTGCCACAGGCAGCCGACTTCGTGCGCCGCCGCCGCGCGCGCGACGGCGCGCGACTGCCCGATGCCCAGCTCGACGACGTGGCGCAGTCCCGGCAACGTCTCCAGCGTGGCCTCGAGGTCGCGGAACAGCTCGAGATCGTCGGCCCGGCCGTCGCCGCCGATCCCGACGATCACGCCGGCGCGGACGGCGAGCCGCACGGCGCCGCGCCGGACGCGGCCGTACTTCATCCCGAACGGGATCGTGCCGACGATCCAGCCGTCGACGACCAGCTCGCCGTCGACCGCGCTGGGCACGCACTCGATCTCGCCGCTGGGCAGCACGTAGTCGTCCGGTTCCAGGCCGCTGTGCGCGCGCCAGCCGCCGGGCTCGCAGCGCAGCGCGAGAACGCCGCCGCCCGCGCCGGAGCGGTACTCCAGCGTCGTCGCGCCAGCCACGGAGCCGAGCAGCGCACGGCAGCGCTCGCGCACCGCGTACGGATCTTCCGAGAACAGCTCGGCGAAGTTGCGGTCGGTGACGTCGAAGCAGAGCTTCACCCGCGCGGTGTCCCAGCGGCCGAAGCCCATCAGGGCGTCGCGGTAGTCGGTGCCCTGATGGGTGAGCTCGCCGTCGACGACCGCGAACTCCAGGAAGCCGCAGGCCGGATCGGCCCGCAGCTCCTGGGCGATCGCGCGCACGCGCTCGGGTGAATCGACTCCGAGCTCGATCGCGGCAGCCACCTCGAGCTGCTGCATCAGCGCGCGCGCCAGACCGCCGTGGTGCGCCGGCTCGAAGGCGATCACCCAGCGGTCGACGGTGTCCGGCAGCAGCTGCAGGAAGTTGCTGAGCGCGCTGCGCTCGGCCAGCACTTACTGCGTTCCGGTCACCACCCAGTACTGGCCCTTGGGCGGCGGCGCGCAGCCGGTCGACAGCTCGCTCATGTCGATGTCCGTCGCTTCGGAGAGGAACGTCGAGAGGTCGAGGTTCGGGCGCAATTTGAGTGAAGTCGCGTCGATGCGGCCGCCCGTCTGCTGTGCCAGCAGCGCCTGCTGTTCGGGCGTCAACTGGATCTCGACCACCGGGCCGGACATCCAGGCCTCGAGCATCTCGCGGGCGGCGCCTTTGGAATCGGTCGCGGGCGACTGCTCCGCTTTGGGATCGTCGAGCATGGGACACTCCTTACGGTCCGAGACCGTCGTTCGGAAACGCAGCGCGCTCGGGGCGAGCCCGAGCGCGACGAAATCACATCGTTCCGGTGACCACCCAAGCCGTGCCCTTGGGCGGCGGCGCGATCGAGGTCGCCAGATCGCTCATGTCGACCTCCGCCACCTCGGAGAGAAAGGCGCGCAGGTTCAAGCTCGGGCGCAGCTTGAGCGCCGTGGCGTCGATGCGGCCGCCGGTCTGTTGCGCCAAGTGCGCTTGCTGCTCGGGCGTGAGCTCGATCGTGACGACCGGCGCGTCGCGCCAGGCCTCCAGCATCTCACGCGCGGTGTCGTTCTTCTGGCGAATCTGCATGTTCGGAATCCTCACCCACGACGGAAAGCCCGGAAGTGTCGATCGCGCGATGGCGTTGCTCGTGGCGGCGCACCCGGATCGCCTCGCGGGCTGACATCATAGCGCAGTTCGCGGCAAACGCAAATCCGTCGAACCGCCTACCAGGCGAGAACCGCTCGCCCGTTTGCCGTCAGCTGTCCGCTCGCTAAAATGATGTCGAGGTGGTGATGGCTCTTCTTGCGCTCGCCGGGCGTTTCGACCAGCGCCGAACCCAGGCCGAGGTGCAGGCCGTAGTGGCGCTCGTGCCACACGCAGCCGACCTCGTGCACGGCCGCGGCGCGCGCGACCGCTTTGGATTGGCCCAAGCCCAGCTCGACGACGTGGCGCAAACCGGGCAGAGAAATCAGCGCTTCCTCGACGTCGGCGCGCAGCGCGGCGCGCTCGCCCGCGACGCCGACGATCGAGCCGCCGCGCATCGTGAGCGTCAGCTCGCCGGCGCGAATCCGGCCGTACTTCACCCCGAACGGGATCGTGCCGATCAGCCAGCCGTCGACGACGAGTTCGCCGTCCGCCGCGGTCGGCAGGTTCTCGATCTCGCCGCTGGGCAGCATGTAGTCGTCGGGCTCCAGCCCGCTGTGGACGCGCCAGTGCGCCGGATCGCACGCCAGCGCGAGCGCGCTGCCGGCGGCGGAGCGGTACTCCAAGCGCGGCGCATCGGCCAAGCGCTCGCGCAGCCGCTCGCACGCGGCGCGCACGGCGAACGGATCGTCGCCGAAGAGCAGGTCGAAGTTGGCGCCGGTCACGTCGAAGCAGAGCTTCACCCGCTCGACGTCCCAGCGGCCGAACTCCATCAGGGCCTCGCGGTAGTCGAGCCCGTGGTGCGTCGTCTCGCCGTCGACCACGACGAACTCGATGAAGCCGCACGCCGGATCGGCGAGATGCTCCAGCGCGAGCGCGCGAACGCGGTCGGGCGGGGTGTATCCCAGCTCGATCGCGCTCTCGACGTCGAGGTGTTCGCCCAGCGCGCGCGCCAGCTCGGCGTGGTGCTCCGGCTCGAAGGCGACGACCCAGCGGTCGACGCCCTCCGGCAGATAGCGCAGAAAGTTCGCCAGCGCGGGGCGCGGGCCGGCCGCCCTCAGTTCGGCAGCACCCAGGCCGACGACTTGGGCGGGTTCCAGTACGCGGTCTTCAAGCCGGTCATGTCGACTTGCGTGGCTTCGGTGAAATACGCGTGCAGGTCCATGTCCGGGCGCAGCTTGACGGAGGTGGCGTCGATGCGCCCGCCCGACTGCTCGCGCAGCGCGGCCTGCTGTTCGGGCGTCAGCTCGATCGTGACGACCGGGCCGTCGAGATAGCCCTTGAGCGCATCGCGCACCGTATCCGTTCCGGACGGGATCGGCTCTCGGTCGGTTTCGTGGGTCAGCATTGGTCGGACACTCCTCACACGACGATGAAGCGGGGGCGCGCGCGGCGCCCGAGGTCGCCCATGATAGCGTGCGTGCCCGCCGATGACAAGCTGCCGCCGCGGAATGTGTTTCGCGCCAAATCAGCGGCGGAGCGTCACACCAAATCGGGCAGTTCGGCCGGCGTACGCGACGGCACCGCGCCGCGCCCCAGGCGCGCATACCAGGCCAGCAGCGGCGCCATCGCCGCCACGAACGCGAGCAGCAGCATGCAGACGCCGCCCCAGCCGGCGCGCTGCCAAGCGATCGTCGTGCCCAGCGCGCCCAGCGCGCCGCCGCTGAAGATCGTGAACATGTAGGCCGTGTTGACGCGGCTGCGGGCGGTGTCGTCCAGGGCGAAGATGCGCATCTGGTTGGAGATCTGGGTCAGCGACACGCCCAGCGGCAGGAATGCCGACGCCACCACCAAGCCCCACAGCGCGTGACCCAGCGCGGCGTACGCGCCGCAGGCGAGCAGCAGCAGCAGCCAGCCCAAGGTGCCGGTGAAGAGCGTGCCGCGCCGGGCGCACAGCATGCCGAAGCGGTGCGCGCCCAGCGCGCTGCCCAGCGAGAGCGCGCCGAGGTAGCCGACGACGTCGGCGCCGTAGCCCAAGTCGTGGACCTGGAACGCCAGCACCGTCCAGACGCCGCCGAAGATCGCGAACGCCATCGCGCCCAGGCCCATCGAGGCGCGCAGGGTCGGATGGCGCCCGACCAGCGCCACGATGCTCGCCAGCAGGGCGCGGTAGCCCAGCGCGGCGCGCGCCGGGCGCAGCGGC
>CAXTNU010000292.1:0-5284 GCA_964245595.1 uncultured bacterium | reverse complement strand
CCCTCGTAGTGCCCCGCAGCGGAGTGCACGCCGCACCGCTTGGCACGGTTGGTGGGGTTCCGGTTACGGTTTCGCACGGGTTTGCGAATGCTCGGGTGCCGTGGCGGTTTGAATTTCCGCGGGATCATGGGGCGCATTTTTCTTTTCAGAGTGAGTGGTGGTATTATACCGGGCATTTGCGGGCTGCCGATGGGCGGCGGTTCGGGTACGAGCTGACGTTTTTTCGGTATGGGTTGGCGCCGGGGGATCCGCGCCCGAAGGCCGGCGAGTCGAAGTGGCGGGGGAATCAGGTATTTCCGGTGCACTTGGCGCTTACCGATGAGGCGGGGCAGCGGTTCGTGTACGACGAGCGGTTCGCTCGGGAGGCGCTCGGAATGGGCGGCGCTTCGGAGCGCGGGTTGGACGTACACGTCGACTCGTGGTGGCTGAAGGGGAGCTCGCCGTTTCGGATGCATGCGGCTGCGCGTGCGGTGGGACTCGATTTGGTGCAGGTCGCGGAGAAGGGGCCGGCGGTGCACGGGCGGGATGGGGTTTCGCTCAAGGCTGCTTGTGCTTCGTGCGCTTCGCACTATTACTCGATGACGCGGTTGCGGACGAACGGGACCTTGGCGTACCGCGGGGAGCGGTTGCGGGTGGACGGCGTTTCTTGGATGGACCACGAGTTCGGGTCGGACGAGTTGCAGCCGGACATGGCGGGGTGGGACTGGTTCTCGATTCAGCTCGACGACCGGCGCGAGATCATGGACTACCGGTTGCGCGAGAAGGACGGCGCGCTGGTGCCGGAGTCGAGCGGGTCGCTGGTCGATCCGCGCGGCGGCGTGCGGCACCTCGTGCGAGACGACGTCGTCGTGGACATTACCGGGACGTGGAAGAGCCCGCGCACGGGCGGCAGGTATCCGAGCGGGTGGCGCGTGCGGGTAGCGTCGGCGGGGCTGGATTTGACGCTCGTGCCCACCGTGAAGGACCAGGAGCTGGCCGATACGGTCGGCGGGATCTCGTACTGGGAGGGCTCGGTGAACGTCAGCGACACCGCGACGGGCAAGCGGCTGGGGGTCGGGTACGTCGAACTGACCGGTTATGCCGGAGCCGTTTCGTTGTGACGGCGTGACGGCGTGAACTGCTTGGCGGAGAGAGCGCCGGGGCGCGGTGCTTCGCGTCGCGAACGAGCGCGGTCGTGTCCGATTCTGCAGAGCCCGAACCGACTCGCGCCGCCGGCCGCAGGCCGACCGGGTGGCGCACCAAGCTGGTCAGTACCGAGGCGCTCGCGCCGGGTGGGTTTCGCTCGCTGACGACGCCGGTCTATCGCGGCTCGACGACGGTCGCGCGCAATGCGGAAACGCTGGCTGACGACTGGGACCACGACAAGGCGCCGTACAGCTACGGGCTCTACGGCACCCCGACGACGCTCGAGCTGGCGGCGCGGGTCTGCGAGCTCGAGCACGGCTACCGGACCTTCATGACGCCCGGCGGTCAAGCCGCGCTGACCCTGATCTACTTCGCCTTCACCGCCGCCGGCGATCACGTGCTCGTGCCCGAGTCGATCTACGGGCCGAGCCGGGACTTCGCCGACGAGCTGCTCGGGCGCTACGGCGTCGAGGTCTCGTACTACCCGCCGCTGATCGGGGCCGGGATCGAGGCGCTGATCCGGCCGAATACGCGCTTGATCTGGTGCGAGAGCCCGGGCTCGGTCACGATGGAGATCCAGGACGTGCCCGCGATCGCCGCGGCCGCGCACCGGCACGGTGCGATCGTCGCGATCGACAACACGTATTCCGCGGGCGTCTATTTCGACGCGCTCGGGCACGGCGTCGACGTGACGATGCAGGCCCTGACCAAGTACGTCGGCGGCCACAGCGATCTGCTGCTCGGCTCGGTGACGGTGAGCGACCGGGCCGGCTACGAGCGGGTCGGGCGCACGCAGTACAATCTCGGTCAAGCGGTCTCGCCCGACGATTGCAGTCTGGCGCTGCGCGGGATGAAGACCATGGCGGTGCGCTTGGACGCGATCGAGCGTTCGGCGCTCGCGCTCGCACGCTGGTTCGCCGGGCGGCCCGAGATCGAGACCGTGCTGCACCCCGCGCTGCCGAGCTGTCCCGGGCACGACGTGTGGCTGCGCGACTTCACCGGCTCGACCGGCTCGTTCTCGGTGGTGTTCCGGCCGGGGACGTCGCGCGCGGCGATCAACGCGTTCGCCGACGCGCTGCGGTCGTTCGCGATCGGGTACAGCTGGGGCGGCGTGTCGAGCGTGGTCGCGCCTTGGTCGCTGCGGCAGTACCGCGGGCCGTACGGCGAGCGGCTGGTCCGCTTGTACGTCGGGCTCGAAGATACGGCCGACCTGATTGCCGACCTCGAAGAAGGTTTGGCGGCGCTGGCCCGGGTGAGCTCGCCCGGATCCGAGTAACCGCGCCGATTCAGGTAGAGTGACGCCGGCCGAGTGGACTTGCGTTCCGGCGGCACGAACGGTCCCGCATGCGTCGTTCCGCGTTTGTCGCTTCCCTTGCCGCGGTGCTCGCCGCGCCCGCGCTTGCGTCGCCTGCCGGCGCGCGCGGCGCGGAGGGCTTGCGGCTCGAGACCGTGCGCAGCGGCGGTATCCTGCGGGTCGGGATGACCGGCGACTACAAGCCGTACACCTATCTTGCCGACGACGGAACGTGGAGCGGGCTGGACGTCGACGTGACGCGCGCGCTGGCGACGGCGCTCGGCGTGCAGGCGGCGTTCGTGCGCACGTCCTGGCCCGCGATGACCGGCGACCTGGTCGCGGGCGAGTTCGATGTCGCGATGGGCGGCGTGTCGCGCGATCCCAAGCGCGCCGCGGCCGGTTTGCTCAGCCGGCCGTATGTCGTCGACGGCAAGGTGGCGCTGATCCGCGCCGCCGATAGCGAGCGGTTCCGCACGCTGGCCGATCTCGACGTCATCACCACCCGCGTCGCGCTGAACCCGGGCGGAACCAACGAGTCGTTCGACCACGAGAATCTCCACCACGCGCTGCTGACCGTGGTGGAGAAGAACCTCGCGATCCCGCCGCTGGTCGCCGAGGGCGCGTACGACGCGATGATCACCGACGGTGTGGAAGCGGCCCTGGCGGTGCGCAACGACCCGCGCTTGGCGGTCATGAACGCGGCCAAGCCGTTCACCCGGCTCGAGAAAGTGTACTTCTGCCCCAAGGACGCCGGCGGGCTCGTCGCGTTCATCGGCGAGCGCATGCGCGCCTGGGAAGCCGACGGCACCTACGCCCGCTGGCGCACGACCTGGATCGGCTCCAACCTCAACGCGCCGCAGGTGGGCCCGGAACGCTAGCTGCGGCGCCTCCGACGCTGGTCTACGAGCAGACGGCCATGCTCGGCCAGCGTCGTGTCGATCCGGTCGAACTTGCGATCGTGCTCCGCGAGCGTTGTCTCGATCCGGTCGAACTTGCGGTCGTGTTCCGCCAGGGTCGCCTTCACCACGGTCATGTCGGCCGCCAGTTCGGTAAGTGCCGAACTGTGCTGAGCCAGCTGCAGGTCGACCCGGTCGAAGCGTTCGCCCATGAGGCCGAAGCGGGACTCCGTCACGTCCCGGAAGAGGTGGACATCGCGCGTCAGCCCTTCGACGGCGGTGAGGATGTCGCGGTTCGTCGGTTCTTTCATTGCGCTGGTCTCTTCACGCCGGAGCGAGTGATCGGCTAGGGGTCGACGTGACCCGCGGATCGCTCGATGCGCGGCCTCGGGAGTGGAGACCTGCCGCTCGGCGCGTGCCAAAATCATGGCAACTCGAGTATGCGTGCGACCGAGATGCGAACGGCGCGGTCGGCGCTACGGCTCAGACGTGTTCGACGAGGCGGATTTCGGGGACGTCCGCGCGGACGACGGCTTCGATTCCGCCTTTGAGGGTCTGGTGCGCGGCGGCGCAGCCGCCGCAGGCGCCCAGCATCTGCACGTAGGCGACGTCGCCGTCGACGCGGATCAGCCAGACGTCGCCGCCGTCCAGGCGGATCGCCGGGCGAATGCGCTCGAGGGCCGCTTCGATGCGGTCCTCGAGCGCGAGGGTGGTGCTAATCGCCGAAGCCCTTCATCATCTCGTGCATGCGGGTCGACATCGCGATGGCGTCGTCCCACTTGCGCTGCCACATGTTACGCCCGAAGATCAGGCCGACGCAGCCGGTCTCCATCGCCAGGCGGGCCTTGTGGAGCGTGTCGTCGTCGCCCATCTTGGAGCCGCCCGAGACCAGCACCAGGGTCCGGCCGGCCGACTTGACGACCGTGCGCAGGCCGTCGGCTTCGCTCATGGTCAGGGTGTTGTAGGGCTTAGGCGACGCCGCGGCGGCTTCTTCGGACTTGGGCACGTTGATCTTGACGATGTCGGCGCCGATCTCGCACGCCACGCGGGCCGCGTAGTCGACCGCGTAGAGCGAGTCCTGGCCGCCCTTGGCCTTGATCGCCGAGCCGCGCGGATACGACCACACGATCAGCGGCATGCCGTAGCGCTCGCACGCGCGGCGCACCTCGTTGGCCTGCGCGATGTCGCGGTCTTGCGCCGGCGAGCCGACGTAGAGCGTGTAGCCGACGGCGGACGCGCCCAGGCGGACCGCATCTTCGACGCTGGAGGTCAGCGGGCTGAACGAGTTCTCGTCGGGCGGCACGTTGGTCTTGCCGTTGATCTTGAGCACCAGCGGCACGCGCCCGGCGTACTGCTTGTGGTATTTCTCGGCCAGCCCGATGTGGTAGGCGATGCCGGAGAACTTGCCCTCGACGGCCAGGCGCAGCACCCAGTCGGTGTCGAGCGCGTCGGGGTTGTCGAAGAAGTCGATCGGGCCGTGCTCGAGGCCCTGGTCGATCGGGAGCAGCATCAGCGTGCCGTTGGCGGGGCCGTGCTCGTACATCATGGTGTGCAGGCGCGCGCGCTTGCCGGTCGAGAGGTTCAGCTCTTCGAACGTCGGGCGGCGAATCGTAGCAAGCATCCTGTCGGTCCCCTCAAGTCGGTGTGGTCGGTGGTGTCCGTTTCCCGCCTTCGCTGCGGTCCGGACCGGGCCCGTCGCCGCGGCGCGAGTCCATTACCCATTGTGCTCCAGGCCGAGGCGGTCCACAACGACCGCGGTCGCTTCGTCAGCCGGGAGCGGCGGCGTAGGCGGCGGCCAGGCCGGTGACGGTGGCCGCGTAGAGCGCGACCCCGAGCAGCGCGGCCACACCCGAGAGGAGGAACAGCTTGCGGAGCCGGTGCTTCTTCTTCGGCTTGCCACGGAGCTCGGCCGCCTTCGCGGTGGCCAGCTCCTGACCGGCTGACGCCTTCTCGGCGGCAAGGCTGGCCG
>CAXTNU010000291.1:0-5342 GCA_964245595.1 uncultured bacterium | reverse complement strand
GGCCTGGATCGATCGCGCCAGCCCGGCCCAGATCGATGCGGTCGTCGGCGCGCTGGGCTCGGTCCAGGCCTTGACCTCGTTCGAGCTGCGGTTGAGCCACTGCGATATCGCCCGCCGCGAGGCCGACTTGCCGTTCGCCGAGCGTGCCATCGTGCGGGCCTCGCCGATCACGCGGTTCACGATCCCCGCATCCACCTCGTACTCCGCCACCCGCCCCGGGCCGGAAACCGCCGGAGCGGCCGCCGGACCGGAACACTTCGGGTACACCGAGCGGGTGGTGCGGTGCGCCGGATCGAGCGGCACGAAGGCGCGCACGTAGCGCGCGAACAGCAGCGCGCGCGCCGGCTTGGTCGTGCCGGGCGTGGCCGCGGCCAGCAGCACCTGCAAGAACACGCCGCTGGCGCGTTGCGCCGCGCGCGCGGCGGCGCCCGCGACCGCGATCAGGTCGCGCTGGTCGCCGACGAGCTTGTGCTCGACCGGCGCCGCCTTGCCGCGCAGCCCGTAGAAGCGCACGAAGCGGATCGCGCCGGTCGGTCCCGCCGGCGTGTGCGCGCGCTCGGTGTGCGCCTCGGAGAACGAGTCTTGGATCAGGTGCAGCGCCTCGCCGGCGATGCGGAAACGCTGCGCTCCGCTCGCGGCGAGCGCGGCCTCGAAGCGGTTGTAGAGCCGCGCCAGCGCCTCGCGGTACGCGCTGCGCACGGGCTGGCACACCGTCGCGCGCAGGAAGTGCTGGCGCTGCAGGCTCGGCAGGGCCAGGCCGAGCGGGTTCTCGTCGACGCTGCGCACGCCCGCGACGAGCGCCGCGACGTCGGCCGGGGTGAGCAGGCCGACCCCGACGAGCGGCCGCGCCGCCCGCCGGGTGATCGTCTCGTGCCCGGCCGGGAGCACGGTTTTCCCGAGCGCCCGAACCTCGATGGTGAACGGGTCGCCACCGCCGGCCCGCGCCGGGTGAGGTGCCTCGAACAGCATTGCCATCGTTCGTCCTCAGCGCGCCGGCTCGAAGACCGGCGGCGCGGAGCGGCGGGCGAACGGCGGGGTCGTGCCGGCGAAGACGTGCCGCGGCGGCGGCGTGGCGCGGCTCATGCGCAGTCCCTCGGCCGACGAGATCCACTCCTCCGCGTACTCGCCGATGCGGAACAGCAGGGTCTCGAAGTCGGTCCGGTTCTTGGTCAGCACGAACGGCTCGCTCAGCCAGCGCAGGATCTCTCGCCCGGCGACCGCCATGCGGTTCATCGTGCTGGCCTGAACGGTCTGCTGGAAGTGCTGCCAGAGCACCAGCTCGATCAGGTCCCAGGCGTTCTCGGCCCCGAACTGCGCCCGCAGATCGGGTGCTTCGAGCACCTTGAAGCTCTCGTCGAGCGCCTGCGAGGTCTCGACCCGCATCACGTTGACGTTGCCGTACGAGCTGTTCTTGACGTTGTTGCGCAGGTCGAGCGCGGCCCGGCGCACGATCGCGATCGAACCGAAGGTCGGGTCGTTCGCGTTCTGGCGGATGACCTCGCTGATGCGCTTGTCGCGCCAGTACTTGGCCGTCTCGGACACGAAGTGGTGGAACAGGCCTTGGAACTCGCCGTTGGGCCGCGCGCCGCGCCCGGGCGGCACGTTGGTGAAGCCGAACACGCGGCGATAGGTCTGCATCCGCTCGCGCAAGCCGTAGCGCACGATGCCGTGCTTGTCGAAGCGGTACAGCCCGATCGCGCCCGGCCCGCCCGAGATGCGCAGCGTGCCGGCCTGGAACTGCTCCTGCAGCTTGTCCATCACCCGGAACACGCCCAGCCGCTCGTGGACGTAGATGTAGTACAGGTCGGCGGTGGCCAGGATGCGATCGCTCACGACGGTGTCGTCGTAGTCGGCCACGCCGGTCGACACGCGCGTCTCGCCCAGCGTGGCCGGTGCGCTCGCGCCGAAGCCGATCAGATCGCTCAGCCCGCCGTCGGCGGGGACCGTGCCGTTCCGCTGGCCGACGTACTTGCCGATCTCGCCGTCGACGACGCGGTTGAGCACTTCGGCGAGCTGCGGGTTGCCGACCAGCTCGGGGCCGAGCTGGCCGATCGCGTTCTGCAGCAGCGCCGCGACGCGGTCTTGGAGTTGGTCGTAGTCCTTGGTAGTCGTCATCGGTGGTTACCTCAGGCCAGGTTGGCGAGGGCGTTGAGCTGGGTGAGGAGATCGTCGAGCGCCCAGCTGACGCGCTCGTGGGTGAGCACCTGGACCAGGACGTGGGTCGCGTTGAGGTCGAGGCTGGTCGACTTCGTGTACGCCAGCACCGGGAGGATCTGCCAGAACAGCGTGTTCGCTTGCAGGGTGACGAAGCTCAAGCCGTACTGGCCGGCGTCGGCCAGCGCGGGCGGCGCCTCGGTCGTCACGAAGCGATCGATCCAGTCGGTCAGGTCGTAGACGGTCAGGTCGGGCAGCGTCAGCACCGGCGGCGTTCCCAGTCCGGCCGGGGTGGGCGGCGGCGCGCCGGGCAGCGTCGTGAAGGTCGGCAGGTCGTCGAACGAGGTCAGATCGCTCAGGCGCACGGCGCTCGAGCGGCGCTCGTTCTCGGAGAAGCCGACCGAGTCCATCGCGGCCATGAAGTTGCCGTTGCCCTGCGCGAGCACGGTCAGCAGCGTGCTGGCGCGGGCCAGCCGTTCGCTGAAGTTGGGGAAGCCCAGCGTGTCGGTGCCGGCGCCCGCGTCGTACTGCGACCACGCCGCGAAGAGCAGCTTGCAGTACGAGACCAGCAGGTCGAAGCCGGCGATCTGCGCCTCGTCGTCGAGCGTCGCCGGGCTGGTGATCCCGCGGTCGAGCAGCGCGGCTCGGCCGAGCTGCGCGAGCTGACCGCCGACCGGGGCGCCGGGCGTGCCGTCGAAGCCGCCCATCAGCGCCTGGAAGTAGTCGCCGACCAGCGCGGCGCGCGGCTCGTCGACGCGGCGGAACTCGTCGTCCAGCCGGGTCAGGGAGTTGGCGACCAGCGCGCGCAGCGCTTCGACGATGTCGGTCTCGGCCTGGGGCGAGAAGGGCTGGAGCGAGGCCAGCACCTTGCGCGCGTCGCCGACGACGACCGCCGACTGGCGCGAGAGGGCGGCCTGCTCGGCCGAGATCTGGCCCAGCGTGCCGGCCGAGATCGCCGCGGAGCTGCCCGCGCTGCCGTCCGAGAAGACGCCGCTGAGCTGGACCGAGCCGCGCTGCGGAACGAACGTCACGCGGCCGTTCTGCTGGAGCGGAAACGTCTCGATCAGCGCCGTGCCGAAGGCGTCGTCGCGCGAGCCCAGGCCGCGCCCGAGCACTTGGCTCATCGCCCGCTGCACCTGGCGCTCCAGCGTGCTGGGCGTGGTGGTCGCCGATGCGTTGGCGGTGCCGCTCTCGTAGGCGGTCGCCTGGGTCTGCGCGTAGCGGCTGAAGGTGTTGGCCAGGTGGCGCAGCGCCGGGTCGCCCGACACCGGAGCGGACGCGGCCGAACCGTAGAGCGTGCGCATCGCGGTCGCGCGGCTGATGCGCAGCGACTCGACCCGCAGCCGTTCCAGCCCGTCGTCCAGGCGCGTGTATGTCGTCATGGTCGGTTCTCCTCAGGCGATCTGGAGCTGGGGGGCGTAGGGATCGCGGTCGCGCGCGGCGCCGAACAGCGCCGCGAGCGCGGCGAGCAGCGCGTCGCGCACGCCGATCTGGTAGGCGATCGTGCTCTTGACGTCGCCGGGATCGACGTACGGCGGGTACGTGCTGACGCGCAGCGCGAGCATCGCGTTCTTGACCTGGTCGGCGTACGCGACGATGTCGTCGTCGCCGAGCCGGGTCGCGCCGGCGATCCCGCTGACGACCTGCTGCAGCGCGGCTTGCGGGTCGGTGACCGGCGGGTACGACGTGACGGTCTTCACGCTCGTCCCGGCTTGGCGCAGGGACGGTTTGCGGCCGGCCCGGTTCGCGCTCGCGTCGAGCGCGGACACGCGGTCGCGCAGGTCTTTCATGTCCGCGTAGAAGGTGCGCAGCTCGCCGAAGATGCTCGCGAGGTCCGACTGGGTGGCGGCATCGACCGTGACGGACGCGGCCGGCGTCGTGTCCTGGGTGTTGGGGTCCGACATGGATCAACGTCTCCCTAGCGTGCGGTAGAAGGTGTCGGTGATCGTCTGCGGCGTCGCCAGACGCCGGTCGATCGCATGGCGCGCGGCGCCGATCAGGAAGCGGGGCGGAACGGTTCCGGGGTCCTCGCCCGCGCCCAAGCGGCGGGCGGTCTCGGCGATCATGGCCTGCTGCGGCGGGCCGAAGACCAGGATCTGGGCCAGCGACTTGCCGCCCAGCTGCGGATAGGGCTGGAAGGCGATCGTGTCGATCGCCAGCCGCGCCGCGACCGGGAAGCTGCGCGTGATCGCGGGCGGAATGCTGGTGGGCGGAACGCTCGGGTACAGGCGCGCCCAGACCCGGTTCAGATCGCCGGCGAGCTTCGCGAAGCCCAGCCGCTCGAGCAGCACGAGGTTGAGCGGAACGCGCAGGTACGGGGTGGGGTGAACGCTCAGCGAGCTGAACGCGAACGTGCTGGCCGGCGCGCGGCCCACCACGTCCATCAGCGACTCGATCGCGGCCGGGCCGCCGAACAGCAGCGCCAGCACGTCGGCCGTGGTCTCCTTGTGCCAGCGCGCCCAGACGCGGGCGACCGGCTCGGGCAGCTTCGCCTCGCCGGTCAGGCGGGTGAAGATGCGCGCGGGGATCGCGTCCCACAGGCCGAGGTCGGCCTGCAAGTTGTGCGAGACCTCGTGCAGCACGCTCGACATCGCCCAGACGTTCTCGAGCCGGTGCTGCGGCAGCATGACGAGCGGAAACGGGTTGGGGTGCTTGCGCAGCCGCGCGATCGGGACGCCGCGGCGGAAGGTCGCGGGGCTGAAACCCGACGCGGCGTAGCTGAACGGCAGCAGCGCCGGCGTCGGCTTGGCGGTCCCCATCCCGACGTAGAGGTCCTCGTAGCAGTTCGCGCCGATCCGGTCGACGGCGCGCAGCCGTTCGCCGAACGCCGAGAGCCGCTGCACGAACAGGTCGAAGAAGAAATCCCACAGGCCCTCGACGTAGAGGACGCGGTTCCCGACGGCTTGCTTGCGCTCGAGCAGCACCTCCAGCCGCGCGGTGCTCGGCTCGCGCCGGGCCGCCGCGGCGGCGGCCTCGACCCAGCGCGTGCGCTCCACCAGATCGCGCCGGAAGCGGTCGACGAAGCGGTTCGCGGCGTCGACGTGCGCGTCGCTTGGCGCCTGCGGGCCGGTGCCGAACTCGTCCTTGCGGAACGGGCGCAGCGAGCGCGCGTGGCGATCGAGGTTGAGGGCCTGGATGGCGACCCAGCGGTCGAGCAGCTGCGCGTCGTTCGCGCCGCCCGCGCGCTC
>CAXTNU010000290.1:0-5380 GCA_964245595.1 uncultured bacterium | reverse complement strand
CGAGCGCCGCGAGCGCGCGCGGGAAGCTGGGCTGCCCCATGCTACATCTTCGTCCCGGACATCGAGCCGGCGTGCATCGCGTCGGTCTGCGCCATGCCGAGGTGCTGCTGCACCGTCGGCGCGGTCGTCTTCGCGAACGAGACCAGCTTGGCGTCGGAGCCGGAAGCGGCTTCCTTCTGCATCAGGGCCAGCATCTGCTGATGGCCGGCGACCTGCGACTCGAGGTACGCGCCGTCGAACGCGGCGCCGCTGAGTCCTTCGAGCTTGCCCATCACCATCTTGTTCATCGAGCCGACGTCGCTGGGCGGCATCATGCCTTCGCTCTTCACGATCGTGGCGAGCTGGGCGTTGGCCTTGGTGTGGTCGGCGTTCATCTTGCGCGCGAACGCCAGCACGGTGGGGTTCTTGGACTTCTGCAGTGCCAACGCGGCGAGCTTGACCTCGGTCATGCCGCCCTGCGCGGCCTTGACGGCGAAGTTGGTGTCCTGGCCGGTCGCCTTCGTCATGGCGGCGCCGGCCGCGGTCGAGCTCCCGATGACGGCGGCGGCACAGAGGGCGCTCAGGCGCGAAAGTTTGGTGGTCATAGCACGAGCAGGTATGTCCTCGCGCGCCAGAGCGAAACTAGGTCGCCGTTAGGGCGGCCGAGCGAGGACTCACCAGTTTCAGACGCGCGGGCGGGGCCCGCAACTCGGGCGCCGGCTGCGGCAGATCGGTGAGCGTCACACGTTCGCCGCCGCCACGATCTCGGGATACGGCGGTGATGTTGCTCGACAGCCGCCGTCGGAGAACCAGGCCTTGCGAAACTCCGGCATCGGGCCGCCCTAGCGCGTCGCGTCGAACGCCGCGCGGTCGACCGAGTAGAGCGGGACGGCGCTGAACAGGAAACGGGAACGGCATGCTCATGCGCGCCGCGACGACGACCGGCAGATCAGCGGCTGGGGGAACGGCAGGAGCGTCTTCGCCGTCGCACGCGCCGCGGAAAGAAGCGCGCCAGCTCCACCTCGTCGTAGAAGAACCGCGCCACGTCGTCCGGATCGAACGGCACGCGAAAGGGCCGCCCGGCGGTGACATCCGTCGTGACCATCTCGAGGTTCACGTTGCGAACGCTGCGCAGGTACAGCGCGCTGAGCAGCGGCGAGCGCGCGGGGTACGGGTAATTCTCGTCGCCGACCGTCCCGTAGAGATCGCCGAAGGTCAGCGGTGCCAGCGCGGAGCCGGGCGGCTGCACCGCCTGGGCGCTGAGCCCCGCGATGTAGTCGATGCGGTCGGCAAGCCAGGGCGTGAGCGGCTGTTTGGCCGCGCCGGGGATCGGCGGAGATGGATGCGACGGATCCGATGGCCGCGAGCGTGAGCACGAGCGCGATCAGCCCGCCGGCCGCCCCGAAGGTGACGTCGCGGTAGACGCGCTCACGGGCCGGCCGGGCTAGTCGCCCAAGCCCACCCGCGCCCGGGTCGGTACGACCGCGCCGGACTCGATGTCGCGCACGGCGACGCCGGGGTAGCCGACCTTCGCGTCGGCGCTGGCTTGCCAGGCGGCTAGGATCAGGTCGCGCATCTCGGTCGCGCCGGCGGCGAGCCGGTCGAGCACCAGCGCCGACGCCGCGGGGCTGTGCGCGTCGATGCCGCCCGCCGCCTCGAGCTCGTAGACCGCGGGCACGAAGCTCGCGGTGGTCGTGAGATAGCTGCCGGCCTGGGCCAGGATCGGCGCGCTCGACGGGTTGGGCGCGCCGATGCGGGCGAGCACGAAGTCCTCGCCCGCCACCGCGCGCACGAGGTCGGTCTCGAAGCGGGCGTGGATGGTGCGCGAGTCGGAGTAGTGCTTGGGATTGGGATACTTCGCGCTGTCCCAGCCGTTGAAGTGCACGCTGACGTGGAGCGGCTGCGAGCCGTCGCCGATGAAGTGGCCCCAGTAGCCGATGTCGCGCAGGGTCACCGCCTCGCGCACCGCGCGGTCGAAGCCGAAGAACGCGCGCTCCTCGGCGCTGGCCGCGCTCTTCTCGCCGACCGCGTCGACCCGCCAGTAGGCAAAGTCGCGCGCGACCCGCTCCCAGCCGTCGGCGATGGCGTACGGCAGATAGCCCTGGCCCCACTCGTCCGTCGGCGTCCGCGCGCCGCGCAGCGCGACGTCGTAGGCCTGCCGGTCGGCCGGCAGCGCGCTCAGCTTCACCACCCCCGCGACGCTGGCATCGTCCTGCGCGTCGACGTAGTGGGCCGGGTCGTCGTCGCCATCCAGCGGCGCGCCGGCGCCCTTGACGCGGTCGGCTTCCGGGCCGAGCAGCGCGACCTCGTCGTGCGCGGACTGAGTGCGCAGGAACGGCGGCACGGTGGCCGGCAGCGCGCGCATCGCGGCTCCGTTGACGAGGCGGTGGCCTTGCGCGCCCCAAGCCAGGGCGGGCAGCGGGACGGCGGTGAGGGCCGCGCAGAGCACGGCCAGCAGGGGACGAAGTCGCATCCCGGGTTCGGTTCGCGCGCGCGGTGGCGCCATCCGCCCACTCGCTCACGTGACGGGACGCGAAACGCCCGCGCGGATTGGGACGACCGGTGCGATCCACACCGAAATTTGACCGTCGCGGGCGACCGGTCGGACGTAGGGCGAACGCCTCCTTTTACCTGTTCGCGCGACCGGGTCAGCGTTTTCGCAGCAGCCCCGCGGGAGAGCGAAAAAGGCTATAACCACGCGGGTTTTACCGTGTCGCAAGTGCGCGCGGACACACTTTGCGCTGCACCGCCGGCTTCGCGCCGGCTTCACACCGGAACCGTATGTGAAGGTCGTGAACGAATCCGGCGGAGCCGTCTTCATGCATTCGGCTACATCGTCATGTCACTTTAGTGCCCTCGACCGGACCGCTAAGGATTGGGGCGGGGCCATCGGTCCCGAGTCGAGGCTTTTTTGCACGACCCGGAGGATTATCAGTGCAAGCAGCCGCGTTGCGACGGTGCACCATCATCGTCGTCGAGGCCCAAGCGATCGTCGGTAAAGCCCTGTGCCATCTGCTCGCGGGTGATCACGAGCTCGATGTGCTGTTCGACGCGCGAACCGCCGACCTCAAAACGATCGCCGCGCACCAGCCCGACCTGCTCATCGTCGACATGGACGGTTACGAAAGCGGCTTCGACGAGATGATCGGCGCTTGCCGCGCCGCGTCGCCGGGCACGCGGATCGTGGTGCTCACTTCCCACGCGGGACAGCAGCCGATGCAGCGCTGCCTGGCCTGCGGGGTGGACGGCTACGTCGTCAAGGACATCTCGCCCGGCGAACTGATGCGGGCCTGCAAGGCCGTCTCGCGCGGCGAGACCTATTTCGACCCGCGCGTCGCCGGCGGGCTGTTGCGGCGGCTCAAATCCGAGCAGCCGTCGGACGACGAGCTGACCTTGCGCGAGAGCGAGATCGTTCGGCTGATCGCCTGCGGGCTGTCGAACCGCGAGATCGGCGAGCGCCTCATCCTGTCCGAGAAGACGGTCAAGAACCACATCAGCCGCATCTTCGCAAAGCTCCAGATCACCGCGCGCACGCAAGCCGCGATCTACGCGATTCGCAACGGAATCGCGTAGCGAACCGCGGCGGTGCAGTTCGGCACCTTCGTCGACCGGCTCGATGCCGCCGTGTGCAGCATCGTTCCGCCGCCGGTTTCGCTCGCCCGTGAAGAGACGCCCGCGACCGCGGTCTGGAGCCGCCCGCCGTTTCGGGTCGGGGTGACGCGCACGGCGGACGGCGTCATGGCTTGGATCGGCATTCGCGGCGTCGTCGGCCGGCAGTGGTACGAGCCGTACGACGACGGCGCGATCGAGCGCCTCGCGATCGGCTTCGCCGCGATCCTCACCGCCTCGGCCGACGAACTGGCGGACTAGGCCGCGCCGAATTCGCGCGCCGTCGCGAGCGCGATCTCCGCGCACGCGTGCACGGAGGCGAGGTCGACCCACTCGACCGCGCCGTGCAACCCGGCCCCGACGGGCTCGCTGCGATTTGGGTCGTGCGCGGCAGCGCGCGCCGACCAGATCAGCCGCCCCGCTGGCGGATCTTGCGTGACATAAGCAGAAAATGCTACGCTTATGTCACAATGAAGGGCGGCGCCTGGACTTACGGGCCTCACGCCGCGAAACGCCTGGCCGGACGCGGGGTGACCTTTGGAGAGGTTTGTTGCATTGCTCGATGATCCCAGCGCAATACCCTACATCGCAACGGCGACCGGCTACCACTCGTACTGCGGGAAAACTGCGGATGGCCGCGCCCTCGAAGTTGTCGTCGATCCCGATGAGCGCTTCGTCATCACGGTAATCGCGTAGGAGCCAACCATGAAATTACCGGTCAGCATCTCGCTCGATTTCAGCCATCACGTTTGCTACGTCGCGTTTCGTGACCTCGCCGAAGGGGAGACGACGCACGCCGCACGGATCGCACCCGGTGTAGATGTCGTGGCGGATCGCGACAGAGCCGGCGCGATCGTCGGTATCGAGCTCCTGCAGCTTGGGGACGACGCAATCAACGCCGCCGATCGCTTCGCGCACGCTCACGGCCTCGCATTCCCGCGACCGATCGGCGCTCTCGTTCCGTCGTGAAGACCGCGGCGAAGCGGAAGCGCGAGCAGCGCGAACGCGCGCGCACCCAAGGCCGGTGTTCGATCTGCTGCGCTCGTCCGGCCCGCGCAGAGCGCTTGACGTGCCAAGATTGCAGCGATCGCGCCGCTGAGTCCGTCGCATCGCATCGAGCAGCGCTGAAAGGGTGAGCGCCCCCGAGCCGCGGTTGCGGTAGGTGCCTGGGCACGATGTGCGATGGCACCGGGGCGGCGTGATGCGCTATGGTGGGCAGACTGTGCCGGTTGCGATCGTTCTCTGGTCCGTGCTCGCCGTGGTGGTGGACGTGGCGCTGGCCCGGGTGGCGTTCGGGGCGGTCGTCCCGTCGCTGCGCGCGGATCTGGGACTAGGGCTGGCCGCCGTCGGGGTCGCGAACGCGGCCAACGTGATGGGCTACGTCGCCGCGACGCCGTTCGCGATGGCGGCGATCGGCCGCGGCGGCCTGCGCCGGACGTCCGTCATCGCGCACCTCGTGGCCGCGGCCGGCGCGGCGCTGGTCGCGCTCAGCTCGTCGTTCGTGCCGCTGCTGCTGGGACGGGTGGTGACCGGCGCGGGCGGTGCGATCGGCTTGGTCGCGGCGCTCCGGCTCGCGCTCGATGCCGTGCCGCCCGCGCGGCGGGTGCTCGTCTCGACCATCACCTGGTCGGGCATCGGTTTAGGCCTGCTCGTCGCGGCCGCCGCGCAGCCCGCGCTGCTCGCACCGGGCGCGTGGCGGGGCGCGGCGTTCGCCTGGGCCGGTACAACGCTGCTCGTGGCGCTCGCCACGCGCCCGGTGAGCTGCGGCGACTATCTGGCTTTCATGGCCGAC
>CAXTNU010000289.1:0-5410 GCA_964245595.1 uncultured bacterium | reverse complement strand
GCCTGCGCCAGGGCGAGCGAAGCCGGCTCGTGCTCGCTCAGGGCCAGCCGGCCGACCGCGGTCTCGGTCTCGAAGGCGACCATCCAGTGAGGCGGCGGAACCGTGCCGTCGGCCAGCGCCGGGAGGTTGCTGGTCCGCCAGGCTCCGCCCTCGGGCCCGCCGCCCACCGCCAGCCGGTGCAGCGTGCGCAGGTCCTCGCCGCTGATCGGCGCGCGCCGGGCGGCCTGGCGGGCCGCCCAGGCCGAGGCGTCGGCGTAGCCGCGCACGATCAGGTAGTCCTCGAGCCGGTGCCCGCCCAGCGCCCGGCCGCGCTCGAGCAGGACGCGCACCTCGGTCTGGTCGAGCGCGGTCCCGGCCAGCGCCGCCGAGCCGGCGATCTCGTCCAGCCGCAGCGCGGCGAAGGCTTCGCGCAAGGCGGCCGAAGGCGGAGCGGCGCGGACTTGGGCGGCGAGCTCCGTGATGCGGTCCGCACCCTGTCCAATCGGAACCATGGTACTTTCGTTGGACACGCAGCGAGCCGGTTTCGCTGCGCTCGCCCGGTAGGATTGGGGCATGGCGGATTATCTGGCGGCCCTGCGCGAGCGGGTGGTGCTCTTCGACGGAGCGATGGGAACGCAGCTCATGGCCCTGCACCTGACCGACGACGACTTCGGCGGGGCCCAGTACCACGGCTGCAACGAGGCCCTGGTCCTGACCCGGCCCGACGTGATCGAGCGGATCCACCGCGACTACTTCGCGGCCGGGGCGGACGCGGTCGAGACCGACTCGTTCACCGCCTCGCGCCTCAAGCTCGACGAGTACGGCCTGGGCGCCAAGACCGCGGAGATCAACTTCGCCGCGGCCGAGCTGGCGCGGCGCGCCGCCGACGCCTACTCCACCCCCGAGCGGCCGCGCTTCGTGGCCGGCTCGCTGGGCCCGACCGGGATGCTGATCTCGTCGTCCGACCCGGCCCTCTCGAAGATCAGCTTCGACGAGCTGGCCGACCTCTACGAGGAGCAGGCCACGCACCTGATCGCGGGCGGGGTCGACTTGCTGCTGCTCGAGACCAGCCAGGACTTGCTGGAGATGAAGGCTGCGATCGCCGGCATCACGCGGGCCTTCGCCAAGGGCGTGCGGCGGGTGCCGATCCAGGCTCAGGCCACGCTGGACGTGAGCGGCCGGATGCTGCTCGGGACCGACATCAGCGCGGTCTGCGCGACGCTGGACGCGCTCCCGATCGACGTCATCGGGCTGAACTGCTCGACCGGCCCGACCCACATGCGCGACCCGATCCGCTACCTCACCGAGAGCTCGCGCTGCTTCGTGAGCGTGATCCCCAACGCCGGGCTGCCGCGGATGGGCCCCAAGGGCGAGACGATCTATCCCGAGACGCCGGCCGAGATGGCGGCCGAGCTGGGTGCGTTCGTGCGCGACTTCGGGGTCAACGCGATCGGCGGCTGCTGCGGCACCACGCCCGAGCACATCGCGCGGTTCCGGGCCGGCCTCGACGCGCTCGAGCGCGGCGGCTACACGCCGCGCCTGCCGAGCCCGCAGCCGCTCCAGCTCGCGGCCTCGGCGATGACCGCCGTCGCGCTCGAGCAGGAGGGCACGGTGCTGATGATCGGCGAGCGCGTCAACGCGCAGGGCTCGCGCAAGATCAAGCGCCTGCTGCTGGCCGACGACTACGACGAGATCACGCTGGTCGCGCGCGGCCAGGTCGAGGGCGGCGCGCACCTGCTCGACATCTGCACCGCGCTGACCGAGCGCAACGACGAGGACGTGCAGATGGCGACGATCGTCAAGCGCCTCGCGCAGTCGGTCGAAGCGCCGCTGGTGATCGACTCCACCGAGCCCAAGGTGATGGAGGCCGCGCTCAAGATCTACGCCGGCCGGCCCGTCGTCAACTCGGTCAACCTCGAGGCCGGGCGGGCGAAGATCGACACCGTGCTGCCCATGGTCAAGGAAGCAGGCGCCGCGGTGGTGGCGCTGACGATCGACGAGATCGGAATGGCCAAGACCGCGCAGCGCAAGCTCGAGGTCGCGCGGCGCATCCACGACATCGTGGTCGGCGAGTACGGCCTGCCGCCCGGCGCGCTGATCTTCGACGACCTCACCTTCACCCTCGCGACGGGCGACGCGGAGTACATCGACTCGGCGGTCGAGACGATCGCCGGCATCGGGCTGATCAAGCGCGAACTGCCGGGCGTGCTGACGTCGCTTGGCGTCTCCAACGTCTCGTTCGGGCTCAAGCCGCCCGCCCGCCACGTGATCAACTCGGTCATGCTGCACCACTGCACGCAGGCCGGGCTCGACATGGCGATCGTCAACCCGGCCGAGATCAAGCCGTACGCCGAGATCGACGCGCAGGAGCGCGAGCTGGCCGACGACCTGGTGCTCAACCGCCGCCCCGACGCGCTGCAGCGCGTGATCGAGCACTTCGAGGCCAAGGTCGTCACCCCGGGCGGCGCCGCGGCGCAAGCCGAGGACGACGCGGACGCGCCGGTCGAGACGCGCATCCACAACGCGGTCCTGCGCCGCCGCAAGGACGGCATCGAAGCCAAGCTCGACGAGGCGCTGACCAAGCGCGACCCGGTCGACGTGCTCAACAACGTGCTGCTCCCGGCGATGAAGGAGGTCGGCGACAAGTTCGGCTCGGGCGAACTGATCCTGCCGTTCGTGCTGCAGTCGGCCGAGGTGATGAAGAAGGCCGTCGCACACCTCGAGCAGTTCCTCGAGCGCAAGGAAGGCGTCAGCAAGGGCGTGGTGGTGCTGGCGACGGTGTTCGGCGACGTGCACGACATCGGCAAGAACCTGGTCGGCACGATCCTCTCCAACAACGGCTACACCGTGCACGACATCGGCAAACAGGTCCCGGTCAACCGCATCCTCGACAAAGCGGTCGAGGTCAACGCCGACGCGATCGGCCTCTCCGCGCTGCTGGTCTCGACCTCCAAGCAGATGCCGATCCTGATCAAGGAGCAGGCCGCCCGCGGGCTGGCCTATCCCGTCGTCGTCGGCGGCGCCGCGATCAACCGCGACTTCGGCCGCCGCATCGCCTACGTGGACGAGCACTTCTTCGACCCCGGCGTGTTCTACGCCAAGGATGCGTTCGAAGGGCTCGACCTGATGGACGCGCTCACCGACGCGCCCGCGCGGACGAAGCTGACGGAGCGCGTGCGCACCGAGGCCGCGACGCTGCGCGCCAAGGACGCGAACGCGCTCGCCGCGCCGGCCGCCGACGGCCGCACCGCGCGCGCCGAGGTGGGCGAAGCCGACGTGCCGGCGGCGCCGTTCCTGGGCCCGCGCACGCTGGCGCACGTCGACCCGCGCGAGCTGTGGGACTGCTTCGACCTCAAGAGCCTGTACCGGCTCTCGTGGGGCGGCGCGAGCGTCAAGGGCGCCGACTGGGAGCGGCTCGTGGCCGAGGAGTTCGAGCCGCGCCTGCGCCGCTATCAAGCGCTGGCGGAGCGCGAGCCGCTGCTCGACCCGCGCGTGGTGTACGGCTACTTCCCCGCCGCCGGTTCGGGCGACGACGTGATCGTCTACGACCCGCGCGACCCGGCCCGGGAGATCGCGCGCTTCACCTTCGCGCGCCAGCGCGGGGGCGAGCACCTCTGCCTGGCCGACTACGTGCGCGAGCCGCGCGCCGGTGGGGCCAGCGACGTGATCGCGCTGCAGGTCGTCACGGTCGGCCAGGAGCCGTCGCGCCGCACCGACGCGCTGCAGGCGGCCGGCGACTACAGCGAGTCCTACTTCCTGCACGGCTTCTCCGTGCAGTCGGCCGAAGCGCTGGCCGAGCGCACGCACCGCCGCATCCGCCACGAGCTAGGCCTGAGCGGCGAGCGCGGCAAGCGCTACTCGTGGGGCTACGGCGCCTGCCCCGACCTCAGCCAGCACGAGATCGTGTGGCGCCTGCTCGACGCGGAGAACGCGATCGGGACCGTGCTCACCTCGGCGCACCAGATCATTCCCGAGCAGTCGACCGCCGCAATCGTGATCCACCACCCGCGCGCGGCCTACTTCAACGCCGCCGCCGTCCGCGAGCTGGCCGCGGTGTAGATCAAGTCGTGAACCGGTAACTACGGTTTTTACGGCCGAAATTAACGAAAGCAACTTTGTTCCGCTCGCGCCAGCGAGCTATGTGCGAGCGCGCGGTGCGCTCCGTCACGCCAAGTTGTTTGCTCAGCCGACGGGCGTTGAATTCTCGGGTAGTGAAGTGCTGGAACGCTGCTTCGTATGCCGGGTCACGCACGATGCCCGAGTTGAACGAGGCTTTGCTGACGACTTCTACTTTTGCCGCCTGAAATACCGTGGCCATGTTCTTCAAGAAAAACTCGAGCCATGGCGTAAGATCTGGATCGTGGCGACCGAAGTAGAGATGTGCGCCCATTGCCATCGAGCCATGGGTGGATCGTGACGAGCTGATATTGCGCAACCGCCGCGACTATGGGCACGGGTAGCGATCGTGCCGGGCCGTTGAGCCACTCCGCCAAACCCGACGCGAGGGATGAAACGTCCTGTGGCTCTGGGGGAAGATAGGCGATCGCGCCGCTTTTGTCGTCGCTGACCTTGTTCTAGACTTGGCGGATCGGCGATACTTTGGGGCGCCGTCCTTGGCCGCGAACTTCGATCATGGCGTGAAGCGCTTGAAAGAGTTTTGCCGAGACCCGGTTTCTGCCCGCATGATCATGAATCCACTGCAATGTCCGAAGATAGTTACGGACTTCCTGTGTGCTCACATCACGAGCGCGGTTAGTGTTGTCCTCGACGGCTTCGACCTGTTCGATACTGAGCGGGTTTCTTTCGATCTTGGTCGAGAAATGTGCTGAGCTTATCTTAGCGCGCTTGCGAAGGACCGATTCGATTCCGGCCGGCAGAGGAATCGCCTCGACGACTTCCCGTGCTCCCTCGATCTCCATCAGATACCGGACTATCGAAGAACTGTACTGAAACTTAGGCTGGTATCTGCTTATTGCCATAAATGGCATGTCGGCATTAACGGAAGCAAGGCCCTCCGGGCACGAGGATGCTTGCTCACTCCCATGCGGCGGGCACCAGGGGGCAAGCATCGGGCGCGCGTAGCCAGCAATGATGCGAGCGCGGGTTCGGGGGGTATGGCTGGGAGCGGCGTTGCTGGCGCTCACGGCCGCTTCACCCGCCCCGGGTGCCCGGCTCGGGACCGAGATGCCGGGCGCCCGGATCGGGGTCGAGATGCCGGCCGCCGGCGACGACGGGGGTGCAGGTCTCGCCGTCACCGCGGCATTGCGCCTTGGCTTGGGTGCGCGTGCGATCGTGCGCGACAGCGCGAACGGCGGCGTGCTGAATCCGCACGAAGACGAGGGCCGCGACAACGTCGTCGACCGCCGGCTGGGGCCGCGGATCGTGGCCGGGTTCGCCGGCGATCCCGGCGTCGTGGCGGCCGTCGGGGGAC
>CAXTNU010000288.1:0-5419 GCA_964245595.1 uncultured bacterium | reverse complement strand
CGACGCCGTAGAGCGCGACCGCGAGCGCGTCGTTGGCGAGCGACTCCGCTTCGACCAGCGTCCGCACCCCGGCCGGCACCGGCACGCGCCGGAACACCGCCACGACCGCCACCGGGTCCGTCGCGGCGACCATCGCGCCGAACAGCAAACCCGCGCCGAAAGGCAGCGCGCCGCTCAGCGCCAGCCCGCCGGCGACGGCGAACGCGGTCAGCAGCGTGCCGGGAAACGCCAGCAGCACCACCCGCCCCAGCCGCGCGCGCAACGCCGCCAGATCGATGTTCCAGGCCGCCTCGAACACCAGCGGCGGCAGGAACACGAACAGCAGCGCGGGCCCGAAGGCGAACGGCGGCCGCACGTGCCAGAGCGAGCCGGCCAGCGCGCCCGCCGCGACCAGCAGCACGGCCGCCGGAACGCGGATCCGCTCGGCGGCGATGGAGAGCACCACCGCGCTCGCCAGCAGCCCGACGAACGCGCCGACGCCCAAGCTCACGTCGTGGGTCAGAGGCGCACGGCCCGGTAGTCCTCGCGCGCCGGAACGCGCTCGTCGCCGATGACCTTGGCGGCGGCCGCGCTGTCCGCATCGTCGCAGGGGCCCGCCGCGAAATCACCGCCGACGGCCGAGACGATGCGGAAGTACTCGTTCGGGTCGCGGCGCTTCGCGCGCGGCAGCATCTCCGCGCAGTACGTTTCCTGCACCGCCTGGTGATCGCAGCCGCGGAAGTACGCCGGCTGCGCTTTCGCGGCGTCGTAGCGGTGCTGCTCGAAGGCCCGCACCAGCGTCGCCGTGTCGGTCGTGCCGGCGGCCTCCATCCGCTCGATCACGTTCGCGGCCGCCATGTAGCCCAGGTACTGGCGCCAGTTCGGCGGGAAACCGTGCGCCACCGCGGCCAGCCGAGCGTGCAGTTTCGCGGCGCCGCCGCCGGCGTCGGGTCCCCACACGTAACCCCACAGCGAGCCGGCCAGCTCCTCGGCCGGAAAGCCGGCCGCCAGCTCGTTCTCGCCGGTCACGCCGGCCGCGAGCATCGTCTTGTGCAGGCCGAACTGGACGAACGCTTTGGCCGCGTTCTGCGTATCGGTGCCGCCGTTGAGGATCAGGAACGCGTCGGCGCTGGTGTTGCGGGCGTTGATCATGTAGGGCGAGAAGTCGCTCGCGCCGATCGGGTGCAGCGCCATCCCGGCCTCGCTGCCGCCGTGCGCGGCCAGGATCGTGCGCAGCCGGTCGCGCGCGTCGGTGCCGAAGGCGTAGTCGGCGACCAGGAAGTACCAGCGCTTCGCGCGCCGCACCAGGGTCGAGCCGAGCGCGTTCGAGAGCATCGCCAGCGAGCACGTCTGGCGAAACGTGACCCGGTGCGCGAGCTTGCCGGTCAGGTTGGTATCGTGCGCGCCGACCGCGACGTAGAGCACGCCGGCGTTCTGCGCGTAGGCGGACACCGCCAGCCCGACCGCCGACGACGCGCCGCCCAGCAGCGCGTCGACCCGCTCCTGTTCGACCAGCCGCCGCACCTCGGTCCCGGCCACGGCCGGCCGGCTCGCGTCGTCGGCCGTGACGAGTTCGTAGCGCACGCGCGGATTGCGCCGGTTCGCTTCCTCGACCGCGAGGCGGGCGCCGCTGACCTGGGTGATGCCGCCGATCGCGAACGGTCCCGAGAACGAGTCGACGTAGCCCAACCGCACCGTCGCCCGGGCCGGCGCCGCCCCGGCGCGCAGCCGCCCGGTGCCCGCGACCGCGGCGAGCGCTCCGGCGGAGCGGACGAACGAGCGGCGCGACTGCACGAGCGATGGCATGGTGACGTCGCTTGCGCGAGCCGGGCCGCCGAAGCCTTCAGCAGAGGAAGCGGTGGGGCCGCGCCGCGGATACACCGGTCCCGGATCGGGGTATCGATAGGCCGTTGGCCGCCGAGCGGCCGGGAAGCGAGCGAGTATGAGTTTCAAGGACGCGATCGACAAAGGCGTGGACGCCGTGAAAAAAGGCGCCGACAACGTGAAGGACTCCGTCAGCGAAGCCGGTCACCGCTCCGCCGCCGAAGGCGAGCAGGCCAAGCGCGACGTCGCCGGCGATCAGATGACGGTCGGCGAGAAGGTCGGCTCGGTGTTCAACCAGGGAGCCGAGACGGTCAAGGGCGACATCGACGCCGGCAAGCGCGACGTCCGCAACAACACCTGACCGTGTGAGCGCGAGCGCCGAGGCGGACACCTCGGCGCCCGCCACACTTCTCGCCGCGAGCGGCAAAGGGATTCGATGAGCGACGCTCTGCCCCAGGTGG
The DNA here is from genome assembly GCA_964245595.1 of uncultured bacterium. Taxonomy (GTDB): domain Bacteria; phylum Vulcanimicrobiota; class Vulcanimicrobiia; order Vulcanimicrobiales; family Vulcanimicrobiaceae; genus Vulcanimicrobium. Next base: position 3,155 of record CAXTNU010000288.1, on the reverse strand, counting down.
GCCAAACCGCTCCGCAAGCGGTCCTCGATCTGCCGATCCCGCGGCCCGCGCTGGTCGTCTGGTTACGGCACGTCGGTTGACGGTTCTTCGCTGAGCCACTCGCGCAGTTGCGCGAGCTCGACCAGACGATCGCCGCCGGCGGCTTCGCCGTGCGCTGCATCACGATCGGCTCGCAAGCCAAGGCCGAGGAGTTCTGCGCCCGCCACAACCCGAGCGCGCAGTGCATCGGCGACGCGGACATGCACACCTACAAGGCGATGGGCCTGGATGACTTCGATCTGACCCAGCTCAAGACGTTTCCGGGCCTGCAAGAGCGCCGCGCGGAGAACGAGGCCGCCGGCTTCGTTCAGGATTGGGACGAGACGAAGCTCGAGGATGCGGCGCAGAACCCGGGCGCGGCCGTGATCGACGAAGACGGCGTGCTGCGCTGGATCCACCGCGGCATCCCGGCGATCTGCCGCCGATGCGCGAGATGGTGGAACGCGCGCGAGCGCTGCTGAGCGGCTGACCCTCAGCCGGTGGCGCGCGCGATGTAGGTATAGCGCCCGGGCGCCCACTCGCAGACGCTGCCGTCGGTCATCACGAACGACTCGCAGCCGTCCACCTCGGGATTGAAGCCCGCATTGTGCGCCTTGGTCCGCGGCCAGTCGACGTTGGCGTCCTGGCGTGCCGCCGCGCGCGCCTTACTGTTCGAGAACTGCGGACCTTTGGCCAGCGCGTTGAGCGCCTTGGCGAGCGTCTGTGCGTGCGTCATCGATCTCCAGTATAGCAGTCCGGCTGGGCCGATGCGCTAGCCCGACTGTTCGAGCAGATCGCCCCAGCCATCGGGTGGGTCGCCGCTCTTGAGCCGCCGTTCGAAAACCGCGTAGGGGTCGTTCTTCGCTCCCCTGGCACGCAGCGTGTGCTCGTCGTTGATCCAGCCGTAGACGATGATCTTCTCGCGCGACCGGTAGCGAAAGAAAAGCCGAAAGCGTTCGAGGAACTTCGTGCGCTTCCAATGCCGGTGCGCGGAGCCGAGCGTGTTGCCCAGCTCGTACTGCGCTGCGCCCGGATCGAGCGGAATCTCGTCGAGGATGAGCCGCACGATGCGCGCGAGCAATTTCGTCTTCGGATGGCGCACGAACTCGTCGGTCGAGAGCGTCGACCGGAGGCGCTCGACCTCCGTGGTCAATGCGTCGAAAGGCTCGCGAAAGGCGGGGTGCTGGTAGAGCCGCCAGCCGTTGCGCTCGTCGAATGACGAGCCGCTCACAAGGTAGCGTCGTCCGGCAGCCGCTCCTCGTCGTCGAGCGAGACGTCGCGGGTGAGCTCGACGGCTGCCGCCACCGAGCCGGCGGACAACGGTTCCAAGCGCTGAGGCGCTTGGGTCATGTCACGCTCCAGAAAGCTCAGGAACGCGCCCAGAATCGGGTCCTCGGTATCCGCTTGCGTGCGCGGTCCGTCTTCGACGAGGGAAATGAGCATCTGCCCCGGCGCGATGACGGTCGCCGTCACTTTGGCCCGCTGGCAAAACTCGGGATGCGCACGAAAGACCGTCTTCTCCAAGCGAATGGCCTCGGAAGACCCGCTGGTCGTGATCGTGCCGGTGTATTTCGGTGTGCCTTCCCCCATGTACGTATGATAATACGTACATGGGGGCACGTCAATGAGGCGCTTCCGGGGTCCTACCAGATCCGGCAGGCGTTCGCGCGCACCATCTTGTCGCCGGCGGCGCAGGCGAACGCTTTGCGGAACTCGGGCATGTTGGAGAGGGTGCCGATCACGCGCAGCTTGGGGTTGGGGTGCGGGTCGACTACCGCGGCCTGGCGGATCGCGGCCTCGGTCTGTGCACCGCGCCAGACCTGCGCGTACGACAGGAAGAAGCGCTGCTCGGGCGTGTAGCCGGCGATCTTCTGATGGGCTTTGAACTGCGGGGTGCGCTCGAAGGCACGGTACGCGATCGTCAGCCCGCCCAGGTCCGCGATCGCCTCGCCCTGGACGTTCTTGCCGTTCTCGTGCACGCCGGCGATCGGTTCGAGCGCGTCGTACTCGTCGACGATGCACTGCGCGCGGGTCTTGAACGCGGCCGCGTCGGCCGGCGTCCACCAGTCGCTCAGGTTGCCCTTCTCGTCGAACTGGCGGCCCTGGTCGTCGAACCCGTGCGTCATCTCGTGCCCGATCACCGCCCCGATCGCGCCGTAGTTCACCGCGTCGTCGGCGGCCGGGTTGAAGAACGGCGCCTGCAGGATGCCGGCCGGAAAGACGACCTCGTTGTTCGAGGGATTATAGTAGGCGTTGACCGTCGCGGGCGTCATGCCGAACAGGCTGCGGTCCGTCGGCTTGCCGATGCGCGCGATCGTGCGCGCGTTCTCGAAGCGCCGCACCGCGCTCAGATCGGCGGCGTACGGCCCGTCCTTCACGCTCAGCGCGGCGAAGCTCGTCCACTGGTCGGGGTAGCCGATCTTCTTGGTGAACCCGTCGAGCTTGGCCAGCGCGCGGTGCTTGGTCGGCGCGCTCATCCAGTCCAGCGTGCCGATGTCGTCGTGCAGCACGCCCTGCAGGTTCTCGACCAGCGCCAGCGCGCGCGCCTTGGCGGCCGGCGGAAACGTCTTGGCGACGTAGACCTTGCCCAGCACGTCGCGCAGCGAGGCGTCGGCCGCGGCGGTGCAGCGCTGCGCGCGCGGGAGCTGCTCCTTGACCCCGGTCAGCACGGTGCCGCGGAAGGCGAAGCTCGCCTCGGCGAAGCGCTTGGGCAGCGCGGTCGCGTACGCGTCGGCGACGTGGTAGCGCAGGTACGTCTTCCAGGTCGCCAGCGGCGTCGCGGCCAGTTGCGCGTCGTAGCCGCCGACGTACGATGGCACCGCGACGTCGACGATCTCGAACGCGGGCGGGGCATGGCTGGCGAAGTAGCTCGCCCACGGCACGTGCGGCGCCAGCGCGCTCAGCTTCGCCACCGGCATGGGGTGATAGGTCGAGGCCGGATCGCGCAGGTCGGTGCGCGGCGGGGTGACCTTCGCCAGCGCCGTCTCGAGCGCCAGCACCGCGTCGGCTTCGCTCTGCGCGGCGGCCGGCGCGTCGCCGAGATTGGCGAGCTGCGCCGCGACGTAGGTGCGGTAGCTGCCGCGCAGCGCCTGCGAACGCGCGTCGTCCTTGAGATAGTAGTCGCGGTCCGGCAGGCC
>CAXTNU010000287.1:0-5433 GCA_964245595.1 uncultured bacterium | reverse complement strand
GCGCCGCGAAACCGCCCGCCTGCGCGCCGCGCGCCGGCTCGAGCGCGACGGCATCGACAACGGCCTGGCGATGCTGACCGTGCGCCGCGGTCGCATCATGGGCGCCGAGGACGACTTCGCACTGCAAGCGGAGTACGACGCGCTGCTCGCCGCCGGCGTCGAGCCGGCCGGCGCGGACGACACCGCCTCGCTGCCCGCGCTCGAGCGCGAGCGCGGCGAGCTCGACGCGCACGCCCGCGCCGCCGAGCACGGTGTCGCCTCGCTCGAAGGCGAGCTGCGCGGCGCCGAGGACACCATCCCCGACGTCGCCGCGCTGGACGAAACGCTGGCCGCGACACGGGCCGAGATCGCCCGCCTCGAAGCGTTCGGGCGCGCGGTCGAACTGGCTCGGGCGACGGTCGAGAAGCGCAAGGACGAAGCCCACCGCGGCTTCGCCCGCCGCCTGGAAGAGTACAGCGCCGACGTGCTCGGCACGATCACCGCCGGCCGCTACGGCGAGATCCGGCTCGACCCCGCGACGCTCGCGATCCGAGTGCGCATCCCCGAGACGGGCGCGATCGAGGACCTGGCCCTGCTCTCCGCCGGCACCCGCGATCAGGTCGCGCTGGTGGTCCGCTTCGCGACGGCCCGGATGTTCGCCGAGGGCCTGGAGACACCGCCGCTGGTCCTCGACGACCCCTTCGCCTACTGGGACGCTCCCCGCATCGAGCGCTGCCTGCCGGTCCTGGTGCGCGGTGCCGCCGACGCGCAGATCGTCCTCTTCACCGCCAGTCCCGAGCTGGCCGACGCCGCGAGCGCCGCCGGAGCGAACCGCATCGGCTTGCTCGACACGTTTTCGGTCACAGTTTAGGGCCGTCGGCCGACCAGGAGTGGGATAACCGTCCCGAGTCCTCGGCGTGAGCTAAATGCCGGCGTTCGGGCTGCCGATGATGGTAATTACCCGGCGGCCGGAATCACCGAACTTCACGAGAGGAGCTCCCCATGGAAATGGGAGACCAGCGCGCTCGCGCGTCCCGCTCGCGAGCCGTCGCGCGCCCGGTGTTCAACGGGCTGACCGGCTTCGAGCTGTTCATCCTGGGCCTGATCGTCGCGATGATCGCCGACGTCGGCCTCTTCGCCTGGCTCGTCGTCCACGAGTTCACCCGCTGACGACGAGCTGAGTTCAGCGGGGCGCGCAGTGTCCCATCGATCTTACTTCGCGGCGTGCAGCTCGCGCAGCGCGCCCAGCGTTTTCTCGACGTGCTTGGACGGGTCGAGGCTGGTGTAGGCCAGCGCGATCGTGCCGTTGGGCGCGATCACGTAGGAGGTGCGGTTCGAGAAGCCCGCGCCCAGCTCGCTGTCGTACGACTTGGCGATCTTCAGGCCCGGGTCGCTGGCGACCAGGAACGCCGAGCGGCACTCCTGGGTCGAGAACTTCTGCTGCGTCTCGATGCTGTCGCCGCTGACCCCGATCACCGTTGCGCCCAGCTTGTGGAAGTCGCCGATGTGCTCGGAGAACAGGTGCGCCTCGATCGTGCAGCCCGACGTGAACGACTTGGGGAAGAAGTAGAGCACGACCGGCCCCTTCGCCAGCGCCGTCTTCAGATCGACGGTCTCGACCTTGCCGCCCAGCGCGGCCTGCGCGCTGAACTCCGGCGCCGTCGCGCCGTGCTCGAGCTGCGCATTGAGCTTGCGCGCCCCGAACGCCACCACGGCGACGACGAACAGGGACGCGGCGACGACCAGGACTAGCGAACGCGACATACGAGATTTCCTCCGCGAGCCGGACGGCTCGGTTCCTTGGACGCTCCGCGGACCCGTCCGGTTACAGGCGGGGACGCTACAGCCCGATCTGGCGGGCGATCACCAACCGCTGGACCTCGTTGGTGCCCTCGCCGATCTCGTTGATCTTCTGGTCGCGGTACATCCGCGACACGGGGTACTCGTCCATGAAGCCGTAGCCGCCGTGGATCTGGACCGCCTCGTTGACCACCCGGCGCGAGACCTCGCCCGAGTAGAGCTTGGCCAGCGACGCGCTCAGCTCGTAGGCTCGGCCTTGGTCCTTCTCCCAGGCCGCCTTGAGCACCATCAGCTTGGCGTGCTCGATCTCCATCAGCATGTCGGCCAGCTTGAACTGGATCGCCTGGAACTTGGAGATCGGGCGGCCGAACTGCTGGCGCTCGCGGGCATACTTGTAGGCCTCGTCGTAGGCGCCCATCGCCAGGCCCACCGAGAGCGCCGCGACCGAGATGCGCCCCCCGTCGAGGATGGTCAGGAACTGCTTGAGCCCCTTGCCGCGCTCGCCCAGCAGGTTCTCCTCGGGCACGGTGGCGTCGGCGAAGGACAGCTCGCGCGTGTCGGACGCCTTCCAGCCCATCTTCTTGTACTTCTTGGAGCGGCTGAAGCCGGGCGTGTCCTGCGGCACGACGAGGTTCGAGATTTCGCTCCGGCCGTCGGCGTCGCGCCCGGTCACCGCGGTGATCGTGGTCCCGGCGGTGATGTCGGTGCCGCTGTTGGTGATGAAGGCCTTGGTCCCGTTGATGACCCAGCTGCCGTCCCGCAGCTCGGCCCGGGTCTGGGTCCCGCCGGCGTCGCTGCCCGCGCCCGGCTCGGTCAGCCCGAAGCCCCACAGCTTCTCGCCCCTGGCCAGCGGAACGAGGTACTTCTGCTTCTGGGCCTCGCTGCCGAACAGGAAGATGGGCGAGGCGCCCAGCGAGACGTGCGCGGCCAGCGTGATGCCGGTCGAGGCGTCGGCGCGCGAGATCTCCATCACCGCCAGCGCGTAGCTGACCGTGTCCGCGCCCGAACCGCCGTACTGCTCGGGGAAGGGCAGACCCATCAAGCCGAGCTCGGCCATCTTCGCGACCAAATCGTACGGGAAGCGCTCCTCGGCGTCGTTGCGCTCGGCCTGCGGCGCGACCTCGTCCCGCGCGAAATCGCGGCACAGCGACTGGATCGCCTTCTGCTCGTCGGTCAGGTCGAAATTCATCTCGCGAAGGTATGAGCCACGGCCGGTGGAAACCCTGTCGCAACGTGACATGGTGCCAGCGGCAACCGCGTTTTCGCGCGCGCCCTCGGGGAATGTCAGAATGGCGACTGCCGTGAGCGTCCGGGCTTGATCCGGCTGCATGGCGTCTCGCTCGTGTACCCCAACGGGACGCGGGCGGTGGACGACGTCGACCTCGAGATCGAGAAGGGCAGCTTCGTCTTTCTGGTCGGCCACTCGGGGACCGGGAAGTCCTCGCTGCTCAAGCTCCTGTACCGCGAGCAGAAGCCCAGCGGGGGCGAGGTCTGGGTGGACGGCATCCGGGTCGACCGGCTGCGCCGGAGCAAGGTGCCGGCGCTGCGCCGCAACATCGGGGTCGTGTTCCAAGACTTCAAGCTGCTCTCGCACAAGACGGTCTGGGAGAACGTCGCCTTCGCGCTCCAGGTGACCGGCACCAAGACCAAGGACGTCATGCGCCAGGTGCCGCGCGCGCTCGATCTGGTCGGCCTCTCGCACAAGAGCCGGATGTTCCCCAGCGAGCTGTCGGGCGGCGAGCAGCAGCGCACCGCGATCGCGCGCGCGCTGGTCTGCAATCCCAAGCTGCTGCTGTGCGACGAGCCGACCGGCAATCTCGACCCGTCGAACACGACCGAGATCATGGAGCTGCTGCAGCGCATCAACCTCAAAGGCACGACCGTGGTGGTCGCGACCCACAATCAAGCCGTCGTCGACCGGATGCGGCGGCGCGTCGTGCGCCTCGAGCACGGCCGCATCCTCCACGACGACGAACGGGGCTACTATTTCCGTGGACTTGGGCAGACTGCGGTTCTTCCTGGGTGAGGTTCTGGCGAACTTCACCCGCAACGCCGGCATGCAGTTCACCGCGATCGGAACCGTCGCGGTAACGATCGTCCTGCTCGGCAGCTTCCTCTACGTGCGCGACACGCTGAGCACGTTCGGCCACGGCGTGCTCTCGCAGATCGAGATCGCGGTCTACTTGAAGGACGACGTGGACGACGCCAAGGCCAAGGATCTGGCGACGAAGTTCGCGCGCGAGCCGCGCATCGCGTCGGCAACCTACGTGCGGCGCGAGGACGGCCTCAAGCGGATGCGCACGGTGCTCGGCCGGGACTTCGACACCTCGCTCCTGACCTCGAACCCGCTGCCCAACACCTACCACGTCCGGGTGGTGAACCCGGACTCCGTGCCCAACGTCGCGGCCTGGATCGCCAAGGACCCGCGCGTCGCCAAGACCGACTACGCCGCCGACACCGTCACCAAGCTGCTCAAGACCGCGGCCGTGCTGGGCCGCGCCGGGCTGGTGCTGATCGGGCTGCTCTCGCTCTCGGCCGCGATCGTCATCGCGAACACGATCCGCCTGACCGTCTTCGCCCGCCGGCGCGAGATCGAGATCATGCAGCTCGTCGGCGCGACCAACATGTACATCCGCATGCCGTTCATCGCCGAGGGCATGCTGGCCGGCATCCTCGGCGCGGCGGTGGCGATCGGCGCGCTGGCGCTGGCCGAGCACCAGATCGTGCCCAAGCTGGCCTCGACGCTGGCTTTCATCACCTTCGGGGTCAACGGGGGCGTGCTGTGCCTGGAGCTGCTCGCGGTGGGCGCGGCGGTCGGGCTGATCGCGTCCTGGCTGAGCGTCGGGCGGTACCTGCGCGCGTGAAGGGCGGTTCTCGCCCGCGCCGCGGTCCGGCCGCGCTCGCCGCGCTCGCGATAGCGGTCGCGCTCGCGCCGGGGGCGGGTCATGCGCGCAGCCGCGTCGACGACGAGATTCACCAGCAGCAGACCAAGATTCACGACGTGCACGCCAAGCTGCACGACAAGCAGGCCCAGCTCGAGAGTGCCCGGGCCCGGGTCGGCTCGATCGCCTCGCAGCTGGCCGAGACGAACCGCAACATCGGCCACGTCAACGGCCGGCTCGACGAGCTGCGCGGGCGGATCAAATCCACCCAGCGCAAGCTGGCCTGGAACCAGGTCCAGCTCGGCGCCGCCAAGGCGACCCTCAAGCGCCACCAGGACGTGCTCAACCGGCGCCTGGTCGACGCTTACGAGCACGGCGACCTGGGCTACGTCGACGTGCTGCTGCGGGCCCGCTCGTTCGGCGACTTCGTCGAGCGCTGGAACGACATCCGCTACCTGGTGAAGTCGAACCAGTCCACGATCCGGGCCCGGCGGGCCGACGAGGCCAAGGTGGCCGCGATCGAGACCGGCCTGCTCGGCACCGCGACGGAGCTGCAGGGCCAGGAGGCGCAAGTGCGCCAGCAGCGGCTGGCGCTGGACGCGCTGGCCGACCAGCGCAAGGGCCTGCTGGCCGCCGCCGACGCGCAGCGCTCGTCGGTCCAGACCGAGGTCGCCCAGCTCGACGAGATGTCCAGCGAGGAAGAGGCCCAGCTCGAAGCCCTGATCCGCCAGAAGCAGCGCGAAGCCGAGGCGGCCCGCGCCGCGGCCCGGGC